>VGYW01000237.1 GCA_016872875.1 Planctomycetota bacterium | reverse complement strand
CGGGGTGGCCGCTGAGGATGACCTCGGCGAGCTTGCTGGCGTGGGAGCCCCACTTCTTCGGCGTGATCTCCAGGATGTTCCACTCGTGGCCGTTGTAGGTGGGAATCCAGTTGACGTAGGGGCTGCCCGTCCGCCCCTGGTCCTTGCGGGCGAGCCATTCGTAGGAGACGTTGAAGTAGTCGGTGCGGTCGCCCGTGAGGTCAATGCCCTTGGGAGGGACGCGGGGCGCGGAGGCCCCGCCCACAGCGGAGGCCCCGCCCACAGCGGAGGCCCCGCCCACATGCTCCGGGCCGAATGGGTTGTGGCACTTGATGCAGTGCTTGTCGAGGACGGGCTGGACGATGGAGGCGTAGTCGAAGCCCTTGACGCCCCATTGGGGCGAGACGAGTTCCTGGGGCGGGCGTGCGAGGGTGGGGAGAAGGCGGTCGCGCTGGGGCGGCTCGTGGCGCTGCTCGTGGCAGCCGATGCAGCCCTGGACCTCGCCGGGCATGAGGTGGGTGAAGGAGCGCATGCGCTGGACGGCGCGGCCCTGGGCGTCGAGGGCCATGAAGTAGATGGGCTGGCGGGCGGGGACGCGGAAGCAGGCCGAGCCGTCGGGCGCCACCTCGGCGAAGCCCCAGACCTTCTTCGGCACGTAGGTGGCGCCACAGGAGACGACGATGCGCTGGAAGTCGAAGAACGGGTTGTGGATGCCCGGGCTGGAGATGAGGCTGCGGCGGATTTCCTGGACGACTGCGATCTGCTTCACCTCGCCCCGCTGGACGTAGGGCTCGAGGCCGTTGTAGATGTCCTGGACGAACACGGTGGCCCACTGCTGCTGTTGCGGCTGGTCGCCGCCCTCGGGCACAACGTGGGGCGCGCGGACGGGCGGCACCTGACGCGGGCGGAGGGGACGGGGGTTGTAGAAGCCCAGGTTCGTCGGCTTCAGCACCACCGCCTGCTCCTTGCAGTCATAGTCGCGCAGCAGGATCGTGCCGTCGTGCGAGACCAGGAAGTAGGTGCTGTCCACAGGGTAAGGCGTCTGGTAGGGGCCTTGGGGGCCGTTGGAGCTGTGGGCGACGCCGCGCAGGCGGACCTCGGGGGTGACGTTGCGGATGGAGCCCTGCGAGTTGTCGCCGCCCGCGGGGTGGACGATGCCGATTGCGCCGCGGCAGGAGCCGTTGTGGCCCGTCATCGTGCACAGGATGGCGGTGGAGCCTGGGATGGGCTGGGGCTCGATGAAGCTGGCCGGGTCGAGCACGCGGTTGCCGAAGAAGCCCTGGAGCATCGTGCCGTCGGGGTTGATCGTCCACAGGCTCTGGATGGGGATGGCGGGGCGGTCCACGTATTCCCAGCGGCCGTAGATGATCCGCCCGTCGTTGGTCACGGCGGGGGTGAAGTCGTTGAGGTAGTTGGCCGAGATGCGCCGCTGGTCGGTGCCGTCGGCGTTCATCGTGTAGAGGATGCCCACGGGCGTGAAGAAGCAGTAGGCGGCCTGGGAGATGCGGCTGGAGAGGAACACGATGCGCCCGTCGGGCAGCCAGGCGCCGTCGTAGTTGTAGTAGTCGCCCTTTGTGAGTTGCGTGAGGCCGCTGCCGTCCACGCCGATGGTGTACATCTGGTAGTAGGGAGAGCCCTTCTTGCGCCAACTGAAGAGGATGGTCTTGGCGTCGTAGGAGAGGTCGCAGCCGAGGATTTGCCCCTGGGCCGAATCGAGGATCATCTGTGGGCGGGGCGTCTCTGCTGCGGGCGGGGCGTCCCCGCCCCGCGTCGCAGCGAGGTCGGCGATGAAGATTCCGCCGCCGTCGCGCTGCCCCTCGCAATGATAGGTGTAGACGTGCGAGGCGTTGATGTGGTGGCGCTGGATGACGAGGAGCTTGGAGAAGCCGAGCGAGCCGGCCTTGAGCTTCGCCACGAGGGCGGGCGAGTCCTCGATGGGCGGAGGCGGGGCGAAGGTGTCGGCGATGTTCGATGGCGCCACGAACTTGCCGAGCGCGGCCTCGGCCGGGCTCTCCGCGTAGGCCTGGACCTCCGATGCGCCGGGGTTCGGGCCGCCGTAGTGGTTGAGGAAGCGGAGCGTGAGGCGCTGGAGCTTCGTCGGCGCGGGCAGCTTGATGCGCTGGGGGCCGTGGCCGGCCTTCAGCGTGCCCTTCGCCGCCGGCTTCTGCGGCGGGGCACTATCGAGGTAGAGCTCGTAGTCGCGCCAGTTCTCGCCCCACACCCAGCCCGTGCGGCCGAAGTAGACCAGCTCGGCGACAGTGACCGGCTCGGGCCATTCGAGCGTGAAGGTCACGCCGTTCGGGTGGTCATTCCCCTTGGCGACCCAGGCCCGGCCGATGTCGTCTTGGGAAATGGGCGCGGGGATCACGCCGTCGCAGGCGAGCCGCGCGGCGTACTGGGCGCTGAACTCGCTCGACGCCGTGGCCTTGGCCTTTCGTGCCAGGTTCTCCGGCGCCTGGCCGCCGCCCGCGAAGGACGCGGCCGCGGCGAGCACGAAACAAGCTGCTGCCCCACGAGACATGGCGACCTCCTGCAAGAAAAGGCTCCTCGGCCCGATGACCCCCTCATTATAGGGTCAAGGCCAGCCGGCAGCAAGCCTCTCCTCTGCGCCCTCTACCACCGGGAGAGGGAACAGAAGGGTCCGCGGCTCCGCTCAGAGCTTCGCACGCAGGGCGTCCAGCAGGCTGCCCGTGTGGGTGAAGGGGAGCGGCACGATGGCGCGCCCGAGGGCGCTCCGCCCTGCGGTGCCAGGCACCGCAGAGCATCTCAGTACACGGCCGTCAGGCGCGGCCGGGGGAGCGTTTCCTGCGGGCCTGTTTGCGGATGAGGTCGGCCAGGGGGCGGAGGGCATCGTTGACCGAACGGGAGTCTCGGAAGACGGCGGCGACTTCGGGGGCAAGAACGACCACGTTGCACCCCTCAGCGTAACGCCGGGCATACTTGCCCCTGACGCCGCCGCGGAAGTCGTACTCCGGCAGCATTGCGCCGTTTCCTGCGGCTTTACGTGCCTTCTTCATACGTGCACCTTTCGCGCCGTGTTGCGTGGCGTGCGCTGATAATGCGAATCGTCTCCCCTTTGTCGGCGTGGACCACCGCGAGGAGACGCCTCCTGAAAGACAGGCCAAGGGTCACAAACCGGTCTTCCCCAACCGAGTGCAGAGGGTCCGGGATGGTCACGGACAGGGTGTCGCCGAACACCGTGGCGGCTTCGGCGAACGAGACTCCGTACTTCTTGAGGTTCTCGTATGCCTTCCGTTCGTCCCAATCGGTCTCGAGCGCCATTGCGCCTCCACGTGCCAGACATGGCCCAATACAATTATCCACGGGCGACCTGGGATGTCAAGTGCGTTCCGCGTGCAAGTGTGCATGCCCTACCTTTCCGGCCTGTGGATCATTCCCCGGCAGGCGCGCCGCGGACATAGGGCGGGGAGTTCACCTGCGTGAGGCGGCCGTCGTCGTAAAGCTTGCATTCCGGGGGATTCTGCGCATCATGTAACGGACGCTCGCAGGCCCGTGGGCGAGCGACGAGTGCCTGTGCGGGATCAAACGATGAAGAAGATGACGTTCCTCCTAGCCTGCGCGGCGGCGAGCCTGTGCGCAGGCATTGCCGCGGGCGGCACGGGCCAGGCACCGCCGAAGTACCTCTGGGGGAAGGCATACCATGTCCTGCCCGAGACGCACAACGATGAATCGGGCTACTTCTCGCTCTGCGAGGGGAAGAACGGCCGAATCTACGTCGGCACCGCGAAGTACGGGCAGAACTCGTTCCTCGTGGAGTTCGACCCGAAGACGGAGAGGCAGCGGGTAGTGATCGACACGCACAAGCTGTGCGGGCTGACCGCCACGGGCTACGCGGCGCAGGCGAAGATCCACACGCGGAACTTCGTAGCGCCCTCAGGCCGCATCTACGTGGGGAGCAAGCAGGGCTATCGCCGCGGGAAGGACGATACGGCGGACTACCCCGGCGGCTACGTGATGGCCTACGACCCCGCGACCGACAAGGCCGAGTGCCTGGGCATGCCCTGTCGCGGCCAGGGCGTGATTGACGTGGCCGCCGATGAGGGTCGCGGACTCCTCTACGTCGTCACATGCGAAGACCAGCACTGGATGCTCGGCGACCTGAAGGGCAAGAGCTACCGCGAACTCGGCCCGCTCCTCGCCCCCTACGCGACGACGCTGCTGGATGCGAAGGGCCGGGCGAACGCGATCACGAAGGACTTCCAACTCGCCCAATACGACCCTGCCACGGGGAAGGTGAGCGTCCTTGACATCGTGGCCGGCGGCAGGAAGCTGGCGGCGGACGACCTCAAGCCCGGCCCCATCTGCTGGGACCTTGCGGTAGATGGAAGGACGGCTTACCTCATCCGCATGCAGGAGCCGTCGCTCTTCGCCATTGACCTGGCCGGCGAGGGGCCAACCGTGTCCGCCACGGACCTCGGCCGGATACTCGAGGGCAAGGGCTTCGATTCGCGCGGCTCGCTCCGCGTGGCGCCCGACGGCCGCGTCTACGCCGCCATCCGAGTTGACAACCAGACAGGCTTCGGCTCCGGCTACCTCCACCACGTCGTCCGCTATGACCCTGGGCGGCAGACGCGGGGCAGGGACGCCCCGCCCACAGGCAGGGACGCCCCGCCCACAACACGGGCCGGGAAGATGGAGGACCTCGGCGTCCTGGCCGTGAAGAACCCCGATTTCTTCGATTTCCGCCCCGGCCCCGACGGCAAGCCGAAGCCGTGGACCCACGGCTTCCACCGGCTGCCCGACGGGGCGCTCACGCCGCTCCACTGCCACATGGCCCTCCTCGTCGGGAGCCCATTGCCGGCAATGGGCGCCGACGGCACGCTCTACGTCACCATCATCTACCCCTTCACCCTCCTCCGCATCCCGCCGACCCCGTGAATCCTCTCCGTTCCCACGCAGAGCGCGGAAGCGGGGGGAAACGAGGGACCACAGGGACCCCGAAACGAGCCGAGAGCCATGCCGCCGGGCCAATGCCTCGGTGCCTTGCGTCCCTGTTGTCCCTGTAGTCCCTGTGGTCACTTCCGCCGCTAACGCCCATGGCCCGACCGCGTGGCCACTCGGCAGCGATCCGCACTTGACGGATGAAGGCGGATCGGGGATAACAGGAGCCGCCTGAAGGCGGAGCTACGAACGCGGAACCCTCTGGAGGCCGAAGGACATGGCACTGACGCTTGAATGGCGAAGCCGGGTGGAGCAGTGGCGGAACACGCTCGAGAAGCTGTGCTATCGCAGGCTGGGCGACGTGCCCCTCAGCGGGTTCGTGACGAAGGAGCAGTTGCGGCCGCGCGAGGCGCTCAAGCGCCCCTTCAAGCCGATGCCCGTCGGAACGCCCTGGGGCGCGAAGTGGGAATATGCCTGGTTCCGGGGGACGGTCACGCTGCCGAAGGAGGCGAAGGGGGAATGGATTGTCTTCCGCTGCGGCACGGGCACCGGCTTCACGGGCGACCCAGGCGGAGAGGGGCGCTTCATCGTCAACGGACGCGAAATGGGCGGACGCGACTGGCATCATCCCCAGGTGATCCTCACAACCAAAGGCGTGCCGGGCCGCAGGTTCGACATCCTGATGGAGGCCTACGCGGGCCACGGGCCGATGAACTGCGGCGGCGGACCCGTCCCGCACGGCGAGCTGACCGTCCCCGAGCCGCCCGCCACGCAACAGGCCGTGAAGCCCTGCTCGCTGGGCATCTGGGACGAAGAGGTCTTCCAGGCCTGGCTCGACCTCCAGACGCTCCTGGAACTGCGCGACAAGCTGGACCCCGACAGCCTGCGGGTGTCGGAGATTGACGAGGGGCTTCGCCAGTTCACGCTGATCGCCGACCTGGAGCTGCCTCGAACCACAGGCAAGATGCCTGTGCCACCGATGCTGGCGACGATTCGCGCGGCGAGGAAGCGCCTCAAGCCGCTGCTCGAATGCACCAACGGCTCGACCAGCCCGCTCCTCTATTGCTACGGCCATTCGCACATTGACGTGGCCTGGCTCTGGCCCCTGGCCGAGACCGAGCGCAAGTGCGCCCGCACCTTCGCCACCCAGCTCACCCTGATGGAGATGTATCCCGAATACAAGTTCCTCCAGAGCCAGCCGCACCTGTTCCGCATGACCCAGCGGCTCTACCCGGATGTCTACGCCCGCATCAAGGCCGCGGCGAAGAAGGGCCAGTGGATTTCCGAAGGCGGCATGTGGGTGGAGGCCGACACCAATGTGAGCGGCGGCGAGGCGCTCATCCGCCAGTTCATCCACGGCAAGCGCTTCTACCGCGAAGAGCTCGGCGTGGACTGCGAGCTGATGTGGCTGCCCGACGTGTTCGGCTATTCGGGCGCGATGCCCCAGATAATGGCCGGTTGCGGGATCAAGTACTTCTCGACCCAGAAAATCTTCTGGAACTACAACGGCGGCGACCCCTTCCCCTACAACACCTTCTGGTGGGAGGGGATTGACGGCACGCGGGTGCTGAGCCACTTCCACAACGACTACAACTCGCAGACCAATCCCGCGACGCTGATTCAGCGTTGGAAGGAGCGGGTGCAGAAGGACGGCTTGAACGCCCGCATCGTGCCCTTCGGCTACGGCGACGGCGGCGGCGGGCCGACGCGTCTGCACCTGGAGTTCCTGCGCCGTCAGCGGAACCTGGAGGGTGCGCCCCGCACCGTCATCGCCTCGCCCCTCGATTTCTTCCACGCCGAAGAAGCGAAACGAAGCGACTGGCCGGTCTACGTGGGCGAGCTCTACTACCAGTGCCATCGCGGCACCTACACCACCCAGGCCAAGACGAAGCGTGGCAACCGCAAGTGCGAGTTCGCCCTCCGCGAAGCCGAAATGTGGGGCGCCTGTGCCACGGCTGGCTCGTCCAGCCGTGTCTTGAGCGCGCAAGACACGGTCGGGCGAGCCGACCGTGGCACGACGTACCGCTATCCGGCGAAGGTGATGGATGAGGCGTGGAAAGGCGTCCTCCTCAACCAATTCCACGACATCATCCCCGGCTCCTCCATCCACCGCGTCTACGAAGAGGCCGAGGCCCTCCACGCCCAGCTGCTCGCCACCGCCCATGGTGTGGCCGGTGCTGCGGCTCGGGCGCTCGCCAGCCCGAAGCGGGATTCCAGATTCCAGATTCCAGATTCCAAATCGGTCAGCATCTTCAATTCACTCTCGTGGGACAGGTTGGCCCTGGTGCCACTGCCGAAGGGGTTCAAGGGGGCAGAGAGCAACGGCCAGGCCCTCCCCACCCAACGCATCGGCGCCACGCTCTACGCCGAGGCGCTCGTGCCTTCGTGCGGCTGGGCGGCGATTGTGGGCGGGATGTCCTCATCCCGCGTATCGCGGCGTGGGGACACGCCGCCCACGATCGTGAAGGCCACGGAGCGCGGGATGGAGAACGACTGCCTCCGCCTGCGCCTGAACGACCGCGGCGAGATCACGAGCCTGGTGGACAAGGCGACCGGCCGCGAGCTGGCCGCCGGGCCGATGAACGCCTTCCGCCTCTACAAGGACGTGCCCCGCTGGTTCGATGCCTGGGACATTGATTCGACCTACGAGCTTGCGCCGGTGGAGCTGCCCGAGAAGGCGGCCATCGAGGTCGTCGCCACCGGGCCGCTCGCCGCCGTCCTCCGCATCACCCGCAAGATCAACGACTCGACCGTCACACAAGAGGTCTGGCTCCGCCGCGGCTGCCGCCGCGTCGAGTTCCGCACCACGATTGACTGGCGTGAGCGGCACAAGCTCCTCAAGGCCGCCTTCCCCACCAACCTCCACGCCAACGAGGCGATTCACGAAGTGCAGTTCGGCCACCTCCGGCGGCCCACCCACCGCTCGCGGCCATTCGACGCCGACCGCTTCGAGGTGGCGAACCAGAAGTGGACCGCGTTGGCCGAAGAGGACCGCGGCGCCGCCGTCCTCAACGACTGCAAGTATGGCGTCAACGTCCTCGGCGGCAGCATCAACCTGACCCTGCTCCGCTCGCCGCTGGCCCCCGACATGACCGCCGACCTAGGCATGCAAGAGGCCACATACGCCCTCTCCGCCTGGAACGGCTCGTTCTTTGAGAGTGACCTGGTGCGGGAGGCATACGAGTTGAACGTCGCGCCCCTGGTCGTCGCGGGTGGGGCAGGGGAGGGGTCGCTCTTCCAGCTCGACGCCCCGAACGTGGTCATCGAGACCGTGAAGCCTGCCGAGGATGGCTCGAGCGACATCATCGTCCGACTCTACGAGTCCAAGCGTGCCGCCACGCGCTGCACCCTGCGCACCAGCCTCCCCGTCGTCAAGGCCCTCTCCACCAACATGCTCGAAGAGGGCGGCGAGCCATTGCCCACGCGCGCCGGCCTCATCGCCCTCGCACTTCGCCCATTCGAGATCAAGACCGTGCGGCTGAAGCTGGCTTGACTTTCGGGTGTGGGGCGGGTAATCTGATATGGGAATGGAGTACGTGTGAAAGGGCAAGTCATGTCGGTAGCTCTGTCCATCGAAAGGCTCCCGGACCGCGTGGCCGCAGAGCTGGGCCGGCGCGCGGCTGAGCACAAGCGCTCTCTCGAAGCGGAGGCCCTGGCCATTCTCGAGGCCAGTCTGGCAACAGGGGATCGCATCAGCATCGGCGAGCTCCACGCCAAGGTGCAGGCGATGGGGCTGCGGTCCCCCTCTGAATCAGTGGCGATGCTCCGTGAGGACCGCTATGGCTCTCACCGTCGTTGATGCCTCGGCGCTTGCCGCCGTGGCCTTCGGTGAGCCGGAGGCCGAGTCTGTCAACGAGCGCCTCAAAGGCGCGACCTTGCTGGCGTCCGGCTTGATCTGGTTTGAACTCGCCAATATCTGCCTGAAGAAAATCCGCAGGCAGCCGGAGGACGCCGAGCGCTTCCTGGCCGGTTTCAGCTACGCCCGCCACCTCGGCATCCAGGAGCGCGAGGTGGACTACCTGGCCGTCATCGCCCTTGCGCGGCGGACCGGGCTCAGCGCCTACGACGCCAGTTATCTTTGGCTGTCACGCGAGCTGGGGGTCGAGCTTGTCTCGAACGACACCCAACTCAACCAGGCCGCGGAAAGCGCCCCGTAGACAGCGCCATCCTCTGGCCCATCTGCCAACAGCCGCATCAGGTCAATGTGCCGGCGAACCCGCCAACCCGTGCGAGCCGTTCTTCTTGTTGTTTTGCTGGTCGCGGAGGGCGACCAGGAGAGCGCCCAGCGAGGCCCCGCCCGCGTAGCAGATGGCGAGCGTCCAGTCGTTAGACCGGACGAAATTCGACAAGACCCATAGCCCCAAGAGATTTTCGATAAAGACAATGACGACGAGGGTGGTCTTCTCGCCGCGCGCGCACGCCAACGTACGACGCAAGGCGAGATACCACTCGCCGCAGCCTACGGCCATGTAGATGAGGAGCTCCAGGAGCAGTTCCATGTTGCTCCCCTTGTCCTGAGAATCGCCGTTTCTCTTCAAGCCAGTCGTCTGCGTCCACTGGTCGGTTTCCTCTCTACCTTGAGTTTACCACGGACTTCCTGCCGCCGCAAGGCCCGGGTTGCTGAATGATAGGACGGCATAAGCCAATGAGCAGCCGATACTCAGCTTCTATCGGCCCCGTGAACGCGGGACTCCGAACGGGCCAATGGCCTTGCTTGACTCTACCCGGCATTTCCTGGTATATCACGCCTGAGTCAATGGGGGGCAGGAGGCCACCGGGTGAATGCGAGCCGACTGTTGGTGTGGAGCCTATGCCTGCTGGGCATCGTGCTCCGGGCCTCGGCTGCCGAGGTCGCGAGCGTCGAGGTCCGCAACCTGAGCGGCCAGGCGCTCGAGAACGTGCCCGTCACGTTCGGGCTGGCTTTCCGAAAGGGCGAGATTCCGCAGGGCCTGATGCTCCACGGCGCCGCGGGCGGCACTCGGGTGCAGGGTGACGTCAAGCGGTGTTACGACGACAACCAGCTCCGCTTCGCGGTCTTCTCGGCCATCCTACCCAGCTTGCCCGCGAACGGCTCAGTGCCGGTCACCCTGACAGCAGGCACTGCGATTCCGGAGGCGGCGCTGAAGCCGGTCATGCTCGACGAGCTGCTGAAGACCGACTTCGATGCCGTCGTCACGCTCACGTTCCCCGACGGCGCGGTCCGTTCGGCCAGCGCACGGCCTATGCTCGAACGGCAGCAGTTGCGCGTCCGCGGCCCCATGTGGCTCATGGGCCACGTGGCCACGGAATGGCTCGTCTCCGGACCGCCGCTCGACAAGGAGGGGAAGCCCGACGAGGACCTGAACGTGCAGTTCCAGGTGCGGGCCTATGCGGGCCTCAGGCGGGTCCGAGTGTCGGTCGTCGTCGAGAACTGCTGGGACACGTGGGCGGGCAACATCCGCTACGATGCCGTGGTCACGGTCGGTGGCAAAGAGGTCTTCGCCGCCAAGGCCGTGGACCACCGCCGCCTCGCCCGCTGGCGCAAGGTCTTCTGGTGGGGCGGCGGGAGCCCATTGCCGGCAATGGGCGCGCCGCCCGTACACGTCATGCCCGACCTGGCGCGCCTCTCCGCCACCGGCGCCCTGCCCAACTACGACACCACGCTCCCCGCGGCGCCCCATGACTGGCAGATGAAGCGCGACCTGGGTCTCGTCGGGCCGCTGTGGGACATCATGGGCCACGGCTCCCTCACCGCCTACATGCCGACCACCGGCGGCCGCCCCGAAATCGGACCCTACCCCGCCTGGACCGTCCAGTACCTCCTCCACAAGGACCCGCGTGCCCGCGACCTCGTGCTCGCCAACGGCGACCTCGCCGGCTCCTGGCCCATCCACGTCCGCGCCCGAAAGACCGGCCGCATCATGACGATTGACGACCGCCCCGACTTCTGGCTCGACGAGCGGGGGAAGGACAAGCCGGCCTGGAAGCCCGACCGAACTCCTCCTGACGCCAAACAGCAGAAGCTCTCGCCCGACCTCGCGCACCAGGGCTCCTTCGCCTACGTGCCCTACCTCCTCACGGGCGACTTCTACTACCTTGAGGAAGCCTGTTTCTGGGCGGGCTACTGCCTCATCGCCACCTGGCCCGCCCCGCGTGGCGGGGCCAAAGGCATCATCGCCGACCAGATTCGCGGCGACGCCTGGGCGCTCCGCAACATCGCCGACGCCGCCTGGATCGCCCCCACCGACGCTCCCGAGGGCCGCTACCTCGACGAGAAGCTCCGCAACAACATCGCCGACCGCATCCGCCGCATGTACGGCCCGCCCGAGTTCGCCAAGCTCGGCTTCTGGGGACCACGCACGGTTCAGGACGCCCGCGTACAAAACCCCGCCAACCCCAACTGGATCATCACCGCCCCCTGGGAGCACGACTACTTCACCTGGAGCTTCCACCACATGGTCGAGCTCGGCTGGCCCGACGCCGCGAAGGTCCGCGACTACCAGCTCCGCTGGCGCGTCGGCTCCCTCACCAACGCCACCGACTTCGACCCCCTGCTCGCCACGCCCTACCGCATGGTCGTCGGCGAAAAGGAGCCGGGCGGCCCCATCCGCTTCTACGACGACTGGAAGAAGCTCGGCGACGAGAACGCCAGGCTCAGCAAGCCTGGCCTCACCAACTACGGCGGCGGCTACTCATACTCCGCCCGTGCCGCCGTCATCTGCGGCATTGACGGCGGCTTCCCCAAGGCCCGCGAGGCCCTCGACTGGCTCGACGCCCACCTCACCAAGCCCCGCGACGCCCTGGCCCGTGACCCCCTCTGGGCCATCCAGCCGCGGTTGCGCAGTGGCCCCTGAGTGCATGCGTCAGCCTGTCGGAGTGCGGCGGCTCGACGCCGCTGTGGACTTGCTCGGCGCAACCCCTGAGAGCACGCCTGCTCGCTGGCTGTGCCCTTCGGCAGCCCACAGCGGTCTCAAGCGACCGCACTCCCACAGGCTGCCGCGCGTAACGGGAGGTGGGACAGCAAGGAGGGCAACGAGCTTGCGCCCGGCGCCGTCCCCTCCGAAGCAGCGCGGCAACGCCGAGGCCAAGCAGGCTCAACGTGGCTGGCTCAGGTATCTCCAGGGGGCCTGAGAGACGGAAACCGACGGAGTCGCCCTCGAGCGACGGAGCACCGGAGACCCGAAACGAGGCCGCCATGTCGCTCGCACTACTGATCCACGAGGCGCCCCGAAGGCCCCGGGACGAGCCGATCGCCGCCTCATTCCACTCCCACACGTTCCCGCCCTGGTCGAACGTGCCATAGACGCTCGCCGAGTTCTCGTGGGCGCCCGCCCCGGTCACCCAATAGGGGCTGCCGATGGTGTAGTCTGAAGGAGGGATCCGGAAGGTTGCGTTGTTCCCCGGATCGGGGTCAATCAGGTCGTTGCCTGGCGCCGAGTCGCTCATCGTCGGGAATGTCCAGTATCCCGGGACGCCGGGTCCGCCCTTGGCCGGGTCGTAGTAGGCGGCCTTGTACCACTCGTTCTCCGTGGCGATGAAGAAGAGAGCGTTCGCAACGCGTGCAAACGTCGCCTGGTTGCCGACGTTGACATAGGCGCCGGTTTCCGTGTCGCCGCCCTTGGCGGAGTAGACATAGGGGTCCCCAACAGTGCCGGAGCCGCTGCGGCTGATCCCGCTGGATGCGCCGGCCATGTTCGTGTTGTACAGCCCGTATGGGTCGCCCAGCGCTGCCTTCGCGTAGGTGTGTGTGTGCGTGAGCCTCAACAATGGTAGGAGTGGCTGAAATGGCCACCGGAGGCCGCTCCACCCATTGTTGAGGCTGTTTTTCAGACCCTCAACAATGGCGCAGGGGCGCCACACGGTGCGAGCCGGGGAACTGGGCAAGGGTCACCAGAATCAGGGGCCAGACTCAGCGCATTTGTCTGCGGGTTGACTCGCCTTGCCGCGCGGGGTATCCTGCTGCGCAGTTGAGGTCTGTCATGCCGAGCGAAGCCTGCCCTGAGCGAAGCCGCCATGTGGAAAGTCAAGTTTTTTTCACGACGGATCCCCTGGGCTCCCGCAGAGCGGGGCTTTTCGAGGTCGGCAGGAGTGTCGGTCCGATGCGGGCTCATCTCTCTCGAGGCCTCGCGTCATTGCGCC
>VGYW01000236.1 GCA_016872875.1 Planctomycetota bacterium | reverse complement strand
AGGGGAAGGAATCTCCTTCTCAATCATAGCGTCCAGCTCGGCGAACGGGGGCCGTTGCGGCTCGCGCCGCACCTGCGGCGGCACGGGCGGCGGCTGGGCGCGGCCCGGCGGCCTCGGAGGAGGCCTACGTGGTTGGGACATTGTAGGGCTCCACGATGTAGTAGCCGCTCGCGCGCCGGCCCGGCTCCTTCACTGGCACGAAGCGCACGAGGAGGACGGTTTGCTCCCTGGGGATGGACGTGGCACCCTCGGGCACGCGGCACGTGACCTTGTGGAGGGTGCCGTATTCGTCGCGGACCAGTGCGGTGCCGAACTTCGCGTCCACCGGCAGGCTGGTCGTGGCGATGCGGCCTATGAGGTCGCCGCGTTGGAGCGCCGCCGTCTCGATTGGCCGCAGGTAGCGGCCGAGGGTGCCGGCGAGGAGCTTCGTGCCGCCCAGCCCCAGCACCACCGCGGCCCCGCACGAGATGGGGAAGAAGGCCACGGGCGTGAGCAGCACGGGCATCAGCAGCTTGTTCACCGCCCAGCCGACGACCGCGAAGGTGATGAGGAAGGTCATCAGGATGACCGAGAGGGGCACCTTGCCGATGCCGAAGAAGGAGAGCGCCTCCTCCAGCAGGCTCGGCGCCTGGGATGGCGGCTCGGCGTGGACCCCGTGGTCCACGTGGAAGTCCGGCACGTGGTGCTCGGCCTCCACGTGCACGTCGTGCTCTACATGGGCGTCAACGTGCGCATCAACGTCGTGGTCGAGGCCCACGTCGGCCCCGCCGCCGGAGGCCAGCCCCACCGCGTTCAGCACCGCGTAGAGCAGGGCGAAGAAGAAGGCGAGGACGTAGACCAGGTTGTACCACAGAAACAGCTCAGGCATCGCAGTGTCCCCTTACCTGAGCAGACGCCAAGCAGCTCCTGCTGGGGAGTATACTCACTCCCGCACGCCCAAGCAAGTTTGGGCGTGGCACCCGGGGTTTGCACAGGGCAAACGGAGGGTGCCACGGACGAACTTGTTTGTCCGTGTCTCCCGCCGTTGTACGTGCCTGTCGAAAGGGAAGTCTCCTCCCTCCCCCTTGGGGGGAGGGCAGGGGTGAGGGTGCCTTCCGTGAGACTGCCTGGAACTCAAGCACCCTCACCCCAACCCTCTCCCCGAGGGAGAGGGGGAAGGGAAGCACCCTCACCCCAACCCTCTCCCCGAGGGAGAGGGGGAAGGGAAGCACCCTCACCCCAACCCTCTCCCCGAGGGAGAGGGGGAGGAGGGCTCCCCCCGGCACACAGGCCCCAAGCTCTGCTTGGGCGTGCGGTCCACAACAGGAGCTGCTTGGCAAAGAGCGGACCGTGGGAGCGCAGCCGGCGGCCTTGCCGCCGAAGGGTGAACTAGGACTTCGCCTGTTCCGCCGCCGGGGCTTCCTCGGCGGCGGGCAGGGCGCCGGCCACGCGGCGCCTGAGCTCGATGAGCCGGACCTCGACGGCCTGCTTGCGTTCGAGCTCGCGGAAGCGGGCCTCGGAGTCGCCGCCGCCCATCTCGAGCGCCACTTCTGCATAGGCGCCCGCGCGGGCCTCGGCTTCCGTGACCTTCGCCTCCATCCGCGCCACGGCGTCCAGAATGCTCCCCGAGCCGCTCTCGACGCCGGCGATGACCTTCTGGACCGCCTCCTGGCTCCTCGCGGCGCGGACGCGGGCCAGGATTTCGTCCCGCTTGCGTTCCAGGGTGTGGAGCTTGTCGTGGAGGTCCTGGCGCGCCTCGCGGGCGCGCTCGGCGGCCACTCGCGCCTGCTCGACAGCCTTCTTGTGCGGGTCCACCCGCCTCTCGAAGGCCATCTGGGTCTCGACGGCCTGGCGGGCCAGCTTCTCGTCGCCCTCGCGGACGGCGAGCTCGGCCCTCAGGCCCCACTTGGTCGTCTCGGCCTGGAGGTCGTCCCACTCCTGCTGCCGGCGCTTGAGCGCGGCCACGGCGATGGCCTCGGCGTCAATCGCCTTGCGGCATTCGACGCGCATCTCCTGCACGAGCTGTGGGAAGACTTCTTCGGGGTTCTCCACCGCATCGAGGAAGGCGTTGATTTTCGCCATGGTGATGCGGCGCACGCGTTTGAGAAAGCCAGCCATGTGGCTCCTCCTTTCGTCTCGGGCTCCCTGGGAGGCTAATCCCGGGATCACCCTTGCACACCTGCGGTGTTACCCGCGGCTACGCACTCCCTCGCCTGGAGCACCACGGTTTGGCTGCGCTCCCACCCAATGCGTGGCGTCCGCAGCCGGGCGCGGAGTGCTCGGCCCGGCTGCCTCACATAATAATACCACACGGCGTCAGCTTGTCAACCGCCCCCGCCCCGATTCGGCGTAAGTGCCTGCTCCGCCTAGATTAAGAGCGTCAAGCAAGGCAGGCTGCGAGTACGCCTACTGCCATTCCGAGCTTCTCGCGGAAGAGTCTGGCCACTTCCCTCTTGACAAGCCCACTGCGGAACGCTAGAGTGTGTTCTGGTTGGTGATCCGCTGCCAGGCAACGTCGGAGGTCATGCCATGGCGAGACGCCTGGTTGGGTTGGCAGCGGCGCTGATTCCGCTCGGCATTGGCGAGATGCGGGCGCTGGGCATCCCTTACTACCTCGAGCACACGTTCCTCAACCCAACGCCGGCTGGCGGGGGC
The DNA here is from genome assembly GCA_016872875.1 of Planctomycetota bacterium. Next base: position 10,390 of record VGYW01000236.1, on the reverse strand, counting down.
TACTTTGGCTGCTCCGTCGCGGGGGTTGGCGGGAATGTCCTTGTCGGCGCGCCATTCAACGCCGCGCTCACGGGCGCCGCGTACCTCTTCGATGGACAGACGGGGGCCTTGATTCGAACGTTCACCAATCCTACCCCTGCCGCCAACGACCGGTTCGGCTGGTCGGTCGCCGGGGTTGGCAGCAACGTGCTCGTGGGCGCGCCATTCGATGACACCGGCGCCCCCGACGCCGGGGCCGCCTACCTCTTCGACGGCGGCACAGGGGCTCTGCTCCGCACGTTCCCCAATCCCACGCCGGCGGCCGGCGACTGGTTCGGGTGGTCCGTTGCAGGGGTTGGCAGCAATGTCCTGGTGGGCGCGCCATACGACGACGCCGGCGCCGGGGGGGCACATCTCTTCAATGGCGGCACAGGGGCATTGCTTCTCAGCTTCGTGAACCCGACGCCGGCGGCGCCCGACCTCTTCGGCTACTCCGTCGCCGCGGTCGGCAGCAACGCCCTGGTGGGCGCGCTGGGGGACAACGCGGGCGCCCCGGAGGCTGGGGCCGCTTACATCTTTGATGGCGGGACAGGCGCCCTGCTGCGGACCCTCCTCAACCCCACGCCGGCGATCTGGGACAGGTTCGGCATCTCCGTCGCGGGGGTGGGGGGGAACGTCCTCATAGGCGCGTATGGCGACGACACGGGTGCTGAGAACGCTGGCGCCGCATATCTCTTCGACGTCGTGACGGGGGCTTTGCTGCGCACCTTCCCCAATCCTGCGCCGGCGGGTGGCGACTGGTTTGGCTGGTCGGTTGCGGGGGTGGGGGGGAACGCCCTCATAGGCGCGCCGGGGGACGGCATGGGCGCGTCGGGCGCCGGCGCCGCTTACCTCCTCGACGTAGCGACGGGCTCATTGCTGGCGACGTTCCTCAATCCCACGCCGGCGAATAGCGACTACTTCGGCATGTCCGTTGCCGGCATGGGCGACAGGGTGCTCGTGGGCGCGCCGTACGACGACGCTATCGCTGCCGACGCCGGCGCCGCCTATCAGTTCTCCTCGGAACTCATCCCCGAGCCTACCGCACTCGCCCTCCTCGCCCTCGGGGGCCTGGGCCTCTTGGCGCGGCGCCGCCGAATCCGTCGGTCCTTCGCCCGCTGAACCGCGCGATCCGCGCTCATCCCTGCGACAGAAAGCGAGGCGATCCGTGCGCAGAGTCCTCCCGGCCCTGTGCCTCTTGTTGCCCGGTTGTGGGCTAATCTTCTGCTGGGTGTATGGTGACTTCGCTCCCCCGCCCAGCTTCACGTTGGGCAGCGCCGACACGATGGAGAAGGTCTTCCGCGATGAGCCGTGGAGCCGCGGCCAGGCCGAGAAGCTCGCCATCGAGGCCGCACGCGGCGAGGTCGAGGGCGTCCAGCTCGTCGTCGCGCCCAATCTGGCCCTGCGAGTTGTGGCGGTCGAGGCCAGCGACCTGCGCTGCGGCCGCGCGGTCATCCCCAGCGCCTGCGTCGCCTGGAACGTCGTCGGCTACGTGAAGACCGAGAAGCCGGCCTACAAGGCGCCCCGCGAGGGCTGGTGGCCCGACCCGCTCCTTCCCCCAAAACCCTTCGATGTGAAGGCAGGCGAGGTGCAGCCCGTCTGGCTCAGCGTCCGCGTGCCCGGCGATGCGAAGCCCGGCCTCTACCGCGGCAGGGTCACTGTCCGCGCCGGAGGCCGGCTCAAGCGCTCCTTGCCCATCGAGCTTCGGGTGTGGGACTTCGCCATCCCCAAGCAGCAGCACCTTGAGACCTGCTTCCTCCTCCGCGCCGACGAGCTCCAGCGCTTCTACGGCCTCAAGAGCGTGCCCATCGAGATGTACGAGGCCTGGATGGACTTCTGCCTCGACCGCCGCATCAGCCCGGCGCTCTACGACTGGCCGCAGCTCGAACGCGACCTCGAGCGGCTCGTCGCCCGCCAGCTCGAACGCGGCGGCGCCTGCTTCGGCCTCGCCTACGCCTGGCCCAAGAAGGGCACGCCCGAGGAACGGGCGAAGCACAACGACCCACAAATCGCCGCCATCCGCAAGCTCTACGACCGCGCCAAGGCGCGCGGCTGGCTCCCACGGGCCTACGTCTACTGCCACGACGAGATCGGCAAGGAGCACTACGACATCGCCCATGAGCTGTACTCCGCTCTGAAGAAGTCCATGCCCGACCTCCGCCTCATGCAGACCTTCTACAAGGACAACCCCGTCCCCGCCCTCGGCGACGTGCTCGACATCTGGGCGCCCGTCACCGCACGCTACCGCAAGGACGAGATGCAGCCCCAGCAGGCCAAGGGCGACGAGGTCTGGTGGTACGTCTGCTGCGGCCCGGGCAAGCCCTTCGCCAACCTCATGATCGAGTGGCCCGGCCTCGACCACCGCATCCTCCTCTGGCAGACCTGGAAATACGGCGTCACCGGCTTCCTCTACTGGAGCCTCAACTGCTTCCGCGACAACTACAAGGCCGAGCCGCGCTGGCCCGAAGGCCCGTGGGACCCCGCCACCTTCGTCAACCAACAGGGCGGCCGCCACCACGGCGACGGCCAGCTCCTCTACCCCGGCCCCGACCGCCAGCCCCTCTCATCCGTCCGCCTCGAGAACTTCCGCGACGGCCTCGAAGACTACGAATACCTCTGGCTCCTCCGCGACGCCGTCGGCAAGCTCAAGGCCAAGGGCGGCGCCGACCCCCAGCTTCTCGCCGACGCCGAGAAGGCCCTCGCCATTGACGACTCCCTGGTCAAGGACCTCACCCACTTCACCGCTGACCCCTCCGCCCTCCGCCGCGCGAGAGCCGCCCTCGCCTCGCTCATCGAGCGCGTGGCCGCCGCCTGCCGCTGAGCGCTCGGCGTAGAGTTCTGGATCAATGTGGGCGGGGCCTCTGCGCCCCGCGCCGCCCCCTGCGCGGGGCGGAGACGCCCCGCCCACAGGTGCTTGACGCTCTCGGCGTGTGCCTGGTATAATGCGGCCATGCGGCGAGTGAAGAGGCTGATCGAGCGGGCCGTCGTGTGGCTGAACCTCGAGCCGCTGCCGCGGCGCTGGCGCTGGCCGGCCTTCGTGGCCCTCGGGGCGGCAGCCGGGCTGGCACTGGCCGTGGCGCGCATATCGAACGCCGCCTCATACCTGACCAACTCGCCAGAGACGTGCATCAACTGCCACGTGATGACCGACGCTTACGCGTCCTGGCAGCGCGGAAGCCACGGCAAGGTGGCCGTGTGCACGGACTGCCACGTGCCGCACTCGAACGTGGTGGCGAAGCAGGCGTTCAAGGCGATGGACGGGCTGCGCCACTCGGCGATTTTCACGCTGCGCCTCGAGCCGCAGGTGCTGGGCCTCTCGCGCGGCGCCGTGCCGGTGGTGCAGGCGAACTGCCTGCGCTGCCACGCCGGGCAGTTTGCGATGGTGCGCCTCGCGGCGTCGGCGGAGCGGCCCTGCTGGGAGTGCCACTCGAACATCCACGGCGAGGCCCGCAGCCTGTCGGCCACGCCGCACCCGCTGCGGCCGGCACTGCCGCCGGCCGGTCTGTCCTGGATGAAGAAAGGAGCGAACCCGTGACAACTGCCCCCGCGCCCAGGGCCAGGCGCTGGGTCGGCCCGGCCCTCTTCGCACTCTCCGCGCTCGTCGTCGCTCTCCTTGCACTTCTCGCCGTCTCCATCATGGAGCGGCGCTGGGAGGCCATGCGCCCGGCAATCGCCCTCAAGCCCATCGCCGACTGGGAGCCCGACAACGCGGTCTGGGGCGAGAACTACCCCCGCGAATACGACAGCTACCGCCGCACGGCCACCGACACGACCCGCACGCTCCACGGCGGGGCCGAGCCGCGCGACTACCTCGCCGAGTCGCCCCAACTGGTCATCCTTTTTGCTGGATACGGCTTCGCGAAGGAATACCGCCAGGCACGCGGCCACTACCACGCCGTAACCGACGTGACCAGGACGAAGCGCCTGGCCACCCCCTTCCAGGCCGGCACGTGCTGGACCTGCAAGACCACCCACGCGCCCAAGCTGATGGCCGAGATGGGCGTCGAGCAGTTCTACGCCGCCAACTTCCACGACCTCGCGCCAGGGATCAAGCACCCAATCGGCTGCCAGGACTGCCACGACCCGAAGACGATGCGGCTGCGCATCACCCGCCCGGCGCTCCGCGAGGCATTCAAGGCCATGGGCCGCAACATTGACGAAGCGACGCACCAGGAGATGCGCTCCCTCGTCTGCGCCCAGTGCCACGTCGAATACTACTTCAAGAAAGACCCCAAGAACTACCTCGTCTTCCCCTGGGCCAAGGGCACCGGCGTGGAGGCCATGCTGGACTACTACGACGCGATGGACTTCACGGACTGGGTTCACCCCGTCTCGAAGGCCCCCATGCTGAAGGTGCAGCACCCCGACTGGGAGGTCTACACCACCGGCATCCACGCCTACCGCAACGTCTCGTGCGCCGACTGCCACATGCCCTACCGCACCGAGGGGGGAATGAAGTACACCGACCACCACATCCAGAGCCCGCTGCTGAACATTGCGAACAGTTGCGCGGTGTGCCACCGCTGGGGCGAGGGGGAGCTGCGCAGCCGCGTGGAGGCCATCCAGAGCAAGGTCCTCGCCCTGCGCCAGACGGCCGAGCAGGCGCTCGTGCGCGCCCATCTCGACATCGCGGCCGCGGCAGGGGCCAGCATCGCCGACCCCGACCTCGCCCCCGCCCGAAAGCTCCTGCGCCACGCACAGTTCCGATGGGACTTCGTTGCCGCCAACAACGGCCTCGGCTTCCACTCCCCGCAGGAGTGCATGCGCGTGCTCGGCGACGCGGTGAACCAGGCGCAGGAGGTCCGCCTCCTCGTCGCGCGCCTCCTGGCGGCAAAGGGGCAGGCGCTCCCGGCCACCTATCCCGACATCTCCACCCGCGAGAAGGCCCAGGCACTCGTCGAGGCCTTTCTCCCCAAGCCCTGAAGGAGGTTCGCATGAGGACAAGCTCGGTGGCGGCATTCCTGGCGCTCGGCCTCTTCCCCGTCGCGGCCGCCGAATGGCAGCCGGCCAGGGGGCCGCTCGCTACGCGATGGACGAAGGAAGTGTCGCCGGAGAAGGCGTGGCCGGAGTATCCCAGGCCGCAGATGGTCCGCAAGGAGTGGCTGAACCTTAATGGCCTGTGGGACTATGCGATCGTAGCGAAGGATGCCGCCCAGCCGAAAGACTGGGAGGGGAAAATCCTCGTGCCGTTCCCCGTCGAATCAGCCCTCTCGGGCGTGATGAAGAAGGTGGACGAGAAGCAGCGCCTCTGGTATCGCCGCTCGTTCGAGGTGCCTGCGGCCTGGAAAGGCAAGCGCATCCTGCTCCACTTCGAGGCGGTGGACTGGGAGACGACCGTGACGCTGAACGGGAAGGAGCTTGGCACCCATCGCGGCGGCTACGACCCGTTCAGCTTCGACATCACCGATGGCCTGAAGGCCGAGGGCACGCAGGAACTCGTCCTCGCCGTCTTCGACCCCACCGACGCCGGCTTCCAGCCCATCGGCAAGCAGCGGCGCAACCCCGGCGGCATCATGTACACCGCCACCACCGGCATCTGGCAGACCGTCTGGCTCGAGCCCGTGCCCATCGCGTGGGTGGATTCGCTGCGGATTGACCCGGACGTTGACGCCGGGCTGGTGCGCGTGACGGTGAAGGGCGCGGGCCAGTGGCGCAAGCCACCGACCGCCGAGATCACCGTGCGCGACGGCGCCAAGGAGATCGCCACAGGGAAAGCCGTCGTGGACAGCACAGCCGAATTGAAAATCCCCGACGCCAAGCTCTGGTCGCCCGACACGCCGTTCCTCTATGACCTCTCCATCAAGCTCGGCGAGGACGCGGTGGAGAGCTACTTCGGGATGCGCAAGATCGCCCTGGGCAAGGACGAGGCGGGGATCACGCGGATGATGCTCAACGGCAAGCCCGTCTTCCACATCGGCCCGCTCGACCAGGGCTTCTGGCCCGACGGCCTCCACGCCGCGCCCTGCGACGAGGCGATGCGCTACGACATCGAGATGACGAAGAAGCTGGGGATGAACTGCGCCCGCAAGCACACCAAGTACGAGCCCGACCGCTGGTACTACTGGTGCGACAAGCTGGGCCTCCTGGTCTGGCAGGACATGCCCAGCATGTTCGTCTCCCCGCCCCAGGACCGCAAGGACAAGGCGGGCAAGGTCACGAAGCCCACCCCCGCCGCCTTCGAGCGCTTCGAGCTGGCGAAGAAGAACTTCGAGGTCGAGCTCGTCCGCATGATCGAGTGCCGCCGCAACCACCCCTCTATCGTCATGTGGGTGCCCTTCAACGAGGGCTGGGGCCAGCACGACACCGAGCGCTACTGCGAACTCATCAAGAAGCTCGACCCCACCCGCCTCATCAATAACGCCAGCGGCTGGACCGATATGAAGGTGGGGGACGTCCACGACATCCACGCCTACCCCGGCCCCGGCATGCCGCCCGTCTCCGAGACTCGCGCCGCGGTGCTGGGCGAGTTCGGCGGGCTCGGCCTGGGGATTGACGGCCACACGTGGACGGCCAAGCACTGGGGCTACCGCGGCGCCTCCAGCCGCGAGGACCTCACGAAGCAATACGTGAAACTCCTCCAGCGCCTCTATCAGCTCCGCGACAAGGGCCTCTGCGCCGGCATCTACACCCAGACCTCCGACGTGGAGACCGAGTGCAACGGGCTGATGACCTACGACCGCGAGCTGGTGAAGCTCGACCTCGAGGCGGCGGCGAAGGCCAACCGCGGCGAGTTCCCGCCCCCGCCCGACCTCAAGGTCATTGTCCCGACCTCGGAGAAGGAAGGCCTCGCCTGGCGCTACACGACCGAGAAGCCGGCCGACGACTGGGCGAAGCCCGACTTCGACGACAAGGCGTGGAAGGAAGGCCCTGGCGGCTTCGGCACCAAGTCCACCCCCGGCGCCATCGTCCGCACCGAGTGGCGCACCTCTGACATCTGGCTCCGCCGCACAATCGAGCTGCCAGAGGGCAAGCTCGCCAACCCCCACTTCTGGGTCCACCACGACGAGGACTGCGAGATTTACATCAACGGCGTCCTCGCCGGCAGGGCCGGCGGATTCACCACCCAGTACGAAGAGCTCGCAATGACCCCCGAGGGCGCCGCCGCCCTCAAGCCCGGCAAGAACACCCTCGCCGTCCACGTCAGGCAAACCATGGGCGGCCAGTACATTGACGTCGGGCTCGTGGACCTCGTGCCCAAAGCGAAGTAGTTTCTGCTGCGGAAAGGCGTGGGGACGGGCGGCTCGCCTGTCCCATTCTCGACACGCGAGCCGCGTGTCGCTACGCCTGCCATCGAACGGCACGGGGGCGGGCTCTCCGTAACAGAAACGAAGTAGCCGTTGCTGTTGACTCACCGAACCGGGCCGCCTATAATCCATGCGGTGGCACGAGCTGCCGTGGAATCGTGCCAGGCTGCTAGCAGAGCCTCCGGAGAGCGATGGCATGAGGGTCGGTGGCACACTGAGCGCGAAGCGTCAGGAAATCCTGCGGATTGCGCGCAGGCACGGGGTGGGGCGCGTTCGCGTCTTCGGCTCCATCGCCCGAGGGGACGCCACCGAGGCGAGCGACGTTGACCTGCTGATCGAGGTCGAAGGCCCGACCCCTCCCTGGTTCCCCGGTGGCCTGGTTGCCGACCTCGAGGCGCTCCTGGGCCGCCGCGTGGACGTGGTCGAGGCGGACGCACTCCGCGAAGAATTGCGGGCAACCGTCCTTGAGGAGGCCGTGCCGCTGTGAAGGACGACCGCCTCTACCTCCGCCACATCCACGGGAAGGATTGAGCTATGGCATCCGTTGCAGAGATCGAAAGGGCGATTGCCGCCCTCCCCCCAGACGAACTAGCAGAGCTTCGCGCCTGGTTTGAGGAGTACGAGGCAGCGGCCTGGGATAGGCAGCTTGAGGAAGACGCGCGCTCCGGCAAGCTCGACGCGCTCGCCGCGGAGGCCCTCGAGGACTACCGGAAGGGCCGCTGCAAGGAGCTATGAGGCACTTCGCCAGCCCCCGTTTCTGGAAGTGCTACCACAAGCTCCCGGTGGAGGCTCAATCCCTCGCCGATAAGTGCTTCGACCTTCTCAAAGCAGACCCCCATCATCCGTCCCTCCATCTGAAGAAGGTAGGCAGATACTGGGCCGCTCGGGTTGGGCGCTCTCACCGCGTGCTGGCTGTGCCTGCCGGCGATGACTTTGTCTGGTTCTGGATTGGCACCCATCGTGAGTACGAGGCTATCCTCAGAGCGTAGGTTCACTTCGCGAGCGGCGGAACCTGCATGATCACTGAGCGGAGCTTCGGCTGCGGCCCACACGCCAGGTTATACGACTGCGGCGAGTCGAACGGTCCCTGAAACTCGGCTGGCAGCATTCGCTCACGGCCTGCCTCCTCCCAAACATGAGAGATCATGAGCGTTGGCCTGATGGCGGCCACGCGGTCGTCGAGGTAGTGGGCGCGGACCTTGGCGTTGATGATGCCGACCTTTGCGGCGAACTTGACGAAGTCGGCCTTCGCGGGGTGGGGCAGGGTGACTTCGCCCTGGGCGTCGAAGTGCCAGCGGTGGCGGTCAACGATTAGCGGGTCGTCGAAGATGGGCCGCCAGGGGCCGCTCTCGGTCTCGCCGAGATAGGCCGCCACGCGGTCAACGGTGGGGTCGTCGGGGGCCTTGCCGCGGAAGGCGCCGAATGCGTAGACCCGCTGGAGCATTCCGTGGGGCGGGGCCTCGACCTTGAAGACCACCTCATAGGGCCGGGCGGGGTTCGCGGGCAGGATGCGGTCGGCGGGGTCTTTGACGAAGCGGACGTTTTGCAGGCGATGGGCCTTGCGGCGCACGTCGGCCTCATCGCGGAAGTTGGTCTCGACAAGCAGCCGGCGGGTGGGCAGGCCTTGCTCGTCGCCGAAGCGGACCGTCAGCTCATTCGGTCCCTCCACCAGCCGCCCCAATGACCCCGGGGCAACCATGAACCAGGATTCGACCTGTAGCATCTGGATGCGGCTGTTCGTAGTCCCGCCTTCAGGCGGTGTTTGGGCATCGAACTCGAACCTGAGCAGGTAGCGATAGGCGTTAGCCACGTGCTCCGTGAGGTCGAGGCGCACCTTGTGCAGCCCCGCTCCGGGGCTCTCCCACACGGTGAGCCAGGGGAGGTCGGGGTCCACGGCGAGCTCTATTCGCGCGGTGGAGCGCTGGCCGACGAAGATGCCCGTCTCCACGGTGCAGCCGTGGCGCGCCTGGATGCCGGCGAAGGGATAGGGGGAGTTGAACTCGAAGGTGCAGGAGGCGGCGCCGCTGCGGGTCACGGTCGCCCCCTGCTCGCCGGCCTCAATGCCGTCGGCTTCGAGGACGCCGAAGTCGAAGTCGCGGAAGCCCTTCGTCAGGTTCGGGTCGTAGAGCCAGCGGCCGTTGCCGAAGCGGCGATGGGGCGGGAAGCGCTCCCACGGGCCGTCGTCGCGCCACTCGCTCGGCCAGCGCTGCTTGAACTCGTTGTAGTTTGAGAACCAGATCCATCTCCCCTCGTGGAAAGTGTGGCGTTCGAGTCGCTCGCCGGGGCGCAGCACGAAGTCCATCGTGTGCGCGTGCTCGGCGTAGCCGCGGTCGTAGGAGGGCGTCACCTTGTATAGCTCGGCCATCGCCGCGGGCGGGCGGTCGGGCAGATAGTAGGGCGTCGAGGGGTTCTGCTGCTCGCTCACGAGCGTGGGGTCGGCGAGGCATTCGGCGTGGCTGGCGATGACGGCCTGGTTGGGCGGGTGGCGGCGGTGGAACGCCTGGAGGTCGCCATCGAGGAGGTGCCAACTGCCGTCGTAGAAGACCTCCGCCGCCTCGTGCTCCTTGAGGTTGGCGATGCGTGCGTCGGCGAAGCCTGCGGCCTTGTAGAGCACGGCCATCAGGTTCGCCGTCACCCCGCAGATGCTCCAGCCGAAGCAGTTGAAGATCTTCAGCGGGTCCCACACGAAGTGGTCGGTGAGCCGCTCGGTGGCTGGGCAGGTGTGGTAGAGCCCCTCCTGCTTGTCCACGATCAGTTCCCAGATGGCGATGGCGAGGTCCTGGCCCTTCTTGCCCGCGAGGCGTGGGCTTGCGAAGAGCGCCCCGAGGCTGCTGAAGTCGGTCGAGTGCGGCGATGTCAGGCGCGGCGAGATGACCATCCTCTGTGCTACAAACATCCAGAATCGTGTTTTTCGGAGAGATTTCAAGCGGCCTTTTTCGAGAGGAGGAGACGGAGGTCGCTCCGACGAAAGAGGAGTGCCGTGGTCATGACGCGGTGGCCCTTAGGTGTGAGGCGGTAGAGGCTGCGGCCAGGGACCTTCCTGATGAGGCGGTGCGCACGAAGCAACCGAAGCCGGCGAGAGAGGAAGGCGGACCGCTTCCTATCACGGGCGGGCTCTGCGCCATCTT
>VGYW01000235.1 GCA_016872875.1 Planctomycetota bacterium | reverse complement strand
TGATGGGCTACCAGCCCCCCTGGTCGTTCCGCACCTGGATGGAGAGCACCCTGGCCTACGGGCGGGCGGGCAACGGCCGCGTGGGGGGCGACTACTGGCACATCGGCGCCAAGCTCCTTGGCGAGGGCAAGGCCGACTGGGGGGCCATCGGCGGAAGCGGCGGAACCCTCTTCAACCGCTACCTCCACTCGCACGCCGACGAGACCGGCCTCGGGCGGAGCTGCACCGATCTCTTTGGCCCCGGCCCTGACGGGCCGGTCTCCACCATTCGCCTTGAGCTCGCCCGCGAGGGCAACCAGGAGGCCGAGGCGCGCATCTTCATCGAAAAGGCACTCCTCAACAAGCAGCGCCCCCTCCCGCCCGACCTGGCCAAACGCTGCCAGCAACTCCTCGACGAGCGGACGAACGTCACCCGCCTCTTCCGCCTCGGCGCGCTCGCCGCCCACGCCATCGGCCCCCAGGGCTGGCAGGAGCGCTCCCGCCGCCTCTACGAGATGGCGGCCATTGTTGGTAAGGAGAGTGCCCGATGAGACGCAGGAATGCGCTACTGGCGTTGCTTCTGGCTTCCGCGGCGCTGGCGGGGGAGGGCACGATCCCCATCTCAGGCGTCACCGCGCAGAAGCCGCAGTCGAAGCTCTGGCACGACCAGGGCACCTGGTGGGCCGCGCTGCCCCAGGACGACGGCGTGTGGCTCTGGCGCTACGCCGACGGACGGTTCGATGCCCAGAAGGCCCCCGGGGCGCTGAAGGGCACCGGCCCGGGGGCCGAGTGCGATGTCGTGCTGCACGACAAGACCCTCTTCGTCCTCGCCTTCGACAAGGGGAGCAAAGAGGTCCCGCTCCATGCCCTGTCCTTCTCGGACGGGGCCTACCGCGGAGCGCAAGGCTACCCAGTGCTCCTCAAGGCGCCTGAGAAGACGGCTACGATGACGTGCGACGTGGACTCGAAAGGAACGCTCTGGGTGGCCTTTGTGGACGAGCAGGGCCGGGTCACCGTCCAGTCGCTCGCCTCCCAGAACCCCGCCGCCGGCTTCGGCCCGCGGGAGGTGCTGGCGAGCGTGGGGCCGTTCGACATCGCCGCCGTTGCGGCGTTCAAGGGACACGTGGGCGTCCTCTGGTGCCAGCAGAAGGCCCACCGGCTCGCCTTCCGCGCCCACCGGGACGGCGACCCCGCCGACAACTGGGGGCCGGAGGAGGTCGTCGCAGACGCGCTGGGCGTTGCCAACGACCACATCAACCTCGCCGCCGATGCCGCGGGGAACCTGTGGGCAGTGACAAAGCACCAGACCGGCCCCAAGATGCCCCCCACACAATTCTCGCTCAGGCGGCGCAATGCTGAGGGGAAGTGGGACAAGGCGTTCCCCGTCATCCCGCCAGGGCAGAATAGGACGCGCCCCGTCGTCGTCCTGGACGCGGAGAAGCCCTTCGCCTATGTTGTCTACACGAACCGCATGGTGAAGCCCTGGCCTATCCTCATCCGTAGGCTTTCCCTTGACGATGGAAGGCAGGGCGAGGAGACGAAGGCGCTAGCAGCCGACTACGATCTGAACAATGCCACCGACTGGAAGGGCACGGTGAGCACGCCCACTGGCCTGATGGTCCTGGCCGGGCCACACGTGGCCAAAGCGGGTCCCGCCCACTTCCGTCTCCTGTCGCTAGAGGATTTGAGGAAATGAGGGCCGGCTGGTTGGTCATCGCGGCCTGGGCCTGCCTGGCAATCGCCCGGGGCGAGGAGGGAGCCGACCGCTCGCTCGTCCTGAGCGAAGGCGGCTGGTGGCGCCAGTGCGCCCGCTTCGCCGCCGACCACGTTTCGCCCGAAGCGCTGAAGCGCGAAGGCCAGCAGCTCCTCGGCCCCGCAGTGCTCGCCCGCGCCAAGAAGCAGACTGAGGACCGGCTCCGACAGGCCGGCATGGACCCGTCCAAGACGGACTGGCGGGACCACGTCCTCGTGCGGATGTTCTTCGAGCACACGCTGCCCGATGCGGCCCCTCCGCTCCCCGAAGGCTGGATGAAGCCCGAGTTCGACGACGCCTCGTGGGTGTTCGAGCGAGGGCCGTTCCACGAGCCAAGCGCGAGCGGCCGCCTCGTGCCCAGGGGGCTGGGCTGGACGCGCGATGACCTCCCAGAGGTCCAGTTCTCGTGCCTCGGCATGGCGTCGTGCTGCTACCGGGCGCGCTTCGTGGTGGATGGTCCAGCCAAGGCAGACCTGACGCTCCGCCTCACCTACCGCGGCGGGGCGCGCGTCTTCGTGAATGGCGCCGAAGCAGCCCGCGGCCACCTGTCCGATGCGGGACCTGAGGACTACCCGCGTGCGGCCTACGAGGGCCAGCCCGAGCTCCGCGACCGCTCGCTCGGCCCCGTGAGGCTCCCGCCGGGCCTCCTTCGCAAAGGGGCCAACGTCCTCGCCATCGAGGTCCGTGCCAGCCGCTTGCACCCGGTCGTCCTGGGCATGAAGCTTGCCGTGCGCAACCACAAGGTTCGCCAGGGGATGGTGGGCCTCTGGCGCCATTGCGGGCTGCTCAAGCTGGAGCTTCGGTCGCCATTGGGAGGTGTCGTTTCTGGCCTGTCGCGGCCGGCAGGCGTCCAGGTTTGGGTGCAGGACCCTCACCATCGCGTTGCTTCCACCGATTTCCTCCCGCCCGGCGAGAAGCCGGGGGCGATTCGCTTCGCAGGAGCGGCGAATGGCACCTATGGCGCCCAACTCGTCGTCGGCACGGATAGCCCGCTCGACGGCTTGCGCGTGAGGGCCGCCGATCTCGCGGCGTCCGGCGGGGGCCGGATTCCTGCCGAGGCGATACGCATTCTTGGCGTCGCGCCCTATCCCGCCGCGGAGTTCTGCGAGGCGAAGCTTGGCGACGACCGCGGCCTGGGCGCCACCTTTCCTGACACTCAGACGCTGACCCGGTTCGAGAGCCTGGCGGGGCAGGGCCAGCCGTGCGTCTTCGACCACATTCTCGCCGAGCCGCCGCGGAGCATTCCGGCGAACTCCTGCTGCCCAATCTGGCTGTCGCTCCGCATCCCCGCCGATGCCACGCCCGGCACGTATACCGGCGCACTGGAGGTCGGTGCTGATGGCGTGGCGCCCATCCGCCTGCCCATCGAGGCCGAGGTGGTGGGCTGGCGGCTCCCCGACCCCCGCCACTTCCAGACCTTCATCGGCTGCGAGCAGAACCCCTACGCGGTGGCGAAGCAGTACGGCGTGCAGCTCTGGTCCGACGCCCATTTCAAGCTCATCGAGGCCAGCTTTCGGCAACTGGGCCGCGTGGGAAACAGGTGGCTCAACGTGCCCGTCATCGCCCGCACGGAGTTCGGCAACCGCGACGACTCGCTCATCCGCTGGCGGCGGCGCGCCGACGGCACCCTGGCCTTCGACTATGCTCTCCTCGACCGCTACCTTGACCTGGCGGCGAAGCACTGCGGCCCGCCGCGCGTCGTGAACTTCGTCGTGATGCACGGAATGAAGAGCGCGTCAAACCCGCCCGTTCAGCCCTCGGTGCCGGTCGTTGACGAACGCTCCGGCGCGACCCGTCCCCTCGCCCTCAACGGCATCCCGCGCGATGAGAAGGAGAAGGTGTGGTCCGCCTTCGCCACATCGCTCTTCGCCCACATGAAGGCCCGCGGCCAGGAGAGGGCGATGTTCTGGGGCTACACCCTCGAGCAGGAGGACGACCCCGACCTCAAGCTGATCCTGGAGCGCTGCACCCCGGGCGTCTTCTGGGCGGCGAATCCACACGAACTGCTCTGGAACGCCGTGTACGCGAAGGACCGGCATTACCGCGCCATCGTGACCGTGCGGCACCAGCCCGGCTCGCAAAGGACATTCCCCGGTTTCCGCGCGGACCGCGGCTGGAAGAGCCCGCTCATCCACCTCCTGAGCCCGCGCACCGGCGGGAACTTCATGGCCATCCACACCGTCTCTCACCCGTTTGCGTTCCGCGCGCTGGTTGACCTGGCGCTTGCCACGGGCCACAACGGCGTCTCGCGTCTCGGGGCGGACGAATGGGCCGCCGTCCACTACGACGGCATGGGCCTCACCTCCTGGCTCACCGGCATGCCCGTCCTGTTCATGCTCTGGCCGGGCCGCGATGGCGCCGAGCCAAGCGTCCGCTTCGAGATGCTCCTGGAGGGCACCCAGGAGGCAGAAGCACGAATCCTCGTAGAGCAGGCGATTGACGGTGGCCGCCTGCCGGAGGAGCTTGCCAAGCGGCTCACCGCGCTCCTTGCCCAAAGGGTCCAAGACACCTCGTTCCTCCAGGGCACCCTTTGCGTCCACGAGCTGGAGCGCTATCATTCCGGCTGGCAGGACCGCTCGCGGGCGCTCTACCGCGCGGCGGCACAGGTCGCTGCTTCCGTCGGCACAAGATAGGATGAAAGTCGCCATGAAAAGGCTCTTCCTGGCATGTCTTGCGGTGTCCCCCCTCGCGTTGTCAGCCGAAGAGGGGCTCGTCCTGAACGAGCAGTGCTACTGGCGCCGCTTCTACCAGTTCGGCCTGAACCGCATCTCGCCCACCGCCCTGAAGGCCCCGGCAGGCAGGCCGCCTGACCCACGCTTCGCCGCCAGGCTGAAGGCCGACACCGAAAGAGCGCTCAAGGCCGCAGGCACCGATCCTGCGAAGGTGGACTGGCGCGACCACGCCGTCATCGGCATGGGCGGCGGCGGGTTCCGCTCCAACGACCCCGTGCCCACCCCTCCGCCGCCCGCCGACTGGATGTCGGCCGACTTCGACGACGGCGGTTGGGTGCGCGAGCGCCGACCCTTCCAGGGCGGGCCCACGCCAGGCATCACAATGATCAATCTGGGCCAATACGACGAGAGCGTGGACCTCCGCCTCCTCGCCGCCTGCTACCGCACGCGGTTCATCGTGGACGATCCGGCCGCGGCCCTGACGCTGCGGCTGGCCTACAGCGGCGGCGCCCGCGTGTTCCTCAATGGCCGCGAGGTCGCCCGCGGCCATCTGCCCAAAGGCGAGCAAGCTGCTGAGGACTATCCGGCCGAAGCCTATGGCCCGAAAGGCGCCCAACTCTCGCAGAGGTCTCTCGGCCCTATCTCCATTCCTGCCGGCATGCTGCGCAAGGGCACTAATGTCCTCGCCATCGAGGTTCGCGCGAGCTGCTTTCACCCCGCCGTGCTCATCAACCCCATTCAGCCGAACTGGGGCGGCCCGCAGCGCCCGTGGCCGCATTGCCGCCTGATCGGTGTCGAACTGCGCTCCGCGCCCAAGTCCGCACGCTCCGCCATCGCCCGGCCATCAGGCATCCAAGTGTGGGCCGAGGACATGCACCATCGCACGCTCTCCACCGACTTCCTCCCGCCCGGCGAGGCGCCCGGCTCCGTCCGCTTCGTCGCCGCGCGCAACGGCACATTCTCCGCACAGATCGTGGTCGGCACCGGTCAGCCCCTCGCGGACCTCCGGGCGCGCGTGAGCGGCCTGGCAAGCGATGGCGGCGGAAAGCTCTCCGCCACCGTGTTCCGCGTCTCCCACATGGCCCCATTCCCCGTGTCCGATTGGAGCCTGAAGAAGCTGGGCGATGAACGTGGCCTCGCCGCCTCATTCCCCGACCAAGCCCAGCTCGCGGCCCATGCGAGGATGGAGGGCAGCGGACCCTGGCTCTTTGACCAGCTCATTCCCGCGCCAGCCGTCTCGCTCCCGGCGGGCGCGGCCCGCCCCATCTGGCTCTCGCTGCGAGTGCCCGCCGACGCCGCGCCCGGCACATATCGCGGCACCATTGAGATCACGGCCAAGGGGATGGAACCCGCCAGCCTGCCCGTCGAGGCCGAGGTCATCAACTGGCGCATCCCCGACCCGTGGGACTTCAAGACCTTCGTCGGCTGCATGGAGAACCCCTATGGCGTGGCGAAGCAATACGGAGTGAAGGTGTGGTCGGATGAGCATTTCAAGCTCCTCGACGCCAGCTTCCGCCAACTCGCGCGCATCGGGAACGCCTGGCTCAACGTCCCTGTCATCGCCCGCACCGAGTTCGGCAACCGCTCCGACTCGATGGTCCGCTGGACCCGCAAGGGGGGACAAATGGCCTTCGACTACGCCATCCTCGACCGCTATCTTGATATGGCGGTCAAACACTGCGGCCCGCCGCGCGTCATCCAGTTCGTCGTCATGCACGGGATGAAGGGCCAGCTCAACCCAAACGCCCCGCCACAGGTGAGCGTCCTCGACGAGGCCACTGGCAAAGCCGCGCTCGCACCCATTGACCGCCCGACGTGGGAAGCATTCGCCCGCTCCCTCGCCGCCCACGTGAAGGCCCGCGGGCTCGACAAGGCGATGTACTGGGGCGCGCCCTTGGAGCAGGAGGCCGACCCGCAACTCAAGGACGTCCTGGCCGCCGCGGCGCCCGGCGTCTTCTGGGCAGCCTGCGCCCACGAGATCATGTACAACGCCAAGTACGCCCTCAACGACCGCTTCTACAAGGTCATCACCGACATCCGCTACCAGGGCGGCTGGCGCAACTTCCGCAATGACCAGGGCTGGCGCAGCCCATGCGTCCACCTCGCCAACCCCCGCGTCGGCGGCACATCGTTCGCCCTCCACACCACCTCGCACCCCTTCGCCTATCGCGTGATGGTGGACCGCGCGCTCGCGACGGGCCGCAACGGCTTCTCCTGGGTCGGCGCCGACGAATGGGCGGCCTCCCACTACGACGGCGCCGAAATCGTCCGATGGGTCACAGGCACCCCCGTACTCTTCCTCCTCTGGCCCGGCGAGTCCGGCGCCGAGCCCAGCGCCCGCTTCGAGGCCCTGCTTGAGGGCATTCAGGAGACCGAGGCCCGCATCGCCATCGAGCAAGCCATCGAGAAGGGCGGCGTGCCGCCGGCCCTCGCCGCCCGCGCCAGGAAGGCCCTCGCCGACCACTTCAACGACACCACCTTCTTCATCGGCAACTCGATCATCTACGGCATGGAGCAGTACCACCACGGCTGGCAGCCCCGTTCCCGCCGCCTCTTCCAAGCCGCGGCCGAGGCTGCCAAAACACTGGGACAATGAGGAGACGCCATGCGTGCCATCGGGCCGGTTCTCGCGCTCTGGTGCGGTTGCACCATCGGGGCCACTGTGACGGTGGATCAGTCGGTTCGGCACCAGACGATCATAGGGTGGGGCGGGACAGCGTCGAAGGCCGAGGCACCCGATGCGCTTCGGGACCAGATTCTCGACGTGGTGGTGAACGACCTGGGGCTGACGGGCCAGCGGCTGGAGCCCCCGAGCGGCAACCGCGCGGAGCACCGCAGATGGGAGTTCGATAACGACGACGCGGACCCGCGCCACATTCGCTGGGAGGGGTTCGCGACGGATGCGCTCGACCGCCGCGTGGCCGCAGCCGTCACGCCCTTCAAGAAGCTGGTCGAGGCCAGGGGCGAGCCATACTACCTCTACGTCAGCCCGTCGTTCTTCGACGGCGGCAGCAGCGGCTCGGCGCCAAAGTGGCTGCTCGACAACCCCGATGAGTACGCCGAGTTCGCCATCGCTTGCCTCCTCCACCTGAAGACGAAGCACGGCATCGTGGCCAACGCCTGGTCGGTGTGCAACGAGGCAGGGAACAACAACGCCTTCGGCCCGCAGGTGGTGGCGCGGATGATCCGCGCCCTCGGCCCCCGTCTCGCCGCCGAGGGGCTGACCACCAAAATCCAGTTCTCCGAGGGCGTCAACTCCGGCGTCACCTGGCGCTACATCCAGGCGGTGAAGGACGACGCGGAGGTCTGGAAGCACGTGGCCATGCTCAGCTACCACCTCTATGGCGACCGGACGAAGCGGCCGCTCATCCGCGACTTCGCGGCCGAGCGAAAGCTCCCAACCGCGCAGACCGAGTTCATGGGCACCCGCGTGGACGACCTCCACGAGGACCTCACGGAGGGCGGGGTGAGCTACTGGGAGCACTACGTCATCTGCGGCCAAGGCAACCAGGTGCCCAACGGCTGCTACCTGGCCGTCCGCCACGACCGCACGAGCTTCATCCGCTACGGCCAGTACTGGCGGTTCCGCCAAATCATGCACTACGTCCGCCCCGGCGCCGTGCGTGTGGAGGCCCGCTGCGATGAGCCGGCCATCCGCCCCTTGGCCTTCGTGGCCGGGACAAAGGCCATCGTGGTCATCCTCAACACCGCGCAGGGCAGCAGGCCCGCAACCGTCACGGTCGCCGGCCTGCCGCCCGGCGCCTACGGCGTGTCGCGAGCCGTCGGCCAGAGGCCCTACGAGGAGCTCGGCGTCAGAAAGGTGGATGATTCGGGCAAGACGGAAGTGGCCGTCGCCGCGGACTCAGTGGTCACAGTCTATCCCCATCCCGGCGGCAACACGCCGCCCACGCTCACCGCGTGGGAGGCGCGCCCCAGCTTCCTCACGCGCCCCGCCGAGCAGGTGCAGCTCGTCGCCGAGGCCACGGACGCGGAGGGCGGCAAGCTGGCCTTCGCCTGGGCGGTCAAGGCGCAGCCCCCCGGCGCAGCGGCGGCGCTCGCCAGCCCCAACGCCGGGCGAACCGACGCGACCGGCCTCTCGCAGCCCGGCGACTACGTCTTCACCGTCACCGCCAGCGACGGCCAGGCCGCCTCCCAACGCGATGTCTTCCTCCGCGTCCACGCCGCGAACGAGCCGCCGGTCATCCTGGACCTCCACAACCGCCTGCCCGTCGAGCCGACGGCTGCGGGGGGCGCCACGATGCTCCGCGCAGCCGCCTGGGACCTCGAGGGCGACCCGCTGGCCTTCCGCTGGACCATCGTGAAGCAGCCCGAGGGCGCCAGCGCCCAGCTCGACACCCCCGACAAGCCCGCATGCAAGGTGAGCGGCATGAGCGTCGCGGGCGACTACGTCTTCTCCTTCGAGGCCCGCGACCCCGCACACCCTGCCAGCCAGAACCTCACCGTTCCCGTCAAGCCCCGCTGAATCTGGCACGCGCGGGCGACACGTCAAGTGATTCCGGGTAGAATGGCGGGAGAGCAGTCGAGGACGAGGACGATTCAGGAAGCAGGAGAAGCCACGATGCGCATCGGATTCGGCAGGACCGACATCACGCCCCGCGTAGGCGTCGAGCTTTGCGGCTTCGGGCCGTTCCTGTGCCGAAAGAGCACAGCCGTCCGCGACCGGCTCTGGGCGCGGGCGATGGCGTTGGAGCTCGACGGCCGCCGCCAGATTGTCGTGGCGCTCGACCTCATCGGCACGGCGCCCCCAATCACGGAGCGGGTGAGGGCCTTGCTCAAGGAGCAAGCGGGCCTCGCGGAAGACGCCGTGTTGCTCTGCTCCTCCCACACCCACAGCGGGCCATGCACCGGGCCATACATCGGCTGGGGCGAGCCCGACCCGCCCTACGTCGAGACCCTCCCCTCCCGCATCGCCACCGCCTGCCTCCAGGCCCTCGGCCGCCTCGAAGAAGCCGAGCTCGCCCATGCCGAGGTGCCCTGCGAAGGGATCGGCTGCAACCGCGAGTACGACAAGGACGCCCAGCCCCTCGAGGACGTGCTCCGCGACGACTGGCGCCCCGCCAAGCCCGAACTCACCGACACCACCTGCCACGTCCTCACCGCCACGGCTGGCGGGCGGCTCCTCGGCTTCGCAAGCTACTTCGGCTGCCACCCCGTCGTCTGCTGCGCCGCCACCCACGCCATCCACGGCGACTACGCGGGCGTGGCCACCAACCTCATCGAGCGCGAGCACCCGGGCGCCGTGGGTCTCTTCCTCCAGGGCGCGCAGGGCGACGTCAACACTTGCGTCGTCCACAAGCCCGAGACCGAATCGCTCCTGGCCCTCGACGTGATAGCTGGCCGCTACGCGAACGCGGTCCGGCGCGGCATCGCGGCGGCGAAGCCGATGGCCGTTGGCCGCCTCGCCTCGGCCCGCCGCGTGGTCACGTTCGCCCGCAAGCCCTGGGGAGTCGAGAAGCTCAGTGAGCTCCTCGCCGAGTACGAGCCGAAGCTCCACAAGCTCGACGCCACCGACGAGCCGCGTGAGGTTCGCCTCGCGATGGTCTACGTCACCGCCCTCCGCCGCCTGTTGGCCAAGGCCGCCGCGGGCCAACCGCTCGCCGACCCCACCGAGGTCGCCGGCATGCGCATCGGGCCCATCGCCATCCTCGGCTCAGGCTTCGAGACCTTCCAGGCCGTCAAGAACGACATCGTGTCCGCCGCCCGCGGCCCGGTCACCCTTGTCTGCGGCCTCGTCAACGACTCCGTCGGCTACGCCCCCGACCGCACGGCCGCGGCCCGCGGCGGCTACGCCGCCGACATGGTGCCCTTCATCTGCGCCAGCCTCCCCTACGCCAACGCCCACGACGACCTCGTGCGCGAGCTCCTGGCGCTTGATGCCGCACTATAGGGAGAAGGAAAGTGAAGAGGGCAAAAGGCAAAGGGCAAGAGGCAAAAGGTAGAAACCAAGAGCCACCCGTCGCCGGTGTCCTATCCTGCCCTTTTGCCTTTTGCCTTCTCCCTTTTGCCTTTTGCCTTCTCCTTTCTTCGCACTCCCTCGCCGCTGAGGACCCCTCGGTGTGGACAATCTACATTGCGAACGACAACTGCCCCGACTACACGTGGGGCCTCACGGAGGAGCAGACCCGCAAGGCGTTCGCCGACGTCGTGCGCGGCCATCTCGACGAGATGGCCCGCACCGACAAAGAGCCGCCCGAGAACCAGAACCGCTACAACGCCGCCGTGACGCAGGAAGTCCTCTGCTTCGTCGAGCACTACCCCCAGCGCAAGGACGAGTTGATTCGCCGCATCAAGGAGGGCCGCCTCTACGTCAGCCCCTACTTGTGCAACTCGCTCTGGGCCTTCCAGGGAGTCGAGGGTGCAATCCGAACCTTATATCCCGCGAGGCGCCTTGAGCGCGATTGGGGCATCCGCTGCTTTGATGTGGCCGAGCACATTGAGGAGCCGAGCCTCCCCTGGGGCGTCGCACCCATCCTCGCCGGCTGCGGAGTCCGTTGGCTCTCCAACCCCTTCTACAACTATGATTCCACGTTCAACGCGCTGAAGAACCCGCCGCTCTTCGTCTGGGAAGGCCCCGACGGCTCCCAGGTGCGAGTGGTGATGGACCCCTTCGCCTGCAACAGCGCCAGCTACACGCAGGGGGCCAAGCTCCTCCGCGAGCCGAAGGCCATCCCCGGCTGGGTCGGCCACTACGCGAAGCTGGGCGACGCCTACAGGACGCGGGCAATCCTCGCCAGCGGCACCCACGGCGACATCGCCCCCGGCAGCGGCGGGCAGGCCCGCGAGTTCGCCGGCAAGATCATCGCCCACAACAGGCAGCCCGGCCCGCGCCCGAAGATGGTCAACGCCACGCTCCCCCAATTCTGCCAGGCGGTGGACGCCGATCACGCGAAGACGCCGTTCCTGCCCACCGTTCGCGGCTGCTTCGGCCACTCGTGGGACGTCTGGCCCGTCTGCCTCGCCAAGACCGCCGCCGAGATGCGCGAGGGCGAACGCCAGTTCCTCGCCGCCGAGGCCCTCGTCACCGTGGTGTCGAGTGCTTTCCCCACACTTATCGGGGCCACTCAGACACACCGCGAGCGGGCCGAATGGTGCCTCGCCATGCTCAGCGACCACGCCTGGAACGGCACGGACGAGCGGAACAAGCGCCACAACGCCGACCTCCGCCGCGCCTGGGCACAGGAACTCCTCGCCAAGGCACGCGAAATGGCCGCCGCTGCATGGAGACGGCTCCCGATGGGCCCATCAGACAGGCATCTTACGGTCTTCAACCCTACGAGCTTTCCGCGAACCGACCTCGTCCGCCTCGAGACGCCGCTCAAGCAGGGGGCGACGGTCCTGGTCGCGTCCGAGGACGAGGGGCCACACCTTCATGCACAGGTGGTCGAGGAAGACGGGCGAAGCTTCCTGTACACGGTCATACCTGGAGTCAAGGCATTCTGGTTTCGGGGAGGCGTTCTCATTGAGGCCAAAGGCGCGCGATTGGCGAGCGGCATCCTGGCGACAGACAGGCAGCTCGACGGGCCGTTCTACCGCGTGACCTTCGATCCGAAGACCGGCGGCATCGCCGAACTGGCGCACACGTCCAGGAGCGTCAAGCTCATCCCCGCGAACGGCAAGACGATGGGGCAGACGGTCTACAACGATGGCCGGGACCACACGCTGACCGACGTGAAGTGCGAGGTCGTGGCCCACGGACCCGTGCTCGCGCGGCACCGCACCACCGGCAAGCTGGCGGACATGACCGTGACGATCTTTGTGACGGTGTACGAGGAGCTGGACCGGGTGGACTTCGACATTCGGGTGAGGAAACCGGTGGCGACGAAGCAGGAGCGCCTCTGCCAGTTCTTCCCGCTCTTCGGCGACGCGGCGGTGGTGAGGATTGAGACGACGGGCGCCGTGATTCGCCCGAAACCCCAGCCCGAGGGCGACCTGTTGCCAGGGGCCGACACGCGGCGATTCGCCGTCCAGGGCTTCCTCGACGTCTCGCTGCCCGACGGGCCGGGCGTGACGATTGCCCCGCTCGACGCCTTTGTGCTCCGCACCGACCTCGGGCCACTTGCCTTCGAGTGCCTGGGCAACGACCAGAACTACCGCGAGGTCGTCCAGGACCAGGGTGGCGTCACCGAGTTCCGTTTCCGCTACGCCCTCCGCGCCCACAAAGACCCCTACGACCAGGCCAAGGCGATGGCTTGGAGCCGTTCGGTTGCTATGCCGCTGCTCGCCGTGCCCCAGGCTCTCGCCTCATCCATCCCCCCGTGGAGGTTGCCGCAGTGGCGCGCATTCGGCAGATACTCCCAGGAGATTGACCCTCGGCGCGCAATCGTCACCTGCTTAAAGCCGGCCGACGATCCGAAGGCGGGCGGCCTTATCCTGAGGGTCTGGGAGACCGCCGGCCGCGCCGAGCCGGTCGAGATCGTCGCCAAGGGCTGCTCAAAGGCCATCCGCACGGACCTCCTCGAACGCGACCAGGAAGAGCTGAAGATCGCCGATGGCAAGCTCTCGCTGCCCATTCGGCCCCACGGCTTCGCGGCGGTCAGGCTCCTGCCCTGATGCGGCCTTGCGTTCCACCCACAAGATCGGCTATAAGGAATGCAGGAAGGCAGGAACGGACCCTTTGTTCCGGTTCTTTTCCTGTTTTCCTGCA
>VGYW01000234.1 GCA_016872875.1 Planctomycetota bacterium | reverse complement strand
CCCTCAGCGAGAACTACCACCTGTGCGTCCTCGACCGCGGCGGCGGGAAGTACGGCATCTACCTCCTCGACGCCTTCGGGAATCGCGAGCTGCTCTATTGGGACCCGGCCATCGCCTGCCTGGGGCCGGTGCCGCTCAAGGCGCGGCCCGCTCCGCCGCTGATTCCCGCCTCGGGCGAGCCGGCCCGCCTCGTCGCCAACCCCATCTACAAGCAGCCCGGCGACGAGCACCCCCTCGACCCCCAGAGCGAAGGGGCGCGCGAGAAGGCCATCGTGGGCGTCCTCGACGTCTACGACAGCCTCCTCCCCTACCCGCAGGGCACGAAGATCAAGGCTCTCCGCATCGTCCACGTCCTCCCCAAGAGCACGCCGCACCACCACGAGCCGCAGATCGGCTACGGGTGCGAGACTGGCGCCCGCGCCGTCCTCGGCACCGTGCCGGTGGAGGAGGATGGCTCCGCGTGCTTCCTGCTGCCGCCGGGCAAGGGAGTCCTCTTCCAAGCCCTCGACGAGCGCGGCCTCGCCGTGCAGTCCATGCGCAGCTCCACCTACGCCCACGGCGGCGAGAAGCTCGTCTGCTCCGGGTGCCACAACAGGCGGGAGCGCTCGGCCGGCTCCCGTGCGGGCACGCTGCGGCTCGCCTTCGCCCGCGCCCCGTCGGAGATTGCGCCCGACGTGGAGGGCTCCAACCCCTTCAGCTTCCCGCGTCTCGTCCAGCCCGTGCTCGACAGGCACTGCGTCGCCTGCCACGTCAAGGAGGCCGCCAAGCCAAAGGTGATCGATCTCCGCGTGGGCGACTGGCAGAAGGACCCCTACCGCTGGTACGCCTCTTACCGCAACCTCTATGCATTCGCGTTCCACCACGGGGCGAAGTTCAACCCCGGCTACGACGGCTTCACCTCGCCGCGAACCGTGCCGGGCAGGTTCGGCGCGCTCGCCTCGAAGCTCCTGCCGCTTCTGGCCAAAGGCCATTACGACGTGAAGCTATCACCCGAAGAGCTCCACCGCATCACGCTCTGGCTCGACTGCAACTCGGACTTCTTCGGCGCGTATGAGGACGTGGAGGCCCAGGCCCGCGCCGAGGTGGTCCGGCCAAGGGTCGAGTGAAGTCCAAGCCCCCACCGGCCTCGTGCGATTTGACAACTCCGTCGTCATTTGACATGATAGATGACGAGGAGAGCGACAGTGCGTGCCTCGGCCTCTGACACCCCAGTGATCCCGCGCGTGCTCGACCTCGCCGCGCTCGTGGCGAAGAAATCGCACTTCCTCTTCGGCCCGCGGCAGACGGGCAAGACCTTTCTCATCGCGCACTGCCTCAAGGGTGTGCGGACCTACGATCTCCTGGACACCGCGGTGTTCCTCGCGCTGAGCCAGAATCCAGGCAGGATCGGGCAGGAGCTCGGCCCCGACGATTCCGTGGTGGTCATTGACGAGGTGCAGCGGCTGCCCCTTCTCCTGAACGAGGTCCACCGCCTGATCGAGGGGCGGCGGGTCCGGTTCCTCCTGACGGGTTCGAGCGCTCGGAGCCTTCGGCGTGGGGGCGTGAACCTGTTGGGGGGACGCGCCCGCACCAGGTTCCTCCGCCCGCTCATCCGCAAGGAGCTCGGCCCCCACTTCGACCTGCGGCGGGCAATCGCGCGCGGGCTGCTGCCCGCGGTCTACTTCTCGGACGAGCCGCAGGCCGACCTCGAGGCCTACGCGGGGGCCTACCTCCAACAGGAGATCGTGGCGGAGGGAGCGGCCCGCAACGCGCCCGCGTTCAGCCGCTTCCTGCGCATCGCCGCACTGTGCAACGCCACGGTGGTGAACTTCACGAACGTCGCCAGCGACGCCCAGGTGCCCCGCACGACGGTGTATGAGTACTTCGAGATCCTGAAGGACACGTTGGTCGTGGAGGAGCTTCCGGCGTGGCGCGCCTCGCGCAGGCGGAAGCCCATCGCCGCCTCGAAGTACTACTTCTTCGACGTTGGGGTCGTGGCGGCCCTTCAGGGCCGCGCGGTGCGGCCGGGCACGCCCGAGTTCGGCCCGGCCTTCGAGACCTGGCTGCTGCACGAGCTGGCCGCTCACCGCGACTACGCGGGCGGCGAGCCGCTGAGCCACTGGCGCTCCACGTCCGGCTTCGAGGTCGACTTCATCCTCGGCGACCACACGGCCGTCGAGGTCAAGGCGAAAGAGTCCGTTTCGGCCAACGACCTGAAGCCGCTGCGCGCCCTGGCTGAGGAGGGCACGCTGAGGCGTCTCCTGTGCGTGAGCCTCGAGCCGCGCCCGCGCCGCGCCGACGGCGTGGAAGTGCTCCCCTTCGCCCACTTCCTCGACCGGCTCTGGGCCGGCGAGTTCCATTGACCCCCAAGGGGCCGCGGCCACATGATCGCCACCTGTCGCGACTACGAGCTGACGCTTCGCCACACCTTCCGCATCGCGCGGTCGGCCACAGACCTCGCCGAGAACGTCCTGGTCACTGTCGAGCACGGCGGCCTCACAGGCATCGGCGAGGCACACCCAAACGACTACCACGGCGAAGACCACCACCGCGTCCACTCCGCCCTCGACTTCTTCTGCCACTGGCTTTCAGCACACCCTGAGCTCGCCGAGCCGCTCCAGTCAATCAGCAATCAGCAATCAGCAATCAGCAATCTCCTCAATTCCCTCCCCCCCGAGGTCAAGAGCATCCTCGGCGCGGTGGGGGCGCTCGACATCGCCTTCCACGACCTCGTGGGCCAGAGGCTCGGCAAGCCGCTCTGGGAGCTCTTCGGGGCCGACCCAGCCAAGGCGCCCGTCACCTCGTTCACCATCGGCATCGCACCAGTGCCCGTGATGCAGGAGAAGGTGCGCGAGGCCGAACGCTACCCGCTCCTGAAGATAAAGGTCGGCACGGGACGCGACCTCGAAATCCTGGAGGGCATCCGCGCCGTCACCGACAAGCCGCTGCGGGTTGACGCCAACGCCGCCTGGACCGTCGAGGAGGCGATTCGCAACATCCGCGCCATCGAGCCGTTCGGCATCGAGTTCATCGAGCAGCCCATCCCGCCCGGCGACCCCGACGGCCTCCGACGCGTCCGCCAGGCCGTCGCCACGCCCATCATCGTGGACGAGAGCGTGACGGCGAGCGGCGACATCCCGCCCCTTGCCGGCGCCGCCGACGGCATCAACATCAAGCTGATGAAGTGCGGGGGGCTTCACGAGGCCAGGCGCATGATCGAGCTGGCACGCTCCCTGGGCCTCAAGGTCATGCTCGGCTGCTTCATCGAGAGCTCGGTCGCCATCACCGCAGCCGCACACCTCAGCCCCCTCGTGGACTACGCCGACCTCGACGGCCACCTCCTCATCACCAACGACCCCTACGACGGCGTGGCCCTCGACCCCCACGGCCGCCTCATCCTCCCGCACCGTCCCGGCCTCGGCCTCCTGCCAAGAGCCTGAACGCTCCTGGCACCACATTGAAAAAGACTCCTGGAGTCTCTTTCACGACGGCCCGCCAGAGAGCTATCCTGAGCAGTGGTTGCCGCCGTGCTGAAGGAGCGCAGACATGTTCGGTTGGCCAAGACGACGCGGCGCGGACGACCCGTACGGCATCCGACGCCTCGCGCGCGCCATTGAGAGCACCGGGCTCGTGATGCGCGCGAGCGACGCGGAGCTTGCAGAGGCCGAGAGGGCGCTGGGCAGACCTGTCCCCGAAGAGGTTGTGGCGTTCCTGCGCGGCTTTCCGGATCGGGGCGCTCGGATGCTGGACCCGGAGGGTCACGCGCAGCGGAGCTCCGCGCTCCGCCAACTGCTGATGGCCCTCGATGGCGAGGTCGCCCCCGCGGGCATCGTCGGCCCATCTGCCGGCGACCTCGCGGCCGGGCGCAACTGGTGGTATCTGATGTTCCACGCGAAGCCAGGCACGAAGCGGTTCCCCGAGTGGGAGGGGTGGCTCGGGCTTCGGTTCTCGCAGGGCGAGGAGGGCATCGCGCAGGCGGAAGCACGGTATGCCACGCGGCTGCCCGACAGCTACCGTCGTTTGCTCGCGGTCTTCGACCACGTCGCCCACAGCGGGCTGCACATGCACGAGGGCGTCCTCGGCCCGCGCGCGGGCGCCGGCGTGCAAGGCTTTGAAGGGGAGCTCGACTACATTCGCATGTGGCTGAGGGTGGCCGGCCGGCTCGCCGAGGCGTCGCCAGAGCAACTCGAGGCGTATCTGCCCTTCTATGCCGACCCATATGGCAACGAGTACCTCTTCGCCCGGCGGAGCCGCGGAACGGTCTTCAGGTTCGACCACGAGACGTGCGGCATCGGGCCGACGCCTCACTCGGACTTCGATGCCTTCTTCGCGGCTCTCCTCGCCGGCCGCCTCGGGCCGTGAGCGTCTGCCTGCGGCTGGGTGCGAGCTGAAGCTGTAGGTGCACGGATCTTCTCTGGAGCCTGAGAGGCTCGTATGGTAAAGCCCAGTCCGCGCCCCACGTGCCTTGATCGCGCCGCGTCGCCGGAGTATCCTGGGAGCGGTTAGCCTGCCCCTTGTTGCTGCAAGGAGATTCAGCAATGGCGCAGCGCGGCGTCTCGCGCAGGCGGTTCCTATCGGGCGTGTCGGCGGGCGCGGCGGCGCCGTACTTCCTCACAAGCGGCGCGCTCGGCGCGGAGGGGAAGGCGCCAGCAAGCGACCGCATCCAGGCCGGCGTCATCGGCACCGGCGGACGCGGCATGGCGCTCCTGGGCATCAACGGCTACCCCCGCTGCAAGGTGGCCGCCGTGTGCGATGTCTATCAGCCCCACGCCGCCCGCGCCCAGAAGGCCATCGGGGGGAGCTGCGACGCCGTGGCCGACTTCCGCCAGATTCTCGACCGCACGGACATTGACGCCGTCGCCACCGGCACGCCCGACCACTGGCACGCGCTCATCACCGTCATGGCCTGCCAGAGCGGGAAGGACGTCTATTGCGAGAAGCCGCTCTGCCGCACGATCGCCGACGGCCAGGCGATGGTCGCCGCCGCACGCCGCCACGCCCGCGTCGTCCAGATGGGCTCCCAGTACCGCTCGATGGGCCACATCCGCCAGTTCTGCGAGTGGGTGCGCAACGGGCGCTTCGGCAAGATCGAGGAGGTGCACCTCTCCCACGGCTGCTGCCCGAAGGCCAGGGTCGCACCCGGCAGCCCGCCCCCCGCCGACCTCGATTGGGACCTCTGGCTCGGCCCCGCCCCCTGGGCGCCATACCACCCCAACCGCTGCATGTTCAACTTCCGCTTCTGGATGGACTACGCGGGCGGCTTCATCACCGACAACGGCACCCACATGATGGGCGTCGTCTCCTGGGCGATGGGCGCCGACGCGACCGGCCCAGTCGCCATCGAGGCCACGGGCAAGCTGGACCCCGACAGCATGTACGACGTGCCCGTCGAGTTCTCGGTCCGCTACGAGTTCGAGGACCCGCGCTGGGTCATGACCTGGGACCAGCCGGGCGGCGGCGGGCTGAACACCCAGTTCATCGGCCCGCAGGCGACCATTGACGGCTTCTTCCGCCCCACGCTCGTGAAGGGCGAGGCCGACCTCTCGCCGACCCGCTCGGGCGAACTCCGCCTCTACGAGAGCAACGACCACTTCGGCAACTGGCTGGAGTGCATCGTGTCGCGCAAGCGGCCCGTCTACGACGTGGAGATCGGCCACCGCGTGACGAGTTGGAGCCATCTCGGCAACATCGCCTGGCAGATGGGCCGCAAGCTCCGTTGGGACCCCGTGCGCCAGCTCTTCCCCGACGACCCGGAGGCCAACCGCCTCCTCCAGCGCCCCTACCGCGAGCCGTGGAGGCTATGAGAGGGGGGCAATCCGGGTCGCGCTGGCCACTCCGAAAGGAGGCGAGACATGGGCGGATTCCCACAGGGTGATGTCGTGATCGCTCTGTTCTCCTTCTGCGGCTTGGCCTCCGCGAAGCGATGCCTCGCGCTTGTCGTCGCTGCCCTCGGTGTGATCGCTGCCTACGGTTTCGCTTGGGCCGGCGAGGGTGCAGCCCATAGGCTGCCCGTGCCCTCTGACACGGCACAGGAAGAGGCGATGAAGCTGGTGCGGGAGCTCTACAAGAAGGAATATGAGGCGGCGAAGACCACAGCCCAGGTGCTGGCCCTGACGCGGAAGATGATTGACCAAGCAGCCAAGAGCACAAGCGACCCCGCCGGATGCTTCGTTCTGCTGCGCACTGCTCGTGACATAGCTGCCAAGGCTGGCGATGCCGAGGCCCCCCTCGCCGCAGTGGAAGAGATGGCCGGCATTTTCGACGTGGACGCCTTCGCCTTGAAGGAGGATGCGCTCAGGACCGCCAGCAAGGCGGCCGCGACGGCGGAGCAGCTTCTTATGGTCGCGGCCCAGGCATCGGCCATAGCAGAGGACGCTGTGGCAGCGGACAGCTACGATGCAGCCGCCCGGCTGGGCGAGTTGGCCTATGCCGCGGCGCAGCGGAGCCGCGATGCCGGTGCCGCGCGGCGGGTCGCTGCCCGCAATCAGCAGATCGCGGCCCTCGCCCGGGAATTCGCTGCGGTGAAGGCGGCCATGGCAACCCTCGAGAAGACGCCGACCGACGCGGGCGCAAGCCTTCGGGTTGGTCGCCACCTCTGCGGGGCCAAAGGGGACTGGGTCCAGGGGCTTCCACTCCTCGCCAAGGTTAGTGACCCAGAGCTCAAGGCTCTGGCGGAGAAGGACCTCAAGGGTGTCGACGCAGCGGCGGACCAGATGGCCCTGGGCGACGCCTGGTGGGCCCTTTCCGACGCGCGCGACGCCCACGAGAGAGACACCTGGAGGCTCCGCGCCGGGCATTGGTACGAGAAGGCGCTCCCAGGCGTTGTGGGCCTGACAAGAGCGAAGCTCGAGAAGCGGCTCAAGGACATTGCCGCGATCCAGAGACCCGGCCCGCGCCTCGCTGCTCTTGATGTCCTTCCCGGCCAGGAGGTTCCCCAAGGCCAATGGTGCGACGTGCTCCGGTGGGCCGATCCCGACAAGGACGGAGACGCGCCCGGCTGGAAGCGAGCGGCCGGCGCATTGGTCAGTCGGCCCGGGGGCGGCGGGAAGTGGCTGGCGCTCCCAATCCGCATCGAGGGAGCCTATGAACTGCTGATCGAGTTTGTCCTACCCGACAAGGGCAATCTCAACCCTGTCATCCCGGTTGGCTCCCAGTGGGTCAACGTCATCTCATCGTCCGGTGGCCACGGCCTCTCGTGGGTTGACGGACGCAGTTCGGGGGAGAATCCCTCGACGAGCAAGAGGAACCCGCTCGTTCCCGGGCGCCGGCACCGTATGGTTGTGAGTGTGCGGCCGGAGCAGGCGCGGGCACGGGTCACCATGACCGTGGATGAGAGACTTACCCTTGATTGGGAGGGAGCCCAAACATCACTTCGCGG
This sequence comes from Planctomycetota bacterium, assembly GCA_016872875.1. The sequence continues at coordinate 5,783 of VGYW01000234.1, read as the reverse complement.
CTGGGACATCCCCGACAAGCGACGGCCGTACCTGGGAGCCTGGGATGCTGACGTCCTTTGGCACCGAGCTCTCTTCCGCTTGGTCTCGGGCAAGGCAACACGTGTTGCCAGAGACGGCGCGAAGTGAGCTTGGGCACATTCCATCTCCGCGTTGCGCAATTCCTATCGGCCTGACTAAAGGGGCGAATTGCGATGGGCAGTTGTCTTACAGCGTTGCTGCTCCTCATGGTCGCCTTCGTCGCTACGGTGTCTGCGGCGGAGGAGGCGGCCGGGCGATGGCCGGTTGAGCGGGCGGGAGGGTGGTATGAGAAGCAGCCCTGGCTCGTCGGCTTCAACTACGTGCCGAGCAACGCCGCCAACACGACCGAGATGTGGCAGGCGGAGAGCTTCGACGCGGCGACGATTGACCGCGAACTGGCCCTCGCGGGGGAGACCGGCTTCAACTCCACGCGGGTCTTCATCCAGTACCTGGTATGGAAGCACGACCCCGAGGGGCTGAGGAAGCGGCTCGGGGAGTTCGTGGCCATCGCGGACAAGCGGGGCCTCACGACGATGCCCGTGCTCTTCGACGACTGCGCCTTCGCCGGCAAGCAGCCCTACCTCGGCAAGCAGGACGAGCCCGTGCCAGGCGTCCACAACTCCGCCTGGACCCCTAGCCCCGGCCACGGGCCGGTCGCCGACAAGGCGGCCTGGCCAGACCTGGAAAAGTACGTGGCGGACATCGTGGGGCAGTTCGCAGCCGACAAACGGGTGGTGGCCTGGGACCTCTACAACGAGCCGGGCGCCAGCGGGATGGGCAACAAGAGCCTGCCGCTCGTCGTGGCCTGCTTCGCCTGGGCGCGCAAGGCCAAGCCCAGCCAGCCACTCACCATCGGCGTCTGGAACGGCGCCCTCACCGACCTCAACAAGGCTCAGTTGGAGCTATCGGATGTCGTGAGCTTCCACAACTACGGCAACCTCGATGCCGTGAAGGGCATAGTCGCCAACCTTCGCAAGCACGGGCGGCCTCTCCTCTGCACCGAGTGGATGGCCCGCGGCATGGGCAGCCTGCCCAAGACCCATCTCCCCTTCTTCAAACAGGAGAAGGTCGCCTGCTACAACTGGGGCCTGGTGAACGGGAAGACCCAGACGCACCTGCCCTGGGGCTCGAAGAAGGGCGGCCCCGAGCCCAAGCTCTGGCACCACGACCTCTTCCGCCGCGACCTCACCCCCTACGACCCGCAGGAAGTCGAGTTCATCCGTGCCTTCCTCCGCCCCAATGCGCCTTAGTGCACCGCCCCGCGACAAAGGAGACAAACAGATCCGCGCAAGCGCTCTCTTGAGTCCCGAAGGGACTATAGTGGGTAGCCGGCGGCTTCAGCCGCCGGAACAGGGCGCACCCGCGGCCCAGTCCCGAAGGGACGGCAGATCCCCGCGGGGAGGCGGTCATGCCTCCATTTCTGCCGTCCCTTCGGGACTTCGGTGGTTGTCGCGCCCGAGTCCGGCGGCTGAAGCCGCCGGCTACCCACTGCGCTCCCTTCGGGAGCAAGAGACCAAGGCACGGGCCATCTTAGGCTCCCGTTCTCTGGCCGGTGTACTTGGGTTTCTCGCATGGCTTGCGTCCGCCCATGCCCTCGCCGCCACCCAAGGCTGGCGGGGGGATGGCAGCGGGAAGTATCCGAACGCCGACCCGCCACTGTCGTGGGGGCGCATCAGCAAGGCCGTGAACGGACTGCGCTACTCGGCCCAGAGGCCCGCTGAGGGCATCGCAGGCAAGCCGATGCGCGACGGCGTTCCCCGCGAGTGGCTGGTCCTCGGCCCACTACCACTGCCCGAAGGAGCGAAGGTCGAGCAGGACACCCTCCCCCGAGAGGCCGAGCTTGCGCCCGTCGAGGGCGAGAAGGCCGGCGAGCTGACCTGGAAGAAGGTGACTGCTGACGCGGCGCTCCTTGACTTTGCGGCGCTCTTCGGCAAGCGGCAGACAGGCGTGGCATACGCCTTCGCCAATGTCTTCTCCGAGGCGGGCGGCGCCTTCCGCCTGAACCTCACCTACGTGGGCGGGGCGCGCGTGGTGGTGAACGGCAAGCCCGGCCCGCCCTTCTGCGCAAGGGCGAGGATCGTCCTCGCAAAGGGCTGGAACCGCATCCTGCTCAAGGCGTCGCCGGGCGAGCAGGGCGATTGGTTCCTCATCCCCATCCTCCACGCCTGCCCGCCCGCGGAGTACGAGGAGACGGGCATCGCGTGGAAGACGGTGCTGCCCGGCGCACACCCGGGCTTCTACGGCGCGGGCATGGGCGTAGGCTCGCCCGTCGTCGCCGGCGACCGCCTCTACCTCCTCAGCGAGCCGCACGACCTGCTCTGCCTCCGCAAGACGGACGGCAAGGTGCTCTGGGTGCGCACCAACAGCTACCTCGACGCGGCCACGGACGAGGAGCGGAAGTCCCCCGCCGGCCAGGAGGCTGCGGCAACCGCCGCGAAGCTTGATGCCATCAATGCTTCGCTCCTCTCCGGCCCCCTCACGGCCAAGCAGTGCGAGGAGAAGGCGAAGCTCGAAAAGGAGCTCTACCAGGCCATCCGCCAGGCGGGCAACCCCCAGTACCGCCGGGGCGAGACGCCCGACGTCGGCTACTCCGGCTTCGCTCCCGTGACCGACGGCCAGCACGTCTGGGTCTGGTTCGCCTCGGGCGTGACCGCCTGCTACGACCTGGACGGCAACCGCAAGTGGATTCGGGTGGACAACCGCCCGATGGTCGAGCACGGCTTCTCATCGTCGCCCGTCCTCGCCGATGGCAAGCTGATCGTCTTCATGCGCGACCTGATGGCTTTCGACGCGAGGACAGGCAAGCCCGCCTGGCAGACGCCCGTCGCGCCACACGTGGGGCTGAACCCGGCGGGCCTCTTCCACGGCACGCCGCTGCCCACGGCCATCGGCGGCGTGCCCGTCATCGTCCTCGGCAACGACAGCATCGTCCGCGCGAGCGACGGTAAGGTGGTCTACACGCCAAGTGGCTACATCGGCGCACAGTGCATCGCCTCGCCAGTGGCCGACGCGGGCACGCTCTTCCTGGCGACGAGCGGGAGCATGCAGCTTCTCATCCACACGCTGCCCGATGCCTTCGCGGACCCGCTCAAGCTGGCGACGCGGGCGGTGAAGCTCGACACCTCGGCCTGGCCGAAGTATTACATGCCCTGGCACCTCGCCTCGCCGCTGGTCCACGACGGCCTGGCCTACCTCGTCAACAACTCAGGCGTCCTCACGGTGGTGGACGTTCGGGCCGCCGAGGTGGTCTACCAGAGGCTCCTCGACCTCGACCATTTCCAGTGGGTGAACGAGGGGGCGGGTCGCGGCATCGGCATCAGCCCAGTGCTCGCGGGCGGCCGCATCTACATCTTCGGGAACAACGGTGGCTCCGTCGTCATCGAGCCGGGGCCCACCTTCAAGCAGCTCGCCAAGAACAAGCTCGAGAACGCCATCCTGGCGGGCCACTGGGCGGAGCGCCAGGAGCGCTTCGTGGCCAACCCGGTGCCTGACGGCCGGCGCCTCTACGTCCGCGGCGAGGCCACCCTCTACGCCCTCGGCGCCCCATGATCACGTCACCACTGGGCTTGTCCCAGTGGGGCGATGATTGACCACTACAGCCCCAGCACCCCCCTTACCCCCCTCCCGCGCCCGCCGCCGGCGGGCGCGGGAGGGGGGTAAGGGGGGTGGGCCGTCGCGTTAGTTGCCAATCCTTCGCCCCACCGACACGAGGTCGGTGGGGGCGCGGATCGCAGCCGCCGGAAACGCCGTTAAGCGTCTTGGAGCACTGCCCCACGGCTGGTAGAATCATAGCGGAAGGATTGCACTGGGGAAAGAGGCCATGAGCATGATTGTGACGCTCGACCTGCCCGATAGCGTTCGCGCGGCCCTGGGCATGGCCGGCTACACCGCGGAACGGTTCTCCGAGGAAGCTCTGCGCCAACTGGCCGCTGTCATCTTCACCCGCAAGGTCCTGAGCCTTGGGCAGGCCGCCGAGCTGGCGCGCATGAGCCTGTGGGACTTCATTCCCTTCCTTGGCCAGCAAGGCATCCCGTACCTGGACTATGACGAGGTCGAGTGGGAGAAGGAACTGGAAGACGCCCGATGGCTGGTGCAGCAAGCAAGGGACAAGTTGCCGTCGCCGAGGCATCCTTCGTCGTAACACTCTCTCGTACCACTCAGGGGACCAAATCGCAATCCCGAAGGGATGATAGTGGGTAGCCGGCGGCTTCAGCCGCCGGATCGGGGTGCGCCTATCGCGCAGTCCCGAAGGGACGGCAGAGCCCTGCGGCAAGGGGGCGCCTGCCTCCTTCTGCCGTCCCTTCGGGACTTCGCGGGTTCCGACACCCGAGTCCGGCGGCTGAAGCCGCCGGCTACCCACTGTGCTCCCTTCGGGAGCAAGGCAGCAGAGCCCGCGCGGTTGGTTTTGTTCCCCCAGTTGTGGGGTGGCGAATTCATGCCTCGGGGAAGATTCTCGCCCTGCCCACGGTGCCCAGGAGGGCGCTGGAGGCGGGGCGGGCGCGGTCGCGCGCCCAGGCCCGCAGCGCCGCTATCCCCTCGCGCATGGTGACCGAGAGCGGCACGGAGTCGTGGATGCAGCGCGCGACGTCGCTCATCCCCATCTCGCGGCCCTCGTCGAAGGCGTCGTAGAGGGCCGACACGATGGCCTGCTCGACCTCGGCGCCGCTGAAGCCCTCCGTGGCCGCGGCTAACTCGGCCAGGTCGAACTGCTTGGGGTCGCGCTGCCGCTTCCGCAGGTGGATCGCGAAAATCTCCTCGCGCTCCTTCACCTCGGGCAGGTCCACAAAGAAGATCTCGTCGAACCGCCCCTTCCGCAGGAGCTCGGGCGGCAGCGACTCTATCGCGTTCGCAGTGGCGACGGTGAACACCAGCGATGGCGTCTCCTGGAGCCACGTGATGAAGGTGCCGAAGACGCGCGAGGTCGTCCCCGCGTCGCTCACGCCCGAGCTCTGGATGCCTGAGAACGCCTTCTCGACCTCATCTATCCAGAGGACGGCGGGGGCGATGGACTCTGCGGTCTGGAGGGCCTGGCGCATGTTGCTCTCGGAGGAGCCGACGAAGCGGTCGAAGATGCGGCTGATGTCGAACCGCAGGAGGGGGAGGCCCCAGAGCCTTGCGACGGCCTTGGCGGTGAGGCTCTTGCCGCAGCCCTGGACTCCCAGGAGCAGCACCCCCTTGGGGCGCGGAAGGCCGTAGGCGCGGGCCTGGTCGCTGAACGCCTTGCCGCGCTTCCGCAGCCACTCCTTCAATATGTCCAGCCCCCCCACGCTCCCCATGTCCTCCTGCGGGTCGTAGTATTCCAGGAGGCCCGACTTGCGGACGATCTGCTTCTTCTCCGACAGCACCGCGTCTATGTCGCTGGCGTCCAGCTTCGCGTCGCGGACGAGGGCCTGGTTGAACACCCGTTCCGCCTCGTCCAGCGTGAGGCCCAGCACGGCGCCCACGAGGCGGTCCTTGTCGGAGTCGGTCAGCTCCACGCTCGCCTTGCCGCTGGCCGTCACGTCGCGGACCAGCTCATCGAGCAGCCCCTCCATCACCTGGCGGCCCGGGACAGGAAGGTCGAGCACCGAGACCGATTTCTGGAGCTCGAGCGGGAGCTCGAGCTGCGGGGAGAGGAGGACGACGGTCTTGTAGGAGCGGCGTAGCGCGTGGCAGAGGTCGCGGAGCTGGCGGATGACCACGGGGTCCTTCAGGTAGGGGTGGAAGTCCTTCAGCACGTAGAGGCAGGGCTGGGCGTCCTGGAGGATGGCATTGAGGGCCTCGA
>VGYW01000233.1 GCA_016872875.1 Planctomycetota bacterium | reverse complement strand
GGCCGCCGCATCTTCCTGAACGACGGCAAGCTCGGCTTTGCCAACGCCACGAAGGAAGCGGGCCTCGCCGAGCTCGGCGGCAGCATCCACGGCGTGGGCGACTTCGACTCCGACGGCGACCTCGACCTCATCTGCGTGGAGGGCGAGAAGGCCCCCTTCAAGCTCCTCATCTACCTCAACGACGGCAAGGGCCGCTTCACGCCCAGGCCCGACGCCATCGCAGGCGCCGACAAACTGCGCATCGCCAACACCAACTGGGGCGGGGCCATCGTGACCGACTTCGACAACGACGGGCTGCCCGACATCATCATCAACGGCAAGTACTTCCTCTACGTCCTCCGCGGCACGGGCGGCGGCAAGTTCGAGGCCGTCAACGACGCCTGGGGCCTTCCCACGGGCGCCTGGTCGGCGGTGGACGAGGGGCTTTGTTTCGGCGACATTGACGGCGACGGCGACCTCGACGTCGTGGCGTGCGGCAAGGGCACGGAGGGGCGCGAAAAGGGCATCGAGGTCTTCCGCAACGGCCTGCCGAAGCAGAACTGGCTCCGCATCCGCCCCATCGGCGCCAAGGGCAACCGCTCCGCCGCCGGCGCCAAGATATGGGTCTGCGAGGCCGGCGGCCTCGGCGACGCCAAGAAGCTCCTCTGGTTCGAGCAAGTCGCCATCTGGGGCCGCCAGAGCTTCCACAGTTTCTACGCCCACACTGCCACCGAGCGGCACTTCGGCCTCGGCCCCCGCGATGCCGCCGACCTCGCCGTCGAGTTCTACCCCTCCGGCAAGCGCGTGGAAAGGAAGGCGGCCAAGGCAGGAGCCGTCGTCGAGGTCTCAGAGCAATAGGCCGGATGCCTCAGGGTGCCTGAAGCAGCCGCCGCAGGAAGCGCTCGAAGGCATTGGTCTTGCGGACACCCAATATCCCAGATGGGCCATCGAGCACTGTGAGCACGTTGGCCAGCAGGTCCCTGCCTACGATGAAATAGAGGTGCTTGGTCTCGAACACTCTCACCCTGAAGGGACCCATGCCGACGAACGTGACCCACGCGACGTAAATCGGGACGTGGGCCGCCGACCTGTTGCCGTGCCAGTCCAAGGGGCGCTCATAGTCCACGGCCTGCATGAACTGCCTGCCATCGTTGTCTCTGGTGATGAAGGATGGGATGCAGGAGCGCGCGGCGCCAGTGTCAATGAAGGCGTCCAATGGTAGACCACCCACCTCGTGGTAAACACACCCTGGAAGGAACCCGCCGACCACTTGGATGCCATGTGGCAGGATCGGTTCGGGCAGGATAGGGCGCCTGGGTGGGCGCAGACTTAATCGCACTCTATTCCCCCTTGGGGCCACCCATGTAACAGGGCTCGTCATGCAGCACGATCAGCCGGCTGACGAAAGGAAGTGCTCGTTGCTCTGCGCTGAGCTGGGACAGCGCTTCTTCGTCGGTCTTGCCGCTGGCCAGCACGTTGCCATCGTAGAATACCACCCACTTTCCCTCGTATCTCGTGGCGAGGTCTTCCATCTGGGAATCGAGCAGGATGGCCTGAATGAGCACAGGGTCCGCTTCGGCCGGCGGTGGCGCTCCGTCTAGCTCGGCGATGGTCTTTTCCATGGCACTAATCCCTCTGGTAGTTGACATCCCCTCATGCAGTATACTTCTGCAAGCCGTGTTGTCAAGCGGACGAGACAGGGGCTGCAAGCCTGGACAGAGCTGTCATGTTGCACGGCTCGCCGCTTCTCTTCTCACGCGGCACGGGTCACGCATCACGCCATCATTCCGCCTTCGGCTCTTCGGGGACGCCCGGGGTGGGGATTTCCTCGGTGGGGAGCTTGATCTGGCCCTTCTCGAAGTCCTCCGCGGTGGGGGAGAAGGCGAGCTTGCCGAACGTGCCGTCGGGCTTGGAGACGTCGGTGAAGCGGACGGGCTGGCCGGTGTAGGCGGAGATGCGGCCCATGATGCCCACCAGCGTGCTCTCGGCCACCTGCTGGGCCTCGTTGAGCGGCTTCCCCTTCACGATGGCGTTGATGAGGGCCACGTGCTCCTGCACGTAGGCGTTGTCGTGGCCTTCGATCTTCGGCAGGTCCACGCGCTTGCGTGGGTGGAGGAAGACGCTCTTGGCGAGGATGCGCCCCTTGTCGCCGATCAGCTCCTCGGTCTCGCGGCTCCAGGTGCCGTTGACCTGCCGCGAGAGGCTGTGGATGTGGACGTTGTTCTTCTTGGCGAACTGGTAGTCCACGCTGAAGAAGTCGTACTGGTTGCCGGTCTTGCGGCGCGCGCGGCCGCCCACGGCCACGGCGAGCGTGGGCACCTCGCCCATGAACCAGACCATCACGTCAATGTTGTGGACGTGCTGCTCGATGACGTGGTCGCCGGACATCTCGACGAAGTTGATCCAGTTCTTCATGATGTACTCGATGTCGGTCCAGCCTGGCTGTCGCGGCTTGATCCAGGAGGAAGCGCCGCACCAGTAGACGGCGCCGCCCCAGATGGCGCCGATGGCGCCGTCGTCGAGGAGCTTCTTGGTGGCGAGGTAGCCGGTGTCGTGGCGGCGCTGGGTGCCTGCGACGACGCAGAGGTTCTTCTTCGTGGCCTCCTCGCCCGCCGCGATGAGGCGCTGGCCGCCCACGGGGTCCACGCAGACCGGCTTCTCCATGAAGACGTGTTTGGCCGCCTTCACGCAGGCGTCGAAGTGCAGCGGCCGGAACACCGGCGGCGTCGCCAGCAGCACTACGTCCACCCCGCTGTCAATGACCTTCTTGTAGCCGTCGAAGCCGACGAAGCAGGCGGACTCTGGGACGTCGCTTCCGTCCTCCGTCAGCCGCTTGCGGGTCTGTTCGATGGCGGCCTTGTCAATCTCGGCGAGGGCGGCGATCTTGACCTCGGTGTTGAGGAACTTGCCGGCTTCGAGGAAGTTGACGGCGGCGCCCCGGCCGCGTCCGCCGCAGCCGACCAGTCCCGCCTTGAGCAGCTTGCCCTGTCCTCGCGCGGAAGCGCCCAGGATCGTCAGGCCGCCGAAGGCCGCTCCCGCGGCCAATGCGCCACGCATGAAGTCACGCCTCGAAACCCCGCTCTTCTGCTCGCCCACAGGATTGCCTCCTTAGTAGGGCTTGGGCCTCCAATGGCCGCCAGTGTATCCAACGAGGGTGGGGAATGCAAGTGGGGGGAGGGGGCCGAGGGGCCACAGGGACCACAGGGACCACAAGGACCACAGGGTCCTATGGGTTACCATGTTCTTTGGGTCGTTGTGGTCCTTGTGGTCCCTGTGGTCCCTTCCCCCCGCGCTGACCGCCTGGCTGTGCCGAGGTCTCAGTCCTTGCCAGGAATCGCGCACACGTCGTCGGGCGGCGCCTTCACCGTGCCCTTCTCGAAGTCCTCCGCGCTCGGGCTGCACGCGAAGGCATACCACTCGCTCTCCTTGTTCTTCACCAGGTCGTCCCACTTGATGAGGCGGCCGGTGTAGGTGGCGATGCGGCCCATGACGGCGGTGAGGCTGCTCTCGGCGACGTTCCTGGCCTCGTTGAGGTAGGGCTTCTTCTCGAGGATGCTGTAGAGCAGATTGGCGTGCTCCTGCTGGTAGGGGCCGCCGATCTCCTCGAACTCCGGCACCTTGAGGTCAGGCTTGGCCACGGCGGTGGTCTTGTTGAAGACGAAGTGCTCGCCGCCGGCGCCCGTGGTGCCGTTGACCTGGCGGCACATCGAGTGGATGTGCACGCCCTCGCCGTAATCGTAGTCCACGCTGTGGAAGTCGAACTGGTTGCCGGTCTTTCGGCGGGCGCGGCCGCCGAAGCCCGCAGCCGTCACCGGTGGATGCCCGATGTACCAGTTCGCAATGTCAATGTTGTGGACGTGCTGCTCGACGATGTGGTCGCCGGACATTTCGGTGAAGCTGACCCAGTTGGCGACCATGTAGTCGGCGTCGGACTGCTCCTTGCCCTGCTCCCGATACCAGAGGGCTCCGCCGCACCAGTAGATGCGTCCGCCGGCGATCTTGCCCTCGACCCCCGCCTGGATGCGGACCGCCCGCTCCTGGTAGCCGCGCGAGTGGCGCCGCTGGGTGCCGGCGGCCACGCTGAGGTTCTTCTGCTTCGCGATCTCGTAGGCATCGAGCATCCGCCGGGCGCCCGGCGGGTCCACGCAGACCGGCTTTTCCATGAACACGTGCTTGCCCGCCTTCACCGCCGCCTCGAAGTGCGGCGGACGGAAGTTGGGCGACTGCGCCATCAGGACGATCTCGACGTCGGTCTCGAGCAGCTTTTTGAAGGCGTCGCCGCCGCTGAAGCAGCGCTCGGGCGGCACGCCCCAGGGCTTGCCCCGGCCCTCCGCACGGTCCTTGAACCAGTCGGCCGTGGCCACGACCTTCGACTCCAGGCCAAGGCGCTTCGCGGCGTTCATGTGGTCGCCGAGCGCGCCGCCGCCTCTGCCGCCGCAGCCGATGAGGCCGACCTTGAAGCCCTTGCCCTGGCCCTTCGCGGTCGCGCCGAGAATCATGAAGGTGCCGAACGCGGCCGCAGCTCCTGTCATTCCGCCACTTGTCTTCACGTTGTGTCTCCTCTTGCTTCGGTTGGTGATGCCGGACGCGTGACTCGTGACGCGTGATTCAGAAATGCAGCCAGGCTTCCTTCGTCTTGTCACGCGTCACGCGTCATGCCTTGCCCTTCTTCGGCTGCCCCTTCGGCTGCCCCTTGGGGGCGCGGGGCCGGCTGCCGGAGTCGGTGCCGGGGATGGCAACCACGTTCTCCTTGGGGATTTCGACGGTTCCCTTCTCGAAATCCTCCGCCGTGGGACGCAGCGTGAGGTTGTAGAGCTCGGGGTTCCTCTTCGGGTCCTCCATCATCTCCTTCCACTCGACGCGTTGGCCGGTGTAGGCGGACACGCGCCCCATGATGGCCGCGGCGGTGCCGAGGCACACGTCGCGGGTCTGGTTGAGCGGCTTGCCCTTCACCAGGTTGTAGAGGAGGTGGATGTGCTCCTGCTGGTGTCCGCCGAAGGGCTTGCCGTCCGGCCCCTCGTAGGGCACCTCGGGCACGATGGGCGACTGCTGCGGCTTCGGGCCGTCGCTGCCCTTCGTCTGCCCCTTCTCGTAAACCAGGTCTATCCCGCCCCAGTTCCAGCAGCCGTCCATCTGCCGCGACATCGAGTGGATGTGGACGCCGCTGCCGTAGTCGAAGTCCACGCTGAAGAAGTTGTACTGGTTCCCCGCCTTTCGTCGTGCGCGGCCGCCGAAGGCGTAGGCACTCACCGGCACGCGCCCCACGAACCAGTTCGCAAGGTCGGTCATGTGGATGTGCTGCTCCACGATGAAGTCGCCCGACAGCTCGATCCAGTCCTGCCAGGTCCGCACCAGGTCGTCGGCGGTCTTCGGCTCGATGGGCTTCCTGGCGAACATGTGGTTTATGCAGCCGCCGATTCTGCCGACGAGGAGTTCCCCCAGGGCCTTCTCCTGGGTCACTGCCGCCTGGGTCTCGATCATGGCCTTCACGTGGCGGCTGTTCGTGCCTGCGACGATGACGAGGTTCTTCTTGGCCGCCTCCTCGCCGAGTGCGAGCACCTTGCGGACCCCCGGCGGGTCCACCGCGATGGGCTTCTCGAAGAAGACGTGTTTGCCGGCCTTCACCGCCGCCTCGAAGTGTGGCGGACGGAAGGCCGGCGCCTCGGCCATCAGCACGATGTCAACGTCGCTGTCCGCCAGCTTCTTGCCCGCGCCCGGTCCGCCGAAGCAGCGGTCCTCGGGCACGCCGTAGGGCTTGCCCGCGGCCAGCGCGCGCTCCTTGAACCAGTCGGCCGTGCCCGCCACCTTCATCTCAAGCCCGAGGTTGAGCTTGCCATTGAGGATTCTGGCGGCCTCGAGGTGCTGGGCGAGCGCGCCCCTGCCGCGCCCCCCGCAGCCGATCAGCCCCACCTTGAGTGCCTTGCCCTGGCCCCGTGCGGTGGAGCCGACGATGGTGAAGGCGGTGCCCGCAGCGATGGCGCTCTTCATGAAGTGGCGCCGTGATAAAGGCCTCTGGCTCATTCTTGGTCTCCTTCGGACCCGTGACGCGTGACGCGTGACAGGAAAAGGCCCCCCGCATGGTCTTCTCTGAATCACGCGTCACGCGTCACGCGTCATGCGACGCCCGGTATCGGCACATCCCCCTCCTTCGGAATCTCCACGTTCCCCGTCTCGAAGTCCTCCGCCGTCGGCTTCAGCGTGAGGTTGTAGACCTCGGGGTTCTTCTTGGGGTCCACCATCATCTCGTTCCAGCGGGTGAGCTTGCCGGTGTAGGTTGCGATGCGGCCGAGGACGGCAGCGGCGGAGGATTCGGCGACGGCCCGCGCCTCGTCGAGCGGCTGGCCCTTGTTCACGGCGTAGAGCAGATCGGTCTGCTCCTGGCGGCTGCTCCCCTTCGCGTTCGGAAGGTCGGCGGGAATCGGCGACTGCTCGGGCTTCGGGAAGTCCGTGGCGTTCGACTTCCCCTTCTCGAAGTAGAACTCGTTGCCCACCCAGTTCCAGCAGCCGTTGACCTGGCGGCACATGGAGTGGACGTGCACGCCGTCGGGATACGCGAAGTCCACGCTGAAGAAGTCGAACATGTCGCCCGCGGCCCTTCGGGCGCGTCCGCCGAAGCCCGCCGCGCTCACGGGCACCCCGCAGTACCAGTTCGCAATGTCAATGTCGTGGACGTGCTGCTCGACCAGGTGGTCGCCGGAGAGTGCGATCCAGTTCTGCCACGAGCGCACCAGATCGTCGCCCGTCTTCGGCTCGATGGGCTTTCGGTGGAACATGTGGCCGATGCAGAAGGCGCAGCGGCCCGCGACCAGGCGGCCGAGCTGCTTCTCCACCACGAGGGCCTGGTGGGTCAGGCGATAGTTCCACTCGTGGCGACGCTCGGTGCCCGAGACGATGATGACGCCCTTCTTCTTCGCCTCCTCGCCCGCGGCGATCACGCGGCGGCAGCCCGGCGGGTCAACGGCCACGGGCTTCTCGACGAAGCAGTGCTTGCCCGCCTTCACCGCGGCCTCGAGGTGAACCGGGCGGAAGAGCGGCGCCTGGCCCATCAGGACGATCTCGACGTCGCTCTCCATCATGCCCTGGTAGCACTTCGGCCCGCCGAAGCAGCGCTCGGGCGCCACGCCGTACCGCTTCCCCGTCTGCTCCGCGCGGTCCTTGAAGTAGTCGGCCACGGCCACGCACTTGGCCTCGAAGCCGAGTATCTTCGCGGCCTCGAAGTTGTCGGCCAGCGCCCCGCGGCCGCGTCCCCCGCAGCCGATCAGCCCGACCTTGAAGCTCTTCCCCTGGCCCTTCGCGCTGCGGCCCAGGATCGTGAAGGCGGCCCCTGCCGCGAGGGCGCCCTTCATGAGATCGCGACGAGATACAACGCTTTGCGCCATTGTGTGGCCTCCTGTTGCAAGCGATGGGTTCATTCGACTAAATCGATTCAATCGATTCAATCGATCCGATCCGACCGATCGAAGCGGGCTATTTCCCCGGCGCCGCGATTGCCCCCTTTTCGGGGATTTCCTTCGGCATCGGGAAGTCGCCCTTCTCGAAATCCTCAGCCGTCGGCTTCAGCGTGAGGTCATATACCTCGGGGTTCTTCTTGGGGTCAACCATCATCTCGCTCCACTCGACCCGTTGGCCGGTGTAGGCGGAGATGCGGCCCATGACCGCCACCGCAGTGGCCTCTGCGACGTTCTTCGCCTCGTTGAGGGGCAGCCCCTTCACGAGGCGGTAGAGCATGTTGATGTGCTCCTGCTGGTGACCGCCGAACTGGCGCTTGTTGTTGTCCTCGTAGGGCAGCTCGGCGGGGATGGGCGACTCCTTCGGCTTCAGGCCCCCGCCGCAATTCGTCCGCCCCTTCTCGTAGACCAGCTCCTCCCCCACCCAGTCCCAGCACCCGCTTATCTGGCGGCACATGGAGTGGATGTGAATCCCGTCGCCATAGTCGAGGTCGAGGCTGAAGAAGTCCCACATGTCGCCCGCCTTGCGGCGCGCGGAGCCGCCGAAGCCGAGACAGCTCCTGGGCGGGTGGCCGATGAACCAGTTGGCGACGTCGAGGTTGTGGACGTGTTGCTCGCAGATGTGGTCGCCGCAGAGGGCCGCCCAGTTTGGCCAGGTGCGGACGAGGTCGCCGGGCGTTTTCGGCTTGATCGGCTGCTTGGCCGACCAGCCGATCCAGCCCATGCACCAGGAGACTCGCCCCGTCAGCAGCTTGCCGAGGGCCTTCTCCTCCACCACGGCCTGAGCAGTCTCGATGTAGCCCCGCTCGTGGCGGCGTTGGGTGCCGGCCACGATGAGGAGGTTCTTCTTCCGCGCGTCCTCCCCCGCCTCGATCACCCGGCGGCAGCCGGGCGGGTCAACCGCGGCCGGCTTCTCCATGAAAACGTGCTTCCCCGCCTTCACCGCTGCCTCGAGGTGGAGCGGGCGGAAGTTGGGCGACTGCGCCATCAGGATGATGTCAGCGTCGCTCTCGATGGCCTTCTTGTAGTTGTCCGGCCCGCCGAAGCAGCGGTCTTTCGGCACGCCGTAGCGTCCGCCGGTGCCCTCCGCGCGGTCCTTGAAGTAGTCCGCGGTCGCCACCACCTTCAGGTCAATGCCCAGGTTGAGGCGGTCGTTGAGGATTCTGGCGGCCTCCACGTGCTGCTGGAGCGCTCCGCTGCCGCGCCCGCCGCAGCCGATGAGTGCCACCTTGACGGCCTTGCCCTGGCCGCGCGCCGTGGCGCCAGCTATTGTGAAGGCCGCGCCCGCAGCAACGGCGCCCTTCATGAGGTCGCGCCGTGAAAGAGTCTTCTGACTCATTCCTGGTCTCCTCCTGACCCGTGACGCGTAACCCGTGACAGGAAAGACCCCCTTGTCGGGCCTCTTCTGATCACGCGTCACGGGTCACACGTCACGCATCCTCAGATCTCACGCCGTCCCCGGAACTGGCGCATCGCCATCCTTGGGATACGCGATGTTGCCCTCCTCGAAGTCCACCCACGACGGCTTGCAGGCCCTGTTGTAGATTTCGGGGTTGGCCTTGGGGTCATCGAACATCTCGTTCCACTTCATCATCTTGCCCGTGTAGGCGGAATCGCGGACCATGATGGCGACGCCGGTGGACTCGGCGACGCTCTGGGCCTCGTTGAGCTCCTTCCCCTTGAGGATGTGGTAGAGCATGTTGATGTGCTCTTGGACGTATGCCCCGCCCTTCTGAGGGATGTCCGAGTAGCGCACGGGCTCCTGGAACTTGTAGCCCGCGGGCGCCGGCTTCTCGTAGACGAAGCTCTCGCCCACCCAGTCCCAGCACCCGCCCACCTGGCGGCACATCGAGTGGATGTGGACGTTGTCGCCGTAATCCACGTCGCCGCTGAAGAAGTCGTACATGTTGCCCGCCTTGCGGCGCGCCCGGCCGCCGAAGGCGGCCGCCGAGACGGGATGGCGGCCGACGAACCAGTTGGCAATGTCCAGGTTGTGGACGTGTTGCTCGACGATGTGGTCGCCGGACAACTCGATCCAGAGCTGCCAGTTGCCCCCGCGCACCAGGTCCTCGGGCTTCGTCGGGTTCATCGGGGTGTTGTGGAAAATCTTGCCCATGTTCCAGGCCACGCGGCCGGCGAGGACCTTGCCGACGGCGCCCTCCTTGATGAGCTGGTAGCGCTGGTTGTAGCCCTGCTCGTGGCGGCGCTGGGTGCCGGCCACGACCACCAGGCCCTTCTCCCTCGCCAGCTTGCCCGCCTCGATCACCATCCGCACGCCCGGCGCGTCCACCGCGCTCGGCTTCTCCATGAACACGTGCTTGCCGGCCTTGATGCAGGCTGCGAAGTGGGGCGGACGGAACGCCGGGGCCTGGGCCATCACCACGTTGTCGAGCGGAACCTCGAGCAGCCTCTTGTAGTTGTCCGCTCCCCCGAAGCACCGCTCGGGCGGCACGCCGAAGCGCTTGCCTGTGCCCTCGGCGCGCTCCTTGAAGAAGTCCGCACACGCCACCACCTGCATCTCGATGCCGAGGTTCAGCGTGTCGTTGAGCACCTTCGCCGCCTCCACGTGCTGGGCGATGGCCCCGCTGCCGCGCCCCCCGCAGCCGATGATGCCGACCCTGAAGGCCTTCCCCTGCCCCTTGGCCGTCGCGCCCAGGATGCTGAACGCGGCGCCCGCGGCAATGCTGCCCCTCATGACATCACGCCTCGAAAGCTCGATCCTGCTCACCGATGGTCTCCTCAGAAGTGATGGCCTGCATCACGCGTCACGCGTCACGCATCTTTGCGCCTATGATTGTGGGAATATGGGGTGCCTCTGTCAAGTCACAGCCGTCGGATCAGCCCGCGTAGCTCGTCGCAATCGGTCAGCCAGGCGGCCGCCAGGTAGGCGGCGAGGCCCGCCAGGCCCGGCACGCCGAGGGCCAGGAGCTTGGGGAGGAGGCCGCCCCCGGCCCACAGGTGCCCCAGCACCGCGCTGCACGCCATCATCGCGGCCGCCATCGCAGCGCCACTGAGCGCCATCCGCCACAGGCCGCTCCAGAGTCCGCCCAATGCCAGCCGTTGGCCCCGTCGCCGCAACTCGCGGCCGAGGAGCGCCAGCAGCAGCACCACCTGCACCCAGGTGGCGACGGACGTTCCGAGCGCCAGCCCCCCGTGCTCCAGGGGCGTGGTGACCAGCAGGATGCTCAGCACGATGTTGAGGCCGACCTCGAGGGCGGAGAGCATGAAGGGGGTCCGAGTGTTGAGGAGCGCGAAGAACGCCCGCGAGAGCACCGTGCGCGCGCCCATCGCCACCAGGCCCGACGCATACAAGGCCAGGGCGATGGCCACCCAGCCCGTGTGCTCGGGGGTGAACTCGCGCCGCTCGAAGAGCAGCCGCACGCACGGCCCGGCGAGGAGCACGAGGCCCAGCGACGCCGGGAGGAGCAGGAAGATGTTGAGCCGCAGCGCGCGCACGGCCTCGCGCGAGAAGCCCCGGCCGTCCTGCGACGCCGCCTGCTCGATCAGTGTGGGAAAGGCCGCGCGGCCAACCGCCAGCCCGATGATGCCGAAGGGCAACTGGAGGAGCCGCGCCGCACCGTAGAGCGCCGCTATCCGCCCGGCCGACGCGCAATAGGTCGAGGCGAGGATCTGGTCAACGATGAAGTTCACCTTCGTGAGCACCGCGGCGAAGGCGATTGGGATGGCGGAGCGCGCGACCCTGCGCACCGCGGCGCGCACCTCGGCTGTGGGCGGGGCCTCCGCGCCCCGCGTCGCCGCTGTGGGCGGGGCGTCTCTGCCCCGCGGGGCACGGAGGCCCCGCGCACAGGGAATCGCGCAGAGCAGCATGTGCAGGACCTCGCCCGCCACGAAGCCGATGGCCAGGCTCCCCACCCCCAGGCTTGGGGCCAGCGCCACGGTGGCCGCGATGGCGCACAGACTCGTCCCCGTCGGAGCGAGCGAGTAGAGGAGGAACCGCCGCTGGGCCAGCAGCAGGCTTCCGAAGAGCGCCCCCACCGCGATGATCAGCAGGTTCGGCATCAGCCAGCGCGTCAACTGCGCCGCAAGGTCCACATACTGCGGGAACCTGGCCACGAAGCCTGGCAGCACCGCCCGCACCGCCCAGGGCGCGAACACGATGCCCAGCACGACGAGTGCGAGGCTGGTGACGACGACGAACCGGAGCACGACGCCCAGGAGCCTCCGCGCCGCCCCGGCGCGCCCGCGGGCGAGAAGCGTCTTGAACGCCGGCATGAAGGCATTTTCGGCGGCGTATTCCCCGAGCGCGTCGCGGAACAGGTTCGGCAGGGTCGTCGCCGCAACGTAGGCGTCGAAAGGCCCGGAGCACCCGAAGAAGGCATAGGCCACCATCTCGCGCACGTAGCCAAAGACGCGCGCGACCGCCGTGCCGAACGTGAGCCGCACCACGCCGCGGCCGAGGCTGGACGCCGGCTGCTCCGCGGGGGCAGCCTCGTCGCGGCCGGCCTCGAAGACGAACTTCGCCGGCCCGACCTCAAGCACCGCGCCGTCGGGCAGCTCGCCCAGCTCCCGCACCGGCTCCCCGTTCACCCTCACCCCGCCGCGCGAGCGGTGGTCCCGAACAAGGTAGCGGTTGCCCCCCGCGGCCACCACCGTGGCGTGGAGCCGCCGCTCGCCGGGATCGGCGACCACGATGTCGTTCAGGCGCCCGCGCCCGATCGTCGTGCTCCCGAAGAGCAGCTCGTGGGCCGCCTCGCCCCGCTCGGTTCTTTGGACCAGCCGCGCCATGCGACCACTCGATTGGGGAAGAAGCGGGGACACACAGGGAGAACGGGGAGGGAAGCGGCTCCGCCCAAGCGGGTCGGCCTCCGCGCTGCTGATTATACCGCGCCGCCACGTCTTTGCAAGCCCTTTTCCGACAGTTCTTGAGAAGAGGCCAAGCGTCCGCGATGCTCAGGGCGCCGCGCGATGGGCTGGGAGGAGGCAGCGGTTGACGGGTCAGCCCGAAGCCGAGAATCGCCCATTCACTGCCCGGACTAACCCGCATTTCTCACCAGCGCGCCAGAAGCCATGTCATTCCCAGCGGAGCCCATTTGGCTTCGCTCAGGGCAGGCTCCGCGAAGCCGAGGAACCTCTCAGGCGAGCGCGCTGACGCTACAGAGCACGCCCTGTTGCCGGAGTCCCCTCCCTTGAAAGGTGCTTCGACAAGCTCAGCATGACAAGGGGAGGGCGTTCTCCCTTCTCGAAGGGTATGGGCTGGTGAGAAACGCGGGCTAACTGTTGGGACGACAGTTGCAGAATCATATAGCTCTGCAAGCATGTCCCAAGGCCACCCCGGCCGGCGGGGGCATGCTCAGGGGACCCCGAGGAGCCGCTCCGGGCCTTCTGCGCCGTGCTGCGCAACGGAGACGGGGGCCCGTCCGCTACTCGCGAGCCGCGTGCAGATAATTGCAGAGTCATATGACTCTGCAATTATCTGCACACAGGCTGTCATTGTCAGTCGGCCCACCCCGCCTCCTGCCAAGCCGGGCTGACAAGACAACAGACGGCCCGTTCGGGCCCCCTGGCCATGAGCTTGCCGATCGCTGCGCTCCGGGAAGATAATTGCAGAGTCATATGACTCTGCAATTATCTGCACACCCAGGGCTGCGGAATCGGGAATTCGTCGCGCTGAGGAAGGCCAGGAGGGGGTGGGGAACCGGCTGAGAGAAAGGGGGCGTAAGGCGGAATAGCTCGATCGGGGCTACGGTGCGACAGGGCAAGCGCGG
>VGYW01000232.1 GCA_016872875.1 Planctomycetota bacterium | reverse complement strand
CCGCGACGGCTCTTTGGTGTACACTTCCTGCACGGCGGCTCTCCTTACCAAGGGTGTCCGGTGATCTCATACAACCACAGGATACCCGGGCCGCCGTCTCTATTTCAACGGAGTTCGGGACATCGCCCCTACGCCGGCGAGCGTATAGCAGACGGATCCGCGCCCCCTGGTTCCTCATCCTGAAGTTTGCGCTTGACAAACGGCCTCATAGCAGATGTTTCCGCAAGGTGTCATTCTGAGCGTAGCCGCCCGCCGTAAGTACCTGTTTAGCGAGGGTGCGACCATCCCCCCTCTCCCTCGGGGAGAGGGCTGGGGTGAGGGTGCTTGGCTTGCCGCGGACCAGGCAGGAAGCACCCTCACCCGCCCGCCTCTGGCGGGCGACCTCTCCCCAAGGGAGAGGTGGGCAGCCTTACGACGCGACGCTAGACACGCACCCGCCGTACGGCGGGCGGGCGGAGCGAAGAATCTCTACCAGCCGTGAGTCGGTCCCAAACGCCCAGACTCGCGCCCACAGCTGGGTTGGTAGAGGTTCTTCGCTTTCGGTCGCCCAGAGGCGACCAACGCTCAGAATGACCACTGTTCGGGTCGGCTCTCCATGAAGTGGCGTTGTGGTGCCAGGAGCCTGTCCAGGAATCCCGGCCGGTTGCGTTGCCGGCGTCAGCGGGGCGGATGCAGGGCGCGGCGACGCAGGCGATGCTACGCGCCACCTGACGGTGGCACCGATCGCTGAGGAGACGCAACGCAGCAGGGGCATCGCAGCCCACGGGGATTCCTGGACAGGCTCCTGCGCAAGGTGGGTGCGTGGGTGCAGCGATGGCGGGGCCTTGCGGCGAGGTGAAGCTGGCTGAGGCTATTGGCCGGTCCGGTTCCTGCTGCCGCCTTCATCGCTCGGCACGCCTCCCCGCAGAGAAGCGAGCCGTATCCCCTGGCCGTCTACCCGTCCGCCACCGTCCGTGTCTCGATGCCGGGCTCCGCCAATCAGGGGTGGTGAGGCCGGAGCGGCCGACCTTGGGAGTGCCTTCGCGGGGCAGGTGAGCATCTTGCCGGAGAGAGGAAAGCTGTCAGGGGGCCGAACCGAGTCCATATCTGCTGCGCTAGCAATGCCTTATGGCTTGGCGGGCGTCCCGGCGCCTGTGGTCTCAAGATGCTCACCTCCTTTTGCGCACAAGTGAGCATCTTGAACATGTTGGTCCAACCTGTCAGCGTGGGGATGAGGTGGGGGCTCAGTCCCTGGGCTTGGAGAGCTCGAGGTAGTAGCGGCGGAGGAGCTCGCGGTACTTGAGGGGGAAGCCTTCGCCCTGGGTTTGGAGGAGCTGGTCGCGGACGGCTGGGGGGAGGTTGCCCCACTCCTCGGCGTCGGTGTGGAGGGGGCCGGTAGGCTCGCCCTGGCCGGGACGCCCCAGGCCGGGGCGGTCGGTCTTCTTCTGTTCCTGGGCGGAGGCGGGCTTCTTCTCCTTCTCCTTGGCCTCTTGTTCTTTGCGCTTCTGTTCTTCGTCGGGGGTGGGCTTGGGTTGGGGCTTGGGCTTAGGCTTCTCGCCCCCGCCGCCCTGGGGCTGCTTGGAGCTCTGCTGCTCGGCCGCCTCGATGAGCTTGTCGAGCTTCTCGACGATGGTTTCCTGGACCGTCTGAGTGGTGTCGTCGGTCTTGGCCTCGTTGAGGCGGCGGGCGGCGGTGTCCATGTCGTCGGCCACGTCGTACATGGGGTTCTCGGCGGCGCGGGGGTCGCGCTTCTTGCCCTTCTTGCTGGGGAGGATTTCCTCCTTGGGGAAGACGATGCCCGCGATAGCGAGAAGGGTAAGGGCCACAACGAAGTGTCGGGTTCTCATCATTGGTCACTCCGTTCCAGGAGGGGATGAATGGATGGGTGGATGAATGTCTGCCAATCATCCAATCATCCATCCATCCAATCATCCCCTTTGCTCGCGGCCAAGGACCCCGGAGAAGGGGTCACGGCGGCGCGAGGGATTCGCCCTCCTTCGCCTTCTCCATTATATCACCAAAGTCGCGGCTGAGCTTGCCGAGCTCGGCCTGTTTCGCGGCGAGGCGGGCGGCGCGGTGCTTGAGGAGGCGCTCGCGGGCGCCGCCCGTGGCGCGCTCGATCTCGACCGACTTCGTCTCGGTGTTGACCTGGAGCTGTAGTGTCTTGAGCTGCTTGAGCTGCTGGGCGGGGGGGACGAGGGGCTGAGGCTTTCCGCCCTGTGGGCCGCCGCCGGGCGGGGGCGGCTGTTGCTGCTGCTGGGCGAGGCGCTCGGTCTCCGACTTCATGGCGTCGAGGAGCTGCATGATGTCGCGCTCGATCTCGCGCTGGGCCTCCTGGGTGAGCCAGTCAACCTGTTTGTCGCCCAGGCGTTTGTGGACTTCGCCCATGAGGCGTGCGGCGTCCTTCATGACGTAGTGGAAGATGGGCACCTGCTCGCGTTCGAGGCGTTCGGCGACCTGGCCTGCCTCCTCGTGGAGCTTGCCCTGTGCGTCGGCAAGCTCGCGGAGCGCGAGGGACTGTGCGTGGCCGAGGGGCTTCTGGCCGCCCTCCGAGGCGGCGTCGAGCTTGGCGGTGCCCTCGCGGATAGTGACCTGGCGCGGGAGCATTTCGGTGAGGACCTTCTGAAGCTCGAAGAGCTCCTGAGCGCGGCGCTGGAGGTCGAGTTGGTCGTGGGCCTTGGCGAGCTCGTCGCGCGCCTTCTTGAGCTGGTCGGCGGACTCCTGCTGCTGCTTCTGCGCGGACTCCTGCTGGGAGGGTCCGGCGTCGGGCTGCTTGGATGCCTCTTCGAGTTGTTTCGAGGCTTCCTGCATGGCCTTGGCCGCGTCGTTGGCGTTCTGGCTGGCCTGCTCGACCGACTTGGCGGTGGTGGGGAGGGTCTTCTGGGCCTCCTCGGACATTTTCTGGATGCCCTGCGAAGCCTCGCTTGTGGCCTTCGCGGTCTTGTCTTGCTGGGATGAGCGCTCGCCGAGGCGTTCGAGCTGCCGCTTGCCTTCGGCCAACTTGTCCTGGAGGCCTGCCAACTGCTCCTCGGCCTTCTTGAGCTGGCGGCCGGCTTCGGCCTGGGCCTTCGTCGCGTCGTCCTTGCTCGCCTTCTCGAGGGACTTGCTGGCCTGGCTCATCTGCTCGAAGGCGTTCTTGACCGCCTCCTGGGCCTTGCCGAGGGGGTCCTTGTGCTCGGGGGAGCGTTCCGTGAGGCGTTCGAGTTGGCGGCCTAGCTCCTCGGCCTGCTTGGCGAGCTCGCCTTGGGGCGCGGCCTGCTTCTGGAGGTCGGCCTGAGAATCAGCCTTGCTTGCGGCGCCCTGAGCGGCCTCCTGCTGTTCGCGGAGGCGCTGGAGCTGGCGGCGGAGGTTGGCCACCTCGGTCTCGCTGAGCTGGCGCTGCTCGTCCTTGAGGAGCTTGTCGAGGGCCTCCATCTTCTCGCGGATTTCCTGCTGGAGTCGGCGGAGCTCCTTGGCGAGGTGGGGGCTTCGTGCCCTGGTGAGGGTTTCGACGAGCCGCTCAAGGGCCTGCGTTGCCTCGGCCTGTGAGGGGAGTGCGGAGGCGGGGCGGGCCTGCTCGATGCGGGTGCCGGCGTCGTCCATCTTCTTGCGAATCTGGTCGGAGCTGGCCTGCGAGAGGGCCTGTTCGACGGTTTTGGATGCGGCGGGGTCCTTGTCGCGGATTTTCGCGGCGACCTCTGCCATCTTGGTTTCGAGGGCGGCCATGGTGTCGCGCGCGCCCTGCTGGGAGCGTGCGAGGGAGCGGGCGGCGCCCTTCTCGGCGGGGGTGAGCTGTTCCTCGGGCTTGCCGAGGAGCTTGCGGGCCATGTCGGCGGTGGACTCGTTGAGCTTCTTCTGGGTGAGAAGGAGCTCGCTGGCGTCGCGGACCAGCTCGTCCACGTCGCTCCACTGGTCGAACTTGGCGAGTGCGGCGCGGAGGTCGTCCACCACCTGTTGCTGCCTGGTGGCCGCGGCTGCGAGGTGGAGGAGCTGTTCGGGTCGTTCGTTGGCCTGTCCCGCCCTGGCGATCTGGCGGGCGGCGTCGGGCATGTCCTTCTTCGCGGCCTGGTTGACTGCCTGGCCGAGCTCCTCGGCGCGGCGCTGGTCCACGGGTGTGCCGACCTTGTTGTGCTTCATGTCGGCCACGACGCCCTCGAGCTCGGCGGCGATGGCCTCGGCTGCGGCGGCGATCTTCATCTGCTCGCGCTCGGCCACGGCCGCGTTGCGGCGGTCGAGCTTCTCGGCGGAGCGGAGCTGCTCGACGGTGCCCTTCTCGGCCTCCTGGCGCCCGATGAGCTTCTTTATCCGCTCCTTGATCTCCTGCTGCTGGCGCTGGAGGGCCGCGGCCATCTCGGCCGCGCTGACGACGGTGAGGACATAGGTCGGCGAGCGGCCGACGTTTGGCCCGACCGCCTTGCCCTCGACCGTTTCCGCGTAGGCGTCCTCAGCCTCGCCGTGGACGCGGAGCTGCTCGTGCTCCTTGAGGGCGAGGGCCGTGAGGTCCCACTCGTGGGCGCGCTCGACCTTCCTCGCCGGCGCCTTCTCGTCGGGGAAGGGGTGAGAGGTCGGCTTGGCTTTCTCGTCGCCGCGCCGATAGACGAAGCGGGAGCGCGTCACGCCGTACTCGTCCTCCGCCTCGAGGCGGATGGGAACGACGGCCCGTGGCGTGACCTTCTTGCTCGCGCCGGGCTTGGGGAGCTTGACGGCAGGCTCGCGGTCGGGGCGCACGTCGAGCCGATACGTCGCGGGGGGCGAGTTGTTCAGCCCGTCGGTATCCACCAGCGTGATCGCGTATTCCTTCTGGTTCGCGCGGAGGGTGAAGGAGCCTTCGAGTCGGGTGTTGGGCGGCGTCCCTGGCGCGGTCTCGGCGAAGCTCAGGGGAATGGGCGGCTGCCCCTCGATGGCGATGGCGGCGCTGCCTGGGGCCTGCGCGATGGGCTTGCTCGACTTGAGCTCGATGCGGACCACCGAGCCCGCGAGAGCGGCGATGGCCCCGCGGCCGTCTGCCTGCACGCGCTCGGGCTCGCCCGTGTAGGCTGGGGCGCGGATGGTCAGGCGCAGGTCCTCCACCCTTGGGCGGTTCCGAACGTCCACCCGCACCGTCGGCGTCGTCGCATCGTCGCCTGTGACGTAAAACGAGAACGGCTCGGCGACGGTGGCGAAGCAGGTCGGGTAGCTCGCCTCGTCGCCCATCGGCACGGAGCGGCTGCCGCTGCTCCCGCCCTCGTAGCGGTAGTGGGCGGTGACTCTGCGTGGCGGGCGCCAGAGCGCGCCCGACGACCGCGCCGCACGCACCAGCACGTTCAGGTCCTCGCCCTTCGGCACGTGGACCACGTTTTCCTCGATGGGCAGCGAATGGCCGTCCTTGTCGTAGGCCAGGAGCGCGAGCTGGGTGCGCTGCGGCCACTCCACGGAACTGAGGGGGTCGAAGAACCTGTAGGCGAAGATCGCCGCGTTGGCGGGGAACAGGATCGTGTAGGCGGAGGCGGCGGCGAGGGCGAAGGCGGCGGCGAGCGCCCAGTAGGCCGGCTGGCGTGCCGAGGCGACGTCCCGGAAGTCCAGCGGCGCCGCCATGTCGCGCGCGTCGTGCGCGAGCCGGTCCACCATCGCCTGCGAGAGGGGCTCGACGCTGCGCGCCCTGGCGAACTGCACGGTGGAGATGAGGCGGTCGCGCAGCTCGGGGTGGCGCTCCTCCACGAGGAGCGCCAGCTCGTCGTCCCCCAGCCGCACGCGCAGCGGGATGATGAGGAAGCGGATGAGCGCGTAGGCCCACGCCCCTATCGCGGCGAAGAGGAGGACGAAGCGCCCAGGCGTCTCCAGCTTCGCCGTCCAATCGAGCACGAACGCCGCGGCCAGAGCGGCGACGACGGCGAGCGCGAAGCGGCTGGCGCCCGCGAGCACGATCAGCCCGCGCAGGCGCCCCCTGAGGCCCCGGAGCTTCCGCGTGAGTTCATTCAGGGGCACGGGCCTCTCCTTTCTTCGTAATGCTTCAGCCGAATGAAGCGGAAGCTCGTAGTGCGGCCTTCAGGCCGTCTCCCGCGCCGGGAACGGGCTGAAGCCCGCACCACAAACTTCTCGCTCTCTCTGACGCGCATGCTCGTCTCTCCACTTCATTCGGCTGAAGCGTTACCTTTCTTCAGGGCCGCCTCCTCGGCACCCAGCCGCTGGAAGATCGGCAGATACTGGTAGGGCAACTGGAGCACCAGGCACGCCATCGCGGTGCCGTAGGCCTCGCCGAACGTGTCCTGCCAACTGCCGTTCGTCTCCTGCGTGTCGGCCATCTCCTTGCACACGGCGGGGTAGTAGCTGTCCCAGTAGTGGCCCCCGGCGTGGTAGGCGGCCTGGGATGCGTAGTAGTGGGCGTAGGAGTAGTAGTGGCTTATCTGGCCGCGGCGCGGGATGTTGCGGGGGGTGTCCTGCTCGAAGAGGGCGAGGGCGCGCCTCAGCTCGGGGCAGTCGTATTCGCCGGCGCCGTAGAGCGAGCTGACGCCGGCCGAGAGGAGCGCGTAGGAGCCCCGCGTGCGGCTCCGCACCATGTAGCAGAACGAGCCGTCGGCCAGGCAGCTCTGCTTCACGTAGGCTATCGCGCGGTCTATGCACTCCTTGGGCACCTTGATGCCGGCGTTGCGGGCCGAGCGGAGGGCCATGATCTGGCAGACCGTGACCGAGATGTCGGATTCGGCCACGGGGCTGGGGTCGTAGCGCCAGCCGCCGTCAATCTGCTTCTGCGCGCGCTGGATGAGTGCGATGGCGAGGCGGAGCTTGTCGCCGACGTCCTGCCGCTGGGTCATGCCGTAGGCCTCGCCGAGGAAGAGCGCGGCGAAGCCGTGCTCGTACATCCGCGAGTCGCCGCCCGCCGCGATGTAGCCGTCGCGGCGCACGTTCGACAGCACGAAGTCGAGGCCGCGGTCTATGTTCTCGCCGAACTCGCCCTGGCCCGGCTGGCTGCCGTTGGCCATGAACGCCATGCAGGCGAGCGCGCTCACCCCCACGTTGCGGCTGTAGCCCCCGCTCCCCGACCACGAGCCGTCACGGTTCTGCGTCCTTGCCAGATACCGCAGCCCCGACAGCACGACCCCCTTCGTCCTCTCGCTTATCTCCATCTTCGGCACCCCCCCCGTCCCTCCCGCCGCGAGAGCTGCCCACAGCCAGAGGTACAGCATGGCGGTTCTGAAATCCGCAATCCGAAATCCGAAATCCGAAATGGCTCTGCTCACGCCAACATCCCTCGTTTCCGAAACCACCACTCCGCGCACACCAGCCCCATGAATAGTATAACAACCAGAGGGGCGTCAAAGATAGGGTCCTGCACTTCCGTGGTGATCTCCTGTCCCGCCGTCTGAAGGAGGCTGGGGAGCTTGTCGGCCTCGTGGAGCCGCAGGAAGCCGCCCCGCGTCGCCTCGGCTACCTCGCGCAGCGTCCGCGCGTCCATCGTGAGGTGCTGGAACTCGGTCTCGGGCAGATGGACCTCGAAGCTGACGGACTCCTGCTCGGTGCCGAGTGCGACGGAGAAGATGCTGCTGCCCGGCCTGGCGGCGATGAAGGAGCCCTCGAAGATGCCCGGCCCCTGGCGGCTCGGCAAGAGGTGCAGCGGCTGAGGGGCGGCGCCCTGGCTCTCGAGCTTCGCGTCGAGGCCCTCCGCCTGGAGGGGGCGGAACGTGTCGTCGAGGCACTGGGCCTGGACGACGACCCGCTCGCCGAGTGCGTAGGCCCGCTTGTCCGTGGCGAGTTGGATGCGGCGGCTCCCGCCCAGGATGCGATAGGAGCCGACGTAGTTGATCGCCTGCACCCAGAAGCGATTGAAGTAGACGTCGCCCACCCAGAAGCGCCAGCGCCAGGTGCCATCAATGCCGCAGAAGAGCGTGCGGCCGGGGTCGTAGCGGCCGACCGCGATGAGCGGCATCGGGCCGCGCTCGTCCCTGTCGTAGGGGTGCTCGGCGAGGACGACCGCGCCCGGCTTGGCCCTTGCCACGGGATGATACCAGTATGTGCCTGGGAAGCCCTCCCAGAGCCTCGCGCTCTCCTCCGGCGTGTCGGCCAGTTGGGTGATGCCGTGGGTGCGCCCCTGCTCGGTCAGGCGCGGGCGGAAGGCATCTTTGAGGGCGCGGCTCGCCAGCAGGTCGCGCGTGGGCGCCGGGCCGCCCGTCCCCACGGGCAGCAGCTCCTCCACCGGCGTGCCCTTCCAGGCCTCGGGGGGGTGGAACGGCCCGGCGACGAAGATGAACCCGCCCCCGAACTGCCCCACGAACGCCCGCAAGTCCGCCAACTGCTCGGGGCGGAACATCGCGGGGTCTGCGTCGCTGAACAGCACCACGTCGAAGTCGAAGAGCTCCTGCCGCGTCTCGGGGTAGTGGGTGATGCGGCGGCTCCCCTCCTGGATGAAATCGGCGTCGGCCGACTGGAGCCAGCAACTGAGCAGGATGCTCTTGTCCACCACGAGGGCGTTCTTGAGGAAGCGGTAGAAGTAGCTCGGCTGGCCGGCCACGAAGAGCACCTTCGTCCGCGCGTCCTTCACCGTGAGGATGTGGCGGGCCGAGTTGTTCTCGGTGCTCAGCTCGCCCGGCTCGGGGGGCACCTCCACGCTGAAGCGGAAGGTGCCAGCCGTCTCGGGCGTGTAGCGGATGGGGATGGTCTGCGGGCCGTCGCCCTCAAGGCGCGCCCTCACCTTTCTCACCAGCTTGTCGTCCGCCTTCAGCAACACGTCCACCTCCCCCTCGAAGCCTTTGGACGACACCACGGCGCTGAAAGTCACCTGGTCGTCCTTCCGGGCTGCGGTCGGCGCGAGTATCCGCACCACCTCGATGTCCTTCCCCTCCTCGCTCGCCCCGACACCGACGGCGAAGACTGGGAAGGATTCGCCGTGGATTGCGGCGAGGCGCCGGGCGACCTCCACCGCCGTCGGCTCGACGTCGTGGCTCCGCCCATCGGTGAACACCACCGCCGCGGCCACGCGGTGGCCCCTCAGCGCCTCCGCCATCTCCCGCAGCGCCGCACCAAGCAGCGTCCGGTCCCCGTGAGGAACCACCAACTCGTTCACAGGACCGTTCGTAGTGCGGGCTTTAGCCCGTTCCTCCTCGTTCGTAGTGCGGGCTTTAGCCCGTTCTTCTCCGAGACGGCCTGAAGGCCGCACTACGAGCTCTGGATCAACCCCGCGCACGTCGTTCGCAAACGTCGCCACCCGCAGCTTGCACTGGCGCGAGACCTGTCCGAAGAGGTCAATCGAGCGGTTGGCGAGGAACCTGTTCACGAGGTCGGCGCGCGACTGCTCGTCCAGCCGCGCGTCGTCAAGCTCCGCCACGCGCGCCAGCGCCCCGCGCACCTTCGCATCGGAATAGCGGTCCTTCAGCCGCATCGAGAGCGAGTCGTCGAGCAGCACCAGGACGTATGCCTCCTTCAGCTCGCTCTTCTCCACCGCCAGGATGGGCTTGAACAGCACCGCCGCCACGAGCGCGATGAGCAGGCACCGCAGCACCGCCAGTGCCACCTTGCGCCGCTGCGTCGCCGTCCCCTTCTCCCGGCTGTAGAGGAACGCGACCAGCCACACCGCCCCGACCGCGAAGAGGAGAATCACCCACGTTGGCCAGAGGCTAGCGAACTTCAGGCGCACCCCGGTTCCCTGCGCGATCTCGCCGCGCTCGATCCCCAGCAGCCAGCTCACCACCGAACGCCACATGCGATTCCACCCAAGGCAGCTTGGGGCCGCAACCAAGGAGGATGAATGGATGGGTGGAGGGATGGATGAGTGTCCGGCACCCATCCACCCATCCAGTCATCCTCGCCCCATACGTAGTTCCTGTTGGGGAAAGTCGCGCAAGGCGGTGCCCGAAGTGGCCCGCCCCTCCGGGGCGGCAAGATTCCGCCTCGGAGAGGCGGGCCACTTCCGCACGATGTTCTCTCACCACTTTCCGCAACAGAAACTACGTAGTTTCTGTTGCGGAACGTCCCATCACAGGCGGGACGCCTGTGCCACCGCTAAGACAAGGGGCTTGGTGGCACAGGCCTCTGGCCTGTGATTGGGGCAGCAGCCCCTTCCAGTTTCCGCAACAGGAACTACGTACGGGGCACACCATGAATATAGAACTATCGGCGCGGCAGGTCAAGTGCCTTGCGAGTTTGGCCCATGAATGCCATAATGCCCCCCAATCGTCCTCGCCCTCGTCATCAAGGCCATTGGAGAGTGAAGCCCG
This sequence comes from Planctomycetota bacterium, assembly GCA_016872875.1. Next base: position 3,077 of record VGYW01000232.1, on the reverse strand, counting down.
ACCCCCCCGAAGGTTCCAATACCTTCGGGAGGTTAACCGAACACAGGAGAGACACTTCATGATTCGCCTGGGCCTTGTCGGCTTCGGAGGCTACGGCTGGGGCTTCGTGCAGCTCATTCGCCAGGTCGGGGAAACGGCGGGCTGTCGGCTGGTCGCCGCCGCCGACACCCGCCTGTCGGTACTCACAGACAAAGCCCAGGAGCTGTCGTCGGACGGCGTGGAGCTCTTCGATGACCCTCTGGCTATGTTTGATGCCCTCCGCGGGCGGTGCGAGGCGGTCTACGTCGCCACGGGCATCCCGTCCCACGCCCCGCTCACCATCGCCGCGGCGCGGGCCGGCTGCCACGTCCACGTCGAGAAGCCCCCCGCCGCAACGGTGCAGGAGATTGACGCGATGCTCTCCGCCCTCGACGCCGCGGGACGCTTCTGCACCGTGGGCTTCCAGGCCCTCCACTGTGCCGACATTCGCCTCATCAAGGACCGCGTGGCCTCCGGCCGCCTCGGCCGCGTGAAGACCCTCGTCTGCCACGCCGGCTGGCCGCGGACCCGCGCCTACTACACGCGGACCGACTGGGCGGGGAAGCTCAGCCTCAAGGACACCTGGGTCCTCGATGGACCCGCGATGAACGCCCTTGCGCACCAGGTGACTAACATGCTCTTTCTGGCCTCAGCCGAGCCTGGCCGCCTTGCCACGCCAACCGCCGTCCGAGCCGAGCTCTACGCCGCCGGCCCCGTGGAGTCGCACGACACCGCGGCAATCGAAATCCGCACCGCCGAGGGGCCGACCGCCTGGTTCCTCGCCAGCCACTGCTCCGAGGCCAACTTCGGCCCCATCATCGAGCTCGAGGCCGAGCGCGGGCACGTGGTCTGGAGCATGCGGGAGGGGGCCAAGGTGGCCTATGCCGATGGCTCGACAGAATCGTGCCCGGCCGACGACGGCCGCCCAGAGATGGTCGCCAACCTTGTCGAGGCAATCCGGCTCAACGACCCGTCAGTGCTCCGCTGCCCGCTGCCGGAGACGCGGAAGTTCGTCCTGGCGCTCGATGGCGCGCACGAGAGCAGCGGCTGCGTTCGCCGCATCCCCGCGGCGGAAGTGCGGCGTGTGGGGGAGGGCGCGGACGCTCGCACCGTGGTCGTCGGCCTAGATGGCCTTCTCCCGCGCGCGGCTGCCGCCCGTTGCCTCTTCAGCGATCTGCCCGATGCTCCCGCCTGGGCCGCTCGCACGCAGCCATTCAGCCTGGAGGGCTACCGGTCCTTCCCCCGCCGATTCTCGCCCGCGCACTGACCCAGCCGGCCCCAAAAGAAACCTCCCGCAGGCATTGGGGCCTGCGGGAGGCTTCTCGGACACAGAGATGGTCTGGCGACGAGGCGCTCAGCGCCAGTGGCCGGGGGCGAGGTGCCAGCCGCGCGGGCCTCTCTCCCACCTGGGCTGGACCCACGCGGCGCCGTGGCGCGGGGGAGCGTTCCAGACGCCGGACACCCACACGTGCCGGCCGCCGCGCCAGACCCAGTGGCCATCACACCAGATGTGGTCAGGGTGTGGACGCGGGGGCCTGACCTCGACGCGCGGCGGCGGGGGCGGGGTCGCGACCACGATCACATCGGCCGGCGGGGTGACGACCACCGGGCCAGGCGTCGGTGGCGTGACCACGACCGGGCCAGGCGCAGGGGGCGTGACGACCACGGGTCCCGGCCCGTGGCCGGCATGGTGCCGCCTCCACCACCTGGCACGCCGCCAACAGCCCGAGGCCGAGACGGCCATCACGGCCAGCAGGCACAAGCTGAGCGCTCTGAGGTGCTTCCTCAAGTCAGTCCTCCTTTCGAGGCCAGGCGCCCAATGGTTGGACCGCCTCGGAAGGGGGGCGAGTTCCGAGGCACGACGGGGTCAGAAGTTCTCCGGCGGGGCATCCTTGCCCTTTGGCGGGAAGTCCTTGCCCTTCGGGGGGAAGCCCTTGTCCTTGGGGAACGGGCGTTCGCCCTTCTCGAAGGGCGGGCGCGGGCCGGCCTCGCGGTTGGCCATGCGCCGCAGGATGCTCTGGGCGAGCTGTTTCAGCGTCTGCTCGCGGTTCTCCTTGAAGAGCTTGGCGAGGGCTTCGTGGTGCTTCGCCAACTCGTCGGCGAGCGTGGCGGCGAGGGCGTCGGCCTGTGCGCCGAACTTGGCGGCGAGGGCCTGGTCAATCTCGGCCTGGGGGGTCTGCTTGTCGCGCAGGGCCTTGGCCTCGGCGGCGACCTGTTGTGCGAGGTCGCGCTGGCCCGTGATGAGCTCGCGCATGGCGGCCATGTGGCGCTGCATCTCCTCGCGGGCGGCCGGGATGTCCATCCCCGGCATCATCCCCTCGCGCGGGCCGCCCAGTCCCGGGCCGGGCCTGCCTTCGGCGCCTGGGCGGAAGGGCCGCCCCTTGGCCGCCGCGGGGTCCGCCTCGCCCTCCTGGCACCACGCCACGCGGCACAGCAAGATCGCCAGGAGCGCCGCGAGCGCCACAGCGAACGACTTTCCGAGGTTCATCACATGCCTCCTTTCAAGGCCCCAGTTCCTCGGCCTCCCTCACTGACGGGGCCAGGAGCAAGCGGCGTGCCAATCATAGCATGCCGCGCCCCGCCGTCAAGCACGGATTTTCGGCCGCGCCGCAAGTGGCCGCTGCGCCGCGGCTTACGCGGGCGTCCCGCGCAGGGCTGGCCGCAGCCGGCCGGAAGGCTCACACAGCCATGTCGGGTTTCCCGCCGGGCCTGTGTGGAGATTCCCTCAGAGCATGGCCCACGATTCTGGTGATGTCCTTCGGCTCCGAAGCTCCGAACGGAGCGTACTATAGCAGCCCAGGGCGAAGCCCTGGGAAGGGCGGGCGCCCAGATCCAGCCCTGTAGGGGCGTACTAGCGCCATAGGCAGGATGCGGTGCCCAGGCGACGTAGTACGCTCCTTCAGGGCTAGGCTACCCATCGCTCCCTTCCCAGGGCTTCGCCCTGATCTTTGCCCACATCTTCTGGGGGCTGGGGTTTAGCCCCCGAATGGGGGCGTTTGAGCCGTAGCCCAGGGCGACCGAAGGGAGCCCTGGGAAAAGGCCCCGCCAGCGTAGAGCCC
>VGYW01000231.1 GCA_016872875.1 Planctomycetota bacterium | reverse complement strand
AGCGGCCAGCAGAAGCACTTGGATCAGCGTCTTCATGGCCCGTATCGCTCCGGGTTGATGACCCTCGTTCGGTAGTGTCGCTGAGCCGCCCCGCGTTCCCAATGGTACACCTGCGGGAGCCTGTGTCAAGCTCGTTTGCAGGAGGGGCGCCGGGTTTGACGCGCCGTGGCAGGTGTGTAGAATAGACCGGGAGGTGTGCAATGGCGGCAAGAGGCGACGAGTTCGTGGATGAAGCCGCCGAGTGGGCGGCGATGACGCCTCAGGAGCGGTGGGCGTGGTCCACCAAGCTCTGGGAGTTCTACTTGGGCATGGGGGGCTCCCTTGACCCAGAACCCGATTCACAAAGTCCTTTCGACTTTGAGGAACTCCAGCGTGCGGTTCCTCCTGTCCGGCGGGCAGGCCTGCATTCTGTACGGCGCGACTGAGTTCAGCCGCGACGCGGACATCGTAGTGCTGCTCTCGGACGAGAACCTCCACGCCCTGCGCCGGGCGCTGCGCGAGCTGGATGCCGAGCAGGTGTTCGTGCCTGCCCTTGAGCCGGCCGCGCTCCATCGGGGCCACGCGTGCCACTTCCGCTGCCGACATTCCGAGGCGGCGGGGGTCCGCCTCGACGTGATGTCGGTGCTGCGCGGCTGCGACCCCTTCCCCGCGCTGTGGGAGCGGCGCAGCAAGGTGGAGCTCCCCGGCGTGGGCGAGGTCCCGATTCTCTCCCTTCGCGACCTGGTGCAGTCGAAGAAGACGCAACGCGATAAGGACTGGGGCCACGTCCGCAGGCTGGTCGAGGGCGACTACCTGGCCCGGAAAGCCGGGGCCGCCGATGAGGATGTGGCGTGGTGGCTGGCGGAGTTGCGGACGCCTGGGTACCTCAGGGAGCTGGCCGCGGCGTACCCGGGCGCAGCGGCGCGAGTCGCCACCCGTCCCTGGCTTGCCGCGGCGGCGCGCGAAGGCAACGACGCGCTCGAAAGGGAGTTGGGGGAGGAAGAGCGGCGCATACGTGACGAGGACCGGGCCTACTGGCAGCCGCTGCGGCAGGAACTCGAGAGGATGCGGCGCACAGCAAGCCGGCGCGACGCTTCGCGCGAGTGACCCCAAGCCCCTCAAGCCACGTCGTCAACCGCCTCGCGGGCGAGGGCGACCCAGCGGGGCAGGCGCTCGGGCTGGTTGCCGAGGGTGTGGACGTCCTTCATCACAAGCTCGATGCGGCAGCCGCGGGCGATGGCGAGCTCGCGCGGCGAGCCGGCGGAGGATTCCCCTGTCGCGTGGGGTCAGGGCGATGGCCGGCCCTCCTCAGGGGGCGCGGATGGGCCGCTGTTCGAGGGGGATGACGCCGAAGGTGTTCTCGTAGCGCTGGATGGCCTGCGAGAGTGCGATGGCGAGGCGCTTGGCGGCCGGGACGTTCATGATGACGCGCGTGCTGACAAGCATGTTGATCTGGGGCCGGTCGGGGGTGCCCTGCGCGGGCAGGGCGAGGCCGAAGTCGAGGATGAACTCCTCGCGCGTGTTCACGAACACGCAGGTGTTGGCGTAGGCGGTCTTGAGGTCGTGCTCGCGGAGGTTGAGGACCGGGCCTCTTGGCACGGGCTGCGGCTCGGGCTGTAGGCTCTCCGTGTCGTCTGGGCCTGCCATTGGGGGGACTCCTTCTGTCTCAGCGGGGACGTCGGCGCCGGTGCAGGATGCCCAGGGCGCCCAGGGCGAGAAGCGCCAACGTGGCCGGCTCGGGGATGAGCGTCACGTTGTCTATGCGCACCTGCGTGGCGAAGCCGTCAATCGCTCCGAGCAGGTCGAAGGCAATCAGGACGTCGGTGTCGCCTATCCGGTCCATGACGGCCCCCAGGTCGAGCCTGACGTAACCGCCGTCGGTGCGGACGATGTCGGGGTCGTAATACTCGGTGCCGTCGCTCACCTGGCCGTAGGTGGTCCAGCCGCTCAGACCCTCGCTGAAGTCGGGGTTGTATATCCCGACGGACAGCGCGGTGGTGCCGAGGCAGAGGGTCAGGACGAATGCAAAGCGTCTTGTAAGGGACCTCATGCCAACAGACCCTTCAGCGCGCAAGGCGACCTGCGCCGGCCCAGCCGGCTTCAAGGTCACTTTCAAGATAGCACGCTGCCTCTGTGGTGTCAAGTGCATTTCCGCCATCCTCAGACCGATGCCTCGACGATGAGGCCGAAAGTGAAGCTCCGCCGCAATGGGTTTGCGAAGCGAATGGCCACGTTGACCGCCTCTGCGGGATCGAGGACCCCACCCGAGGCATACAGCGCCAGGTCAATGTATGGCGTGCCATCGGGCTTGGTGCCGGTGGCATTCGTGACGGAGACGGATGGCTGGCTGATGTTGAGGATGCTGAGGAGCACGGAGCGGCCGGGGACGAGTGCGGCGGCCACATAGGGAACGCCCAGGCGTCGCGCCTCGGCCAGAACCACCTCCGACCCGCGGCCCAGCACGCCCTGGAAGTCCCCCAGGTGCGTCTGTGGGGACGCATCATGGACCAGTTCCCACCGGCCTGGGTGGTCCTCCGCCCAGCGGTGAATCCCGGCGAGGAACCCCCGCGTCCGGAAGTCCGCCCCCGCCAGCCTGAACATCACCGCCACGCGCGGCAGCTTGGCCATAGGCTATGCCTCACCACAGAGGACGCAGAGGGCCCATCGCGGCAAGCCGCAGCCAGAGAAGACATACGACAGATGACAGACGACAGCCGGGAATCGTCCTCGTCCTCGGCGTCGTCCTCGTCCTCGATCCCTCTTCTCCCGGATTTCTTTGCGAAAGACACGATTCTGGACGTTTGTAGCACAGAAGCAAACCACAGAGAAGAGCATCAACCGCGGATTTCGCGGATGGCCGCGGATGGGAAAACCCGCACCATCCTATCTCGATGGGTGAGCCAGATCAAAGCGTCCCAGCCAAAGCAAACGACCTCACGCAGAGGCGCAGAGCACGCAGAGAAAAGCAGCTCACGGGGCACGAGGACGTGCGTCAGCCTGTCGTGACTGCGGCCGCTCGACCCCGCTTCGCGCACAAAAGAAAATAGAAAATTGAGGTCTGACCCCGCGAGCGCTCGACGCCGCTTCGCGCACAAAAGAAAATAGAAAATTGAGGTCTGACCCCGTGAGCCCGTGAGCCCCTGCGATGCCAGGGCTCGCAGACTCGCCCTGGGCTACGGCTGGCCTCGCCCGCCTTCGCGGGCTACCACGAGAGCCAGCACCCGGTCCGAATGAGAGAAGAGCGCAAGAGGCGCCGTAAAGGTGCCCGGACGATCCGCCTTAGTGGGCTACTCTTTGAACAGTTTGAGCTTCCGATTCAGACCGGGAACCACCGCCAGAGCAATAGTTTTCGGAAATGCGCCGAGATCGAGAATCCCGAATTGGTCTTTCAGTTGGCGGTCGTTCAAACCCAAGACCCCGCAAAGGAAGCCAGTTTGCCTGCTGTATTCCATGAGAGCGATATAGGGCCATCCGGCAACGACACTCGCCATGGCGTTGATCCTCTGTTCTTTTGTTAGAAGCTCGTCTGCCGTCACGAGCTTCTCCGCAAGGCGCGGCATCGACTGCCTCAGTGACTGAAAGATCGAGAGACACACCCCTCCCAATGCCTTCTCCCGCTCTGGCAATGGTATCCCGACAAGCGTTGCGTACCCGATGCCGAACGGAACTGCACAGACACAGAACATGACGGCCTCGAAGTCTGCCTCTGGATGGATGCCTTCCTTAGGCATGGTCTCGAGATAGTGGGAAATCGGGCTACTCTCCCGGAATCTCTTGTACGCAGGAACTACTCCCACAGCTGTGATGATTTGGTCAAGGCTCTCTGCCATCAAGCGAGTTGCCTCTGCCACCTGGTCCTGTTCGCACTCCAGGTACTTTGCCAGGATCCTGAAGAGCTGCTGTTGCTGGCCGGTGGACGCATACAAGCGAGCGAGTTCGCCCGCACTCTCTGAGTCTTCTGGGAACGCTTCCGTTCTGAACTCGAAGAACTCCAGGGCTTGCTGGGCGAATCCCGGCTCGCGGCGCCAGAGCCTGCTCAAGACCCGAGCCTTCAGGTCCAAGAGCCCACGGTGGTCGGGGGCAATGCCCAAACCAGCTTCGATCTCTGCAAGCGCCCCCTCCAGTTCGCCGCATCCTACCAAAGCCACCCCCAGCCAATACCATGCGTGCGGCCACGCCAACCTGAGGGTGGCGTCCGAAGAGATTGCCTGCCTAATGAGACCGATGGATTCCTTGGGCCTGCTGAAGACGGTCAGAAGGGTCACACCCTTACTAATCAGGGCCTCGGACATCCTCGGCTCGATTGCCAGCGCCCGATCGTAGCAACGCAATTCCTCTTCATGATTCCGCATGCGGAAGTAAACGGAACCAAGGTTCTTCCAAACCCGCGCCTCATCGGGCTTGGCGGCAAGAGCGGTCAGGAATTCCCGACGCGCGCCATCAAGATCTCCGAGCTCCGCAAGTGTGTTTGCCAGATTGTAATGGTCCGCCCAGATTGAGCTTCTCGCTGCGATCTTGCGGAAGATGTCCCTTGCGAGGACGAGGTTGGGTCTGCTCCCATTTCTCAAGCCACTCTCGGCCAGAATGCAAGCCTTTATTCTCATGCTCGGAGGGTTCTTGCCCCCAGCCTTGATGCAACGGTCGATGCTTATCATTGCTTCGTCGTACCTGCAAAGAGCGTATTCACACCATGATAGGGCGTTCAAGCTCTGCAAGTCAAGCGGGTTAGCCGCGAGTACGCGCTTGAACTCGATGGCTGCCTCTTCGAAGCGTTGTTGCGAGAAGAGAGACCATGCGCCTTGTCCGGACCGGCCGGCAGGTACTGTTGGCGTGCAACCCGTTAGCGGCGATTCCTTTTGTGGCGGGAGCGCGAGACCGAAGTACTTAACCGCCAGATCGGGGTGGGCCACCTCGAGGCGGGTGCGACACCATTCCCTATCCAGGATGATCAGTTCCCACCCAAATCGCCGCGCCACTGACTCCGATAGCTGGTCCCTTTTGCTTCCGGTCACTCTTTGGCTTGTAACGAAAATGAAGCGGTCAACCTTATGACCGCTGGCATTGACCTTTTGCAGATCTCGCTTTAGTTTGCCTTCCCAGTCTTTCTGGAGCGAGAACTGGAAGAAGGTTACGTGGCTCGCCGCGCTGCTTCCTCTCCACGTCCGTATCTCTGCATCGCGGCCGCGGTCGTGCGGACCCCCTATGGGCACGATATCATGATATCCTTCTCTGTACAGCAGATCTGTACACAGGCGCTCAAAGGCTGCACCGCCGAGGTCATTGTCCAAGGCCCAGAGGACTGAGTTCATGTGATCCTCGGCCCGGAACCATTCGGGATCCAATGCCCCCAAGGTCCGCCTGAATCTCGGCCCCGTCGGGGGCGCTGACGACAATCTCCCGTTCGCATCAGACCAGCTTCATCGCAATCTGCTCATCGAGGATTTCCGTGACCGTGAGGGCGACGATGGCTTTGCCGGAGCGGCGGAAGAAGGCGTCGATCTCGGCCAGGGCGTCCCGGGAGTAGTCGAAGGCGACGAAGAAGCCTTTGGTGCGCTCCTCGCGGACCATGACGGCCTCGAAGGAGTCAATGTCGGGCCGGCCAACGCGGTCCTTCTGCTTGACCTGGATGGGATACCAGAGGTCCATGAAGCCCAGTTCGGCCTGCGAGGGTGCGCCTGCCTCTTCCGGTGGCACAGGCGTCCCGCCTGTGGCAGACACAGGCCGGAGGCCTGTGCCACCACCCACCTTCCTGGGCATGGCGGCGACGGGATAGATGCGGCCGTCAATGCCGTGGTCGCCCACCTGGGCCTTGTTGGGGATGCCGCCGAGGGCGATGACGGCCCAGTTCTCGAACTCGAAGGGGGGTATCTTGCGCAGTTGGCCCTCGGTCCAGGGCAGGTCGCGGACGACGAAGCCGCGGCCGATGAGGCGCAGCTTATCGTCCTCTTTCAGGTGGCAGACGTCGCGCAGGCGTTTCGCCATCACCCGGCAGGCCGTGGGCGAGATGTCAATGCCGATCCACTGACGCCCCAGGTTCTCCGCCGCCACCAGCGCCGTCCCACAACCGCAGAAGGCGTCGAGGACTATGTCGTTCGGGTTGCTCGATGCCTTGACGATCCGGTCCAGAAGGGCAAGCGGCTTCTGGGTAGGATAACCCAGGCGTTCCGTGTGGCCGCCGGACAGGGACTTAATGTCTGCCCACATGCTCTGGACAGGAACACCTTTGGATTCATCCAGGTACAACTTCTGCCTGGCATAGCCGGTCCGCGAGTAATAAAGCCGGCCCTCTTTGTCCAGCTTCTCGATCGTTTCCTTGCCATACCTCCACGCGCGGATATGCCCCTTCCACTCAAAGACAGGATTCCCCTTCTCCTTCCCACCTGGACCCGTAAGGGGTGTGGTTGTGAACCTACGGCTGGTGCCGGGTTCGACATGCCTATATGTCTTCTCAATGTACTCAGGGTCGAGCGGCATGAAGAGCTGATGCCACGTGTAGTCGTCGCCTCGCGTGTAGAAGAGCAGAATATCGTGAACACGGCCGTAGTGCCTCGACCCCTGTCCGAAGTCGTTATGGGCCCCGTAACGCCTCCAAACGATCTCATTTCGAAACTGGTTCTCCCCGAAGATCTGGTCCAGCATGACCTTGACGTAGTGGGAGGCGTGCCAGTCGCAGTGGTAGTAGAAGGAGCCGGTGTTCTTGAGGACACGGGCGAGTTCGAGGCAGCGGGGGCGCATGAACTCGATGTAGGCCTGGGTGGAGGCGTGGCGGTCTTCGAAGGCGCGCTTCTCGCGCGTCTCGCCCCAAAAGACCTCGTAGTTGCGGTTGGAGTTGAAGGGCGGGTCAATGTAGATGAGGTCCACGCAGGCGTCGGGGAGCTTGCTCAGTTGGTCGAGGTTGTCGCCGCAGTAGATGACACGGGTGTCCACGAGGGCGGAGGGTTTGGGGGCGGGCATGCAGGTTTCTCCTCTCCCGCGAAGCGCGGCGGTGCGGCTCTGGAGGGACGCGGGACCGGCTATGAGGATAGCGAAGTCCGGGCGAAAAGTCCAGCGCCACTTGCGCGGGAGTATGGCTTGCCATCTCGGCAGGTGAGGGTGGGACACAAGCTCCGACCCTCCCCCTACCCCCTGCCCCCTCCCTGAGAGGGAGGGGAGTTGCAGGCCCCCTCTCCCTTGCCAAATGTCCAAACTTCGTCACCCAGATGTCCAAAAAGAGTCACTCACTGAAGGGACGAGTGGCAAGTGCCAAGTGGCGAGTGTCGAGTGTTCTGTACCCGAACACCTAACACCGAACACCAAACACCGCTCCTACAGCGCCGCGGTCCAGCCGCCGTCGGCGAAGATGATCTGGCCGGTGATGACGCGCGAGGCGTCGGAGGCGAGGAAGACGGCGATGGGGGCGAAGTCGTCCGGCTCCTGCCAGCGGCCCTGGGGGATGCGGCTTGTGACCCATTCGCGGAGCATGGGGTCGTTGTAGACCACGCTGGCGAGGTCGGTGCGGACGTAGCCTGGGGCGATGGCGTTGGCGCGGATGCCGTGGGGCGCCCACTCGACGGCCAGGCCGCGGACGACGCCGGTGAGGGCCATCTTCGAGATGCCGTAGGGGATGGTGGTGGGGCGCGCGCCGCGCGACATCAGCGAGGCGATGAAGATGAGCGAGCCCGGCCTGTGCTCGGCGAGCAGCCTGCGGCCGACCGCCTGGGCGATGGCGAAGGCGCTCTTGGCGTTCACCGCGAGGCACTCGTCTATCTGCTCGGGCTGGACCTCGCCCGCCGGCGCACGCCTGGTGACCCCCGCGGCGTAGAGGAGGATGTCAATCGTGCCGATGGCCTTCTCGGCCTCCGCGACGACGCCGGCGGCCTTAACGGACCTCGCGAGGTCCGTAACGAGCACCGCGGCCTGCCGGCCGAGGGAGCGGACTTCGCCCGCCACTCGCTCGAGTGCCGCGCGGTCGCGTGCGACGAGTGCGACGTCGGCCCCGGCCTCGGCAAGCCCGATGGCGCAGGCCCGGCCGATGCCGCGGCTGGCGCCGGTCACGAGCGCGCGGCGGCCGAGGAGGGAGAAGGGGGAAGATGCCTGCATGTCTTTGGGCCTTCGACCCTTGGGGCAAAGGCGAACGGACCAGTTCGACTGATTCGATTGACTCGATTGATTCGATTGATTCGATTGACTCGATTGACTCGACCGATCGGGCGCGATGGTGAGGCTGCGCCCCCTAGCCTACACCTCCCACGGCGGCGTGGAGGGGAGATACTTGTCGAACTCTTCTATCAGGGCGGCCGCGTAGTCGCCCGCGTATTGCTCGGCGAGGAAGCGGCCGCAGGCCTCATTGAAGAAGAGCTGCCAGGACTGCTCCTCGTGGCCTGGGTTGACGGGGAAGAAGAGTGCGCCGTTGAGGCGTGCGGCCTTGAGGTCGCCAGGGGCGTCGCCGATCATGAGGATGCGGTGGGGGGGATACTTGTCCTTGGCGGCGATGCGGAGGTGGTCTTCCTTCTTGCCCTGCTCCTGTCCGCAGATGAGGGCGGCGTGGCGGGCGATGTCGTGCTCCTCCCACTCGCGGCGGAGGGCCTCGACGGGCGTGGCGGAGACGCAGATGATGTCGGCCACGCCCGCGAGCTTCTCGATGCTCCTGCGGCAGTGGGGGAAGGGGGGGACGTCGTAGACGTATAGCTCGACGAGGCCGTTGACGAGGTGGGTCCAGTAGATGAGGCGGACGAGACAGGTCTCGGGCGAGGCGTCGGCCTTGACGACAGCGCGGCCCATCTCGGAGGCCGCCACGCCCACGCTATCTGCCACGATGCACTGCGCGAGGAGCTGGGCGGCGGGGATGCTCAGCTTCGCCTCAGCGTAGAGCAGCAGCCCCTCGTTGCTCAGTTGAATCCGCTTGTCCTGCTCCGAGGCCTTGATGAAGTCCTTGATCACCTCGAGGTGCGCGGCGAGGAAGGGCTTGAAGCGCTCGTAGGGCGAAAGCTCGATCAGGTGCTCCATCGTCGCGCGGAGCGCGTGCCAGCGGTTGCAGCCGCGCGACTTCGAGTTGAGGTTCACGAAGTCCCACACGTCGCGCAGGATGCGGGCGAGTGCGGCCAGCCCGAAGGCCTGCATCACCGCCACGACGAAGCAATACTTGTGCTTGACCTCCATCGTGTCGAAGGCGCAGCCATCCGAATCAATGCCCACGAAGAACTTGTGCCTTGGCTGAAACGCCTTGAGTTCCGCTTGCGGGTCTGCCATCGCGCTTGCCTCCTGGCCTCGGCGGGTTGGACGGATTCCGCGCCACGCGGCGCGGCAGGTGCAAGCAGTATACCGGAAGCCACTCCGATTTCAAGGCGGGCGCTGCTGCTTGCGCTCGCAGGCGGAGCAGAGCTCCTTGTCGGTGCCCAGGTACTCGAACTTGCCGCAGCCGGCGCAGTACCACGCGATCTCGGTCGGGTCGGTCTGGTCCTTCCCGCACTTCTTGCATGGCTCGGACCTGCTGACGTAGACCTGCCACTCTCCGCAGTACTTGCAGAAGCTCATGGGCCAATCCTCCTGAGTGAGCGTTCAGGGTAGTCGGGCATAGCCAGCTTGTCAAGCACGTTTGCCCTCTTTCCCAATCGTCCTCGTCCTCGTCCCTCGGCCTCGTCCTCGATTCTCTTCCGCGCGTGTCCGCAAGATCGAGGACGAGGGACGAAGACGACGGACGAGGACGATCAGAGGCCGCCGCAGTTGACCAACTCTCCCCTCTCGCCTATACTGAGCATGGCAGAAAGGAGGAACCCAGGGATGCCGAGCCATCAGGTGAAGTGCCCGAAGTGCGGGAACGAGTTCTCCGACGACCGCAAGTGGGGTCCGAAGGACTGGGCTCTGTACCTGGCCGCCGTGGTGCCGATCGGGCTGATGGCCCTGGTGATCGCGGCCGTGGGCATCCAGCTCCTCCTCCAGTTCCTGGGGCTTGTTGGGAAGTAGGCCAGTGCGGGCGAAGGCCGCGAGACTGACGCACGTGGGCGCGGGGGGCGAGGCGCGCATGGTGGATGTTTCTCAGAAGGGCGCCACGCGGCGCCGCGCGCTGGCCGAGGCAGTCGTCCGCGTGGGCGAAGAGGTCGCCCGTGCGATTCGGGCCGACTCCGTGGCCAAGGGGCCGGTCTTCGAGACCGCCCGCATCGCGGGCATCCAGGCGGCGAAGCAGACGGGCAGCCTCATCCCCCTGTGCCACCCGCTCCCCGTGGAGCACGTGGCGGTGGACCTCGAGCTGCGCGGGGAGGAGGTGCACATCCGCAGCGAGGCGGCGCTGACGGGAAAGACGGGGGCGGAGATGGAGGCGCTGACCGCGGCAGCGGTGGCAGCCCTGACGGTCTACGACATGTGCAAGGCGCTCTCCAAGGCGATTGAGATACGCAGCGTGCGCCTGCTGGAGAAGTCCGGCGGCAAGTCGGGGGCATGGAAACGGGAGCAGCCGGCATGATCCGAGTATGCCCCCCATTCCTGGCAGCCGCCTTCTTTCCCCGCTTCTCGTGCCCGTCGGTGTCCTCGTCGTCGTCGTCGAATCTCGTGGCCTTTGCCCTTCAATCGTTCGACGACGAGGACGACGACGACAACGACGACGATCTAGGATTTCGGTTGGCGTCAGCAGTGGGGGCCGCACTCGCATGATCCACGTCGTCGCCCTCTGCACCAGCAAGTCCAAGGGGGAGCCGAAGGAGGCCGTGGAACGGGCCGTGTTCGTGGCCGGGCAAGGGATCGAGGGCGACGCCCACGCTGGGGCGTGGCACCGCCAGGTGAGCCTGCTGTCGGCTGAGGAGGCGGAGGCCTGGCGCGCGCAACTGCCCGACCTGCGGCCCGGCGCCTTCGCCGAGAACGTCCTCCTCAGCGGGCTCGACTTCGGCACGTTGGGCCTCGGGAGCCGTTTGCGCCTCGGGGCGGAGGCCGAGCTCGAGATAACCCAGATCGGCAAGGAGTGCCACGGCCACCGCTGCACCGTCTTCGAGCGCCTGGGCGACTGCCTTATGCCGCGCCGCGGCCTGTTCGCCCGCGTGCTCCGGGGCGGCGAGGTGAGGCCCGGCGACCCCGTGGAGGTGCTCAGCGCCGTCGCGCGCGCGACCATTCAGGCGGTCGTGCTGACGGTGAGCGACCGCTGCTCGCGGGGCGAGGCGGCCGACACCGCCGGCCCAGCCGTCGCGGGCCTTCTGCGCGAGAGGCTGGGCGCGCACGTCTTCGCGGCCGAGATCGTGCCCGACGAGCGGCCGCAGATCGAGGAGCGGCTTCGCCACTACTGCGACGGCCACAGCATCGACCTGGTCGTGGCCGTGGGCGGGACTGGTTTCTCGCCGCGCGACGTGACGCCTGAGGCGACCCGCGCCGTGGCCGACCGCCTGACGCCCGGCCTCGACGAGGCGATGCGTGCCGCCTCGCTCGCCAAGACCCCCCACGCGATGCTCTCGCGGGGCGCCTCCGGCATCCGCAAGAAGACGCTCATCGTGAACCTCCCCGGCTCCGAGCGGGGGGCCACCGAGAACCTCGAGACGCTTCTGCCCGCCCTGCCGCACGGACTCGCGAAGCTGAGGGGCGACCCATCGGAGTGCGGGCGGCCGAGGAAAGACGCGTGATGCGTGATGCGTGACAGCAAAGCTGCGAGCTTCGAGCCACGAGCCGCGAGCTTCAGAGGGAGATTGCCGGCTTCCTGGCTTCAGGCTCGAAGCTCGTAGCTCGCCGCTCGCGGCCCCTCTTCTCACGCGTCACGAGTCACGCGTCTTGCCTTGCTCTACTCGTAGGAGTTGGCCTTGCTTCAATACGCCCTCGCCATCTTCCTGGGCGCCTTTCTCCTCTTTCAGGTCCAGCCCCTGATCGGCAAGATCATCCTGCCGTGGTTCGGGGGCGGGCCGGCGGTGTGGACGGCGTGCATGCTGTTCTTCCAGGTGCTGCTGCTGGCGGGCTACGCCTACGCCCACTTCCTGCGGACGAAGCTCCCGCAACGGAAGCAGGCGATCATCCACACCGCCCTGCTCGTGGCCGCGCTGGCCACGCTGCCCATCATCCCAGGCTCGCGCTGGAAGCCGGGCGCCGCCGCCGACCCCACCTGGGGCATCCTCCTGCTCCTCGCCGCCACGGTTGGCCTGCCCTACCTGATGCTCTCGACCACCAGCCCGCTCCTCCAGGCCTGGTTCAGCGTGGCTCATCCCGGCCGCTCGCCGTATCGGCTCTATGCGCTCTCGAACGTCGGCTCGCTTCTCGCTCTCGTGAGCTATCCGTTCCTGGTGGAGCCGGCGTTCTCGCTGAGGACGCAGGGCTGGCTCTGGTCAGGCGGCTTCGTGCTGTTCGCCGTTGTGGGCGCCCTCTGCGCATGGCGGACACGCGAGGCCCCCGCCCCCCCAGCGCCGGAGCCTGCCGCCCAGGAGGGGCAGCCCGCGGAGGAGGCGGCGCTGGCTGAGGACACGCCAGGCGTCGGCTCACGTGTCCTTTGGGTCGCGCTCACGGCCTGCGGCTCCCTCGTGCTCCTGGCCGTGACCAACCAGATGTGCGCGGACGTTGCCATCGTGCCCTTCCTCTGGGTGCTGCCGCTGACGGTCTACCTCCTGTCGTTCATCCTCTGCTTCCACAGCACGCGCTGGTATCCGCGGATTTTCTGGTGGGTGCTCCTCTTCGTGGCGCTCGGCGGCATGGAGCTCGTGCGCCAGGTGGCCAACGTGCCGGTGAAGGCCGGCTTCGGCGTCTTCGGGAAGCCGAAGGAGCCCGACCTCGAGAAGGCCGCGCCGATCGCGAAGTTCGCCTGGAGGTTTGTCACGGGCACGGGCTTCGTGGGGAGCGACATCGAGGCCCCCGAGCCCGTCTCGCTCATGCTCGGCGGCGTGCCCTGGATGCTCTACCAGGACGTGAACGTCTCGATCATCGGCCAGGTGGTCGGCTTCTCGCTCACGCTCCTCGTCTGCTGCATGGTCTGCCACGGGGAGCTTGTTCGGCTGAAGCCGCACCCGCGGCACCTGACGTCCTTCTATCTGATGTCGGCGCTCGGCGGGGCGGTGGGAGGGGTGTTCGTGTCGCTCGTGGCGCCGCGCATCTTTCCCGCCTATCTGGAGCTGCACGTTGGCCTCTGGCTCTGCTGCGCGCTGGCGATGGCGGCGTTCTGGGCCGACCGCAAGCCGCACAGGCACTGGCAGACGCGCTGGTGGGTCGGCCTCTACCCGCCCGCGTTCGTGGCGCTCCTGGTCACCCTCGGCGTGGCCCTGAAGAAGGATGCGGACAGGACGCTCAAGGGCGGGGTTTCCCTCAGCCGCAGCTTCTACGGGGTCCTGCGCGTGAACGAGAAGTCCAAGGATGACCCCGAGAGCCACTGCTTCAGCCTCCAGCACGGGCGCATCCTGCAC
>VGYW01000230.1 GCA_016872875.1 Planctomycetota bacterium | reverse complement strand
GCCTCAAAGTCTATGCCCTCCAGGCCGACGATGATGTCCACCCTATTGGGAGCAACCCCAATCTGGTACACTATGTTTGGGTTCTCGAAGTCAGTAGCCGCCACGTCGAAAGGCGGCTCGCCCATGAAGTGAGTTAACGCCCTGTAGACCCGCTGCGCGTTGTCCGCCGTTGCTCGGACCCAGAGGTCCATGTCCTTCGTATAGCGTGGCTCTGTATAGTAGCCGACCGCGTGTGCTCCCACGAGGAGGTATTCAACCCCCTCGCCGTTGAAGGCGATGAACAGATCTCTGAAGTCGGGGTTGATCGCCATCTTTCCCTCTCAGGATGTCCACCTCTGACACCATTTCCCACATGGCAGCGAAGATCGCCTCGGGGCCGAGCTCTTGCCAGAACTCACGGTCGAAGCTCCGGTCGTCCTCCCCGCGCCGAACGAGTCTTGTCTTGAACACCCGCTTGCCCATGGCTCAACCCCATGCCCCTCCACACGTCCTCGCCGCCGAACACCCATCATTATACCGGAACCCGTCCCGGAAATCACCGCGTCCTGGGGCAAGCGGCGCGCCCGCTTGACAGGGGGCGGGAACCTCGGTATCGTGGCACGCGATGGGGGATTGGGACAACGACGCGGAACCCACGAGGGACTTCAGGAATGAACCCGCAGCCACCGCTCACGCCCGAAATCGAGAGGGTCCTGGGCCGCTATCTCGAAATCCAGCAGGAGGCGCACCGCCTCGAAGAGGAGAAGGACCAGCTCCGCGACATCCTGGCGGCGCACCTGGCCGACCTCCGGGGCCTCTTCTGGTTCCCAGTGGTTGCAGGCTGCCCCCTCAGGGTGCGCTACTCGCGGGAGGTCCGCGTGGACTACGACGCGGCCCTCCTCCAGAAGCGGCTCGGAGAACGCTACGTTCACGTCCTCAAGCCCGACATGGCCAAGCTCCGCAAGCACCTCGCGGAGGTCGAGCCCCGCCTTGCGCCCGTCCTTTCCCTCATCGGCTCGCCCAGCGCCGACCGCGTGCGGGCCGCCATCTCCAAGGGCCTCGTGGCCAAAGAAGAGTTCGCAGGCGCCTTCAAGAAGACCCTCAAGTGCAACATCGCCGTCATGCGGGTAAGAGACCAAGCGCCGGTTGAAGGCGCGCCGCCCACGTGGTAACATATCAAAGGTGGGAGCCCAGGACCCGCGACGATGAGGCCCAACGACCCTATCTTGCGAAGATGCCGCGCTGCCCTGGAGAGCCTTTACGGACAGAGGTTGAAGGGCGTCATCCTCTACGGCTCCACGGCGCGAGGAGAGGACACGGCGGAGAGCGACGTGGACCTCCTCGTGCTCCTCGACGGCCCGGTCGCGGTGGGAACCGAGCTGCGGCGTATCTGCCACGCGCTCTACCCCGTGCAACTGGAAGCCGCCCGCCAGTTCTCGGTGATGCCGGCGGAAGCCGACGAGTACCGACAGGGGGGCTGCCGACTCTACCGCAACGTCCAGAGGGAGGGATTGCCAGTATGACCCAATACGCCGAGGAGATCGCCGACCTCTGGCAACGGGCGTCAGGCACACTCCGCGCCGCCGAGGACCTGCTGGGGAAAGGCCATGACGATTCCGTCGCCAATCGTGCCTACTACGCTGTCTTCTACGCGGTGTCTGCCCTTTTCCTCAGCCACGGAAAGAGCTTCTCCAAGCACACGGGCGTGCGCGCTCACCTCCATCAGGCCTACGTGAAGCCGGGCAGACTGCCTCCTGAGGTCGGCGAGATCTACAACTGGCTCTTCGCGCTGCGCGACGTGGGCGACTACGGCGTGACGAAGCACGTCGGCCCGGCCGATGCGCGGCAGGCTGTCCTCGATGCCCGATGCCTTCTGCAAGCCGTTCGCCCCCTGTTGCCGCCTGATGTCCCCGAGCAGGCATGAGCCCGGACGAACACCGGGAGGCCCGGGTGGCGAAGGGCGCCTCAATCCCCCCGAAGCCAGGACGCCCGTTGCTGATGAACGAGATTCAGCTTGGGAGCAGTTGCGAAGGCGGGCGGCGGCAAGCCTTCGCCGATGGCGCGCTCGTCGTCCGCTCGCGCAAGGGCGTTCATCCCAGCGAGGAGGCGCTGCTGAACGCGTTGCCCAAGGGGCGGAGCGGCGCCGCGCTCGCCGTGAACAGCGCGGAGGCCCTCGCGGGCATGGCTCTCCGCGCCCTCAACCCCGACCTCAGCGTCCACTGCCACTTCGACGATGCCTGGGACCTCGACGCTGCGCGGGAGACGACGCAGCGCAACCAGCAGCTCGCCCCCGAGCTCGCCATCGCACCCGACCCGCCAGATGGCCCCTGGGACATCGTGGCCCTGCCCTTCAGCATGGCGGGCGTGAGGGAGCTCCTCCTCGAGCGCCTCGCCTTCGCCCTCAGGTGTCTCAAGCCGGGCGGACTCCTCTTCACGAGCACCGACAACCGCTCCGACCGCTTCCTCCGCTCCCAGGTCCTCGAGCTCTTCGGCTCCGCAACCACCCTCCCCGGCCCCACCCGCCGCAGCGGCGTCGCCTACATCGCCCGCCGCCGCACCGGCGGCGCCGCGTCGCCCTCCCCGGACCGCCCCTCGCCCTGCCGCGGTGGCGGTGAGCCTGTTACGGACCTCGCGAGGTCCGTTACAAGCCCCCGCAAGCCTGATTTCAGCCGCACCTTCACCGTCAGGGAAGGCGGCCGCATTCTCTCATTCCTCTCCCGCCCGGGCGTCTTCTCCCACGGCCGCCTCGACCCCGGCACCCGCGCACTCCTCGCCTCCCCAGCACTCGCTTCTGCGCTCTGCTCACTTGCCACTTGCCACTCGCCACTCGTCGCTGGCCCCCCCTCCCTCGCCCCTCGCCCCTCGTCCCCCGTCCCTCGCCTCCTCGACCTCGGCTGCGGCGCCGGCCTCCTCGGCCTCATCCCCGCGCTCCGCTGCCCCGAGGCCCAAGTGACCCTCGTGGACTCCTACGCCCGCGCCATCGAGTGCGCGAGCGCAAACGCCGCCGCCCTCGGCCTCCAGGAACGCTGCACCACCCTCCTCACCGGCAACACCCTCCGCGACGTCCGCCCCGGCCCTGTCCTGAGCGAAGGCGGAGGATTCCATCTCGTCCTCTCCAACCCGCCCTACTACGGCAACTACCGCATCGCCGAGATGTTCCTCGACACCGCGGCGAGGGTCCTCCTCCCCGCCGGCCGCATCCTCATCGTCACCAAAGACCCCGCCTGGTTCGCCGACGCGCTGTCCAAGCGCTTCCGCGGCCTCACCCGCCGCGAGGCCAAGGGCTATTGGCTCCTCCAGGCCACCCAGTCGGCCAAACCCTCATCCGCCAATGCACCGCCGAGCGCCTCGCATCCGAGTTGAAGCCATAGCCGGCTCTTGCTCCCCTCTTCATTCCCCTGCCCCCATTCCCCTGCCAGACTCTTCTCCCACGCCCGAAAAGCCAATGGGCAGGCGAATAGGGGCAGGGCAATGAAGACAAGAACACCAACTCGGTCCATCGCCTTCATCCGCAAGTTCCGCCTCCTGCCACTTGACTCTGCCGCCCGATTCATGCAAAGTGATCCCAGTTCCAAGCGGCTGTAGGGACGGGCGGCTCGCCTGTCCCAGTTCGTAGTGCGGCCTTCAGGCCGTCTCTGGGTAGCGCCGCCGTCCCGGCGGCATAGGGCCAGCGGGACGCTGGCGCTACGGGACGGGCTGGAGCCCGCACTACAGACCTCATCAGCAAAGGAGCGTGTGATGTCGAAGTTCGTGGACGCGCAGGGCCGGACCAAGTACCGCTTCACCTTCGGGCCGTGGAACATCCACGAGGGCGCCGACCCCTTCGGGCCGCCGGTCCGAAAGAGCTTCAACTTCGACCAGAAGATCAAGATGCTCAAGGAGCTAGGCTTCGACGGGATGCAGTTCCACGACGACGACGCTGTGCCCGACCTCGACGACAAGTCCCCCGCCCAGATCGAGAAGGCGGCCAAGGCGATGAAGCGGCGGCTCGACAACGCGGGGATCGTCGCCGAATTCGTCGCCCCACGCCTCTGGGAAACGCCCCGCGGCATTGACGGCGCCTACACCTCCAACTCCGCCGCCGACCGCCGCTACGCCCTCGAGCGCTCGAAGAAGGCCATTGACATCGCCCGCCTCATCGGCACCCGCGACATCGTGCTCTGGCTCGCCCGCGAGGGCACCTATGTCCGCGAAGCCAAGAACGCAATCGAAGCCTACCGCAAGCAGGTGGACGCCATCAACCAGATGCTCGACTACGACAAGGGCATTCGCATCCTCATCGAGCCCAAGCCCAACGAGCCGATGGACCACGCCTACGTCCCCACCATGGGCCACGCCGTCGCCATCTCCTACATGACCATTGACCCCTCCCGCGTCGGCGCCAACATGGAGAGCGCCCACAGCATCCTCGCCGGCCTCGACCCCTCCGACGAAATGGCCTTCGCCCTCAGCGTCGGCAAGCTCTGGAGCGTCCACCTCAACGACCAGAACGGCCCGAAGTTCGACCAGGACCGTGCCTTTGGCATGGTCAACCTGCGGCGGGCCTACAACCAGGTACGTGTCCTGGAACTCGGCGGCTATGGCCGCGACGGCAACATGGTCGGCCTCGACGTCAAGGCCATGCGCCCCCAGAAGAAGGCCGTCTCCACCAAGCATCTTGCCCACAGCCGCGAAATGTTCCTCTGGCTCCTCGACAAAGTCCGCACCATTGATACCAAAGCCGAGTCCGCCCTCATCGCCGCCCGCGACTACGAGGCCCTCGACCGCCTCGTCATGCGGCACCTGATGACCGGCAGCCTGCCGAATAGGGTATAGGAGAAGCCAGGAGAACGTCGAACGCTGAACGTCGAACGTCCAACGTCGAACGGAAGATAGCGGCCAAGTCCCTCTGTCGTTCGAAGTTGAGCGTTCGACGTTCGAAGTTCGACGTTATCCTCTTCCGGTTTGCCATGCCCCTGCTTCGCGATACGGTAGGCGCGACATGGAACGTCTCGTGGAGGGAAAGGAGGCCGGTCGTGGAAAGCGCGAAGTACGATCTTGAGGAGCGCCTGCTTGAGTATGCGGCAATGATCATCCGCCTCGTGGACCGGCTCCCGAGAACCAAGGCGGCTAACCATGTTGGGGGCGAGCTGCTTCGGTCGGGGACCTCGCCGCTGCCCAATCACGGCGAGGCGCAAGCCGCCGAATCACGTGCGGATTTCATCCACAAGATGAAGGTGTGCCTCAAGGAACTGCGCGAAGCCCACCGTTGGCTGAAGTTGATCGTGCGAGTGCCCCTGATCAAGGCCGTGGAGCAGGTGACACCAGTGGCCCAGGAGACCGTGGAACTCATCAAGATCTTCACCGCCAGCATCCAGACCGCACGCAGGCGAAGCACGCCGCGCGAGGCAACCCGCCGCTGGTGAGTCACCGCGGGCCCCTGCCGAAGAGGGAACGTCGAACGTCCAACGTCCAACGTCGAACGTTGAACGAAGAGAAGCCGGCGCAGCAAGCTGGTCGGCCTCGCTTGTTGCTACAGTTCGCCAAGTCTGCGTTCGACGTTCAAAGTTCGACGTTCGACGTTCGATGTTCGACGTTATCTTCGCGGCCCCGCTCCTGCGCCCTTGCTCATCTGCGCTTGACAACCTGGCCGCATGCGCTACACTGGCGGGTGTGGAGGAGGAATGAGGGCAACCCCCAATGGGCCGCATCTTCGGCACCATCCAGATGCAGAAGTGGGGCATCCGCCTCATCCCCGAAGAACAACGCCTCGACCTCAGCCGCTACCCCGAGGAGTTCACCGAGTTCTCTCAAGTGTGACTTCCTACGCCGACCTACAGTCAGGGAGGTGAGGAATAAGTGAAAAAAGAAGATTTGACACCCCCATATACGACCAGCAATGCGGTGGCGGCCGTTGCCGGCCTGCTAACCGCGCTCGTGACTCTGTGGTCCGCCGCGGGCGAGCCGCCAGCCAGCGGTGACCTGGCCCTGATTCTGGAGGACGCGGCTCCGTATAGCGACAAGTCCGGCAAGCCGTGCCTCCAGAGGATCGAACTGAACCTCACGGTGCGCGAAGGCAAGTGGGACAGCGAGGTCTGGGGCACAACGATGTTCTTCGAGCCGCGTTGGGCGGTGCGCACAGCGTATGGCAAGTCCGAGGCCGAAGGCAGGATCATGTCCCTCGACGAGGCCGGCGGCCGCACTCGCCTGAAGGTCGAGACGCGGGTGCCTCGCGACATCTGGGGCACCCCCGAGTTGGAGGCCGACTACACCCTCGAGCTGGAACGGCAGGGCAACGAGTTCAAGGGGCGGTACTCCGGTCAGTGCAACGGCCGCCCGGTGCAGGGGCAAGCACACGGCCTGCTGAATCCTCCCTTCTCACCACCCGTCCAAGCCTTCCACCCCCTCGCTGCGTGCGAGCATCCCCGCCTGGTATTCCGCAGGGGCGACCTGGCGCGGCTGCGCCGGCATGCGGAGACTCCCGAAGGAACAGCGATCCTGACTCGGCTCAGGGAACTCCTGGCCAGGCCGATTCGCAACGAGAGCGCAGGGTACCACGCGGCGGGCCATGGGCTTTTGTGCCTGCTGCACGACGATCCGGCCGAGGCCCGCAAGGCCCGGGCTATTGTGGAGCGGGTGGTCTTCGGCCCGGGCTACGGCGGGCAGAATCCGTGGCACCGCGGCCAGGAGAAGGAGCGGCACCTTCGTGCCCCGCTGGGCGTAGGCGTTGCCCTGGCGTTCGACCTCTGCTACGATGCTTGGCCGGAGGACTTCCGCACAAAGGTCGCCGCGCAACTGGAGTGGAAAGCCCGCGATCTCGTCGAGGGCTTTGG
This sequence comes from Planctomycetota bacterium, assembly GCA_016872875.1. Next base: position 6,548 of record VGYW01000230.1, on the reverse strand, counting down.
GCGTGAAGAGTACAACGATAACTACGCCAGCAACCACGTGGCGATCTGCCAGGGCGGAGGAGGCGTAGTGGCCATGGCCCTCCTGGGCGAGCCAGGCGAGTACTTCCCCAAGCCGCTCTCACCAACGGAGCAAGCCGAGACTCCCATCGAAGCCCCAGCCGGCTTCCAGCCCGGCAAGGACGTGCCTGTAGTGAAGCTCGAGTTCGGGCGGATGCCGCGGAAGTGGCTCTTTGCCGGCCCGCTGAAGCCCGAAGACAAGGACCGTGAGTTCCTGGCCCACCTGGGCGGCCGCGAGAAGGCTCGGCCCGAGGCCGGCACCAAGGTGTCAGCGGGAGACCGCACCGTGGCCTTCGAGCCGCTCGATGAGGCGAAGGGCATCTGGAACTCCCGCCACACCAACAATCTGGACGCTCTCGACCTGGTCATGCCGTTCAACCGCGACTACCACAGCACGGTCTTCTACTACACCGTGGTCGAGAACGACCAGCCGCGTCTGCTGGAGTTCCTGTGTGAGCACGGCGGCACGCGGGCGTTCCTCGCGGGGAGGCCGTTGGTCAAGAACGGCTTCGTGCGGCTGGGCAAGGGCCGGTTTCCTCTGCTCTTGCAGGTGGGGGTTGGCGCGACGGAGCCGTGGGGAAGAATCTGGACCACGCCGCGGTTCGTTGAGGCGGTCGAGGACCATGCGAAGCGGGCCGCCGAGCGTCATGCCCGCGAACTGGCCGCTTGGGAACGAGGCCGCCAGGCGTGGCTGGCCCGTGGCAAGGACATGCCGGCCATCCCACGGCTGTTGAGGATGGCCGAGCAGCGGATGCGCCGGCACGTGACCTACAGCACGGGCGACCACGGGTGGTACAACGAGGGCGAAGGCTACAGCCGCTACGCCCACACCGTCGGCACGTTGCCCTTCGAGGTCGCCTGGCGCACAACGATGGGTGAGGAGTTCGGGGGCTCAATGCCGGGCCGCGGCTGGTACGTTCCGCTGTGGGCCACCCGGTTGCTCAACTGGGGCGGCAAGCCGGTCCACCCGTGGTACGGACCGGGCGGGCAGTGGAGCAACGACTTCTACCGCAGCGGCGACTTCGTGCTGGGCTTCGCCCTCGTCCCCACGGACATGAAGCCTGCCTGCCGGTGGGTCTTCGACCGCCTCTGGGGCCTTCAGGGCGACAAGACCTTCGGCATCCACGAGCCACATCAGGCGGCCTACGCGCTGGCCCACTACCCTTTCGGCGTCGAAGCGAAGCACCCCGAGACCATCCTGCCCAAGGCCCTGCTCGACAGGGACAAGGGCTTCGTGCAGTTCCGTAGCCAGTGGAAGGACGGCGACGACTTCGTGGCATGCATCTACGGCAAGAGCGAGCCGACCGGCGGCGGGTGGTCGTACGCCGACGGAGCCAGTTTCCGGCTGTTTGGCCTGGGCACCATGTGGGCAGTCAAGGGCGGCACCGGCAAAGATGGTGGTCAGAGCGTCGAGAACGTCGTCGTGGTCCCCAGCACCAACGGCTGGCTCGGCGGGCATGTGACCCACTGGGAGCCGCGGCCGCACGGCGGCACAGTCTCGTTCGACACCAGCGACATCTACCTCGCCCGCCCCGACGGCAAGGGAGGCGCCGCGGGAGAAGTCCTCAGTGAGGCCCCGCCGGACGCCAAGCTGGTGATGGGCCGGTACCTGGACTGGGGCATTCGCGGGTTGCGGAGCTTCGCCGCTGACTACAGCGGCCAGAGCGGCGCCGAGGCCGTGGTAGCCATCGCCGACCGCATCGCGTTGGAGCCCGGTGGCAAGCTGCCCGCGGGCGAACCGGTCTGGCAGATGCACACCGGCGGCACGCTGTCCGTTAAGGGCAACACGTTCACGGTCGTCGGGAAGGACAGGGCCACGCTCCGCGGCACGTTCCTGGCCCCGGCCGGCGCGAAACTCGCGGCCGAAGGCGGCCGGCTCACCGCCACCGGCGGACGCGAGTTCCTCGTGGTGATGACCATCCAGAGAGGCGAGGCCCCGAAGATCGAGACAACGGGAGTCGGGCTCAACATACGGGCGAGAGTGGGCCGCCAGCAAGTGAGCTTCGATGGAAAGGGTATCCGCATTGGGGACTGACAGGGCCACTCGTGCAGTCTCGTGGCGCGCGCTCGTCGCTCTGGCGTGGCCGCTATCGCTTGCAGTGGCCGCGGACGCGGAACTGCGAGGAGCAGCCGCCGTCCGCCCCGCCGTGCGCCAGGCGTGGGAGAGCGAGTACGCGAAACAAGAGTCGGCGCCGAAGGACGAGGACAAGGGCCGCGGCGAGCACTTCCCCAAGGTGCTGGCCGAGACGCTCGACCGCCATGCACTGATCCTGGGAGGCCTTGGGGTCAGGCCTTGGGGTCAGGTCGTAACTCGAAACTTTTCGGCAACGTGCTCCGACATGACCCCAACCCGTGCAGCGTGACAGAATGGTGGCGTATACCCCTTCCAGGGGGCCGGTCTGGCGAGAAATGGCGTTTGGTTCGGGGGGCACCTTGCTCAATTCCGAGGCCGTCCCGCGTGCAGGTATGCACGCCCTACCTGGTTCTGGTTCCGCGGTGGTTGCTTGGCGTTCTTGGCGTCTTGGCGGTTGGGAGTGGCCTGGGTTGACCGCCAAGTCGCCAAGGACGCCAAGGGAGGGGGCGGGGAGAAGGGACCCAAGGGACCAAAGGGACGTAAGGGACCACAGGGGCCAAAGGGACGCTTGGCTTGAAACGGGCCCGCCGGGGAACCGTCGCTCAGGTCGCTGTGGTCCCTGTTGCCCCTGGTGTCCCTTGGGCGGATGTCAGCCAGAGGATGGGGATTTCGGCTTCGACCTCTTTGAACTCGGGGTCGCCGGTGACGACGCGCCCGCCGCGGAGCCTGGCGAGGGCGGCGGCGAAGCAGTCGAGGCCTCGGGGGGTTCGCGGTAGGGACGCCGGTTGCCCGGCGAGGCCGACGCGGTCGCTGGGGGTAGGCGGAGGGTTACCGTCCTCGCCCTTTCGGTTGCGGGGCGGGATCCCAGTTCCGCCGTTCCCGCGGGCCACGCTGCCTCCGGCATTGTTCGGCCCCTTCACGGGTACTATGCCGATGTGCGACTTCCCAGGAGCGTGCGCGTCAGGCGTGCGGTCACTGACCTTCCCTGACTGTCCCCAGCATTTCACCTGGGGAACTCCTGGGATCTCCCGGTTCTCGTGCATAGAGCTTCCGCGCATGCACGGGGTCTTCGCCTCCGTGGGGCCGGGCCGCCGCCGGCGCCTAGCGCGGCGGCCCGTGTTGCCTTCCCAGCATCTGAACGCCGTCGGCGCCCCAGAGCATAATGGGATTTCGGAGTTCAATGGCTGGCCTGCGCGTACCCCTGTCCCCGCTTCGCCGTCGGCGTCACCGCCGCCGTCGCAGGACTCGGGGCCATGGTGGCTCGCTACGCCTTCCATGTCGGACTCTTCCATTCCTGGCTCTATGCCGGTTTATCCCGGCGCTTCTCAGACCTACTTTATTCACTTATTCCCTTGCGGGGCATCGGGCGGGTGCATGCGAGGGGAGTTCCGGTGGGAGAGGGAGCGGCGGGGCCCTCCTCATAGACCTCCGCCTCGGCGACGAGCGAGTTGTAGAAGCCGCGTCCCCCGAGCGCGATGCTCCAGGGGAGCAGGGCGCCGCGGGAGTCCCAGTAGTCCAGCTCGCGCACCTGCCAGTCGCGCGCGATGCGGCGGAGGGTCAGGTCGAGGAGCTGCACCTGAAGGCCCTTGATCTCCTTCCAGATGGCGCTCATCTGCTCGGGGGTGCAACTGGATTGTGCCATCTCGCGTCGTCGGGCCTCCAGGTCTGCGATGCGGCGCGTGAGGTCGGGGAAGCGCTCGGCCTGCCAGCGCTGGCGCGAGGCGTCGTCGCGGAGGTCCGCCAAGCTCCTTGCGGCTTCCGCGGCCACCGCGGCCCAGTTGGCGGCGAGCTCGCGCGCGGGCACCTCGCTCCGCCCGAAGGCGTCGGCCAGGTGGCCGGGCAGGCGGATGACTGTATCGAGGTCCCTCATGCGGTCGAGGAGGCGGAACCGCACGCGGACGACCGGCTTGAGCTCGCCGGGCAGGAGGCCGTTCGCGGCGAGCTTGGCCGCGAGGCGATGGGCGGCGGGCATGTAGAGCGACCCGCGATAGGGGAGCGCGAGGGGCTCGCCGTTCGGGCCAACGCGTGCCTGGATGACCAGCAGGAGCGCCTTGCCGGCCAGACAGCGGACGCCCGCTTCTCGGAGTTGGCGGACCGGAATGCGGCCGTCGGGTGCCAGCCGGAACGCCTGGTGTGCTGTCGGGACGCGGTGTGGACGAGAATTACGGAGTTGTTCAACTCCGTAATTCTCGTCCGCCGGCGGGCGCCCCGGGGGGAGCTGCCCGCCGCGGGGTGAGGCGGGGACGGGGTGTGGACCATGATTACGGAGTTGTTCAACTCCGTAATTCTCGTCCGCCGGCGGGCGCCCCAGGAGGAGCTGGCCGTGCCGCAGGTAGCACTGGGTGCGGACGAGGTGGCCTTCGAACTCCTGGATGGCGAAGAAGGGGAGCTCGCCTTCTGCGGTGTCGAGCGGCTGGAGGCCGGAGTGGGTTTCGGCCAGGGCCTCGTTGTAGAGCGCCGCGGCACGTTCGTAGCTCGCAACGAAGGCGTCGAGGGGCGCGGTGCGGGCGGGGTCGGCGCCGCAGGCGAAGAGGGACGATGTGAGGCCGAGGCGCACGCTCTCCGAGGCGACGTGGTGGGCGAGCCAGGAGCGGTAGAGGTCGGCCAGTTGTCCCGCCGCGTGCTGCTCCAGGAGGCTGGTGAGGAGCGCCTCTTCGCTGCGGAACCAGTCGGCGAGGCGCTCCTGGGAGTCGTGCTGCGGGAAGGCACGGAGCATGTCGGCGTCGGCCCGCCCGAAGAGGTCGAGGAGGAAGTCGCGGGCCTCGCGGACCGCGAGGTCTCCAATCACGCGGTGGTGGTCGCGGTCGCCGACGTAGCTGGAGCCGATGAGCTGCCAGGTGTCGCCGGGGCTGAACTCGTCGTAGAGCTCGTCCACCGAGCGGTCGAGCTGCTTCGCGAGCGTCTTGGTCTTCAGGCCGGTGAGGGGCTCCCAGTGGCGGAGCTCGACTGCCAGCTTGCCCAGGAACTGGGAGTAGAAGAGTGCGGCGCCCCAGTCCTGCCCGCCGCTGCGGTGGAAGCGTTCGCGGGCCAGGTGGAGCAGCGTGTCGTCCACCGACGCGCCCATCGCGGTGAACGCCACGTCAATGTCCTCGACGAAGTGCGCCACGCGATGGCCCTTGGCCGCGAGGGCGTGGAGCTTCGGCAGCGTGTCCCACAGGCTGTGGCAGTTCTGATCAATGGAGAACATGCGTGTTCACATGGAGGGGATGGTTGGATGAATGGATGGTTGGATGGACGTCAGAGCTCTCCTGGTCTGTTCTGTCACCCATCCATTCATCCACCCATCCATTCATCCACCCATCCATTCATCCCCTCTGTAACGCTCTCGCCTCCAATTCCCGGTGGAGCCTGCCATGATAGAGGAACCGCACGACGCTCTCCAGGCACGCCTTCGCGATCGTGCCGTCGTCTTCCGCGAGAAGCTGGACTTTCAGGATGTCGCCACTGTGGACGCGGACGCGGACCGGTTCGCCGCCGCAGCCGTAGTCGCTGGGCCAGCGGGATCGGCGGGCGGCCATCAGGGCGGCGGTTGTGCAGCCGGTGCCGCAGGCGAGGGTCTCGGCCTCCACGCCGAACTCGAAGGTGCGGACCGCCAGCTCGCCGACGCCGAGCACCTGGGTGAAGTTGACGTTGGCGCCCCGCGGGGCGAAGCGCTTGTGGCGCCGAATCGCCGCTCCCCACCGGGCAACGTCAACTCCCTCCGCGTCGTCCACGTAAGCGACAACGTGGGGCGTGCCGGTCACGGCGTAGTCGAGGGTCCAGCGCCTTCCCGCGGCGGTCAGGCGGATGCCGGTTGCGAGATCGCGCGGCTCGGGGATGCAGACGTGGGTGTAGCCATCGGCGTCTATGCGGCCGCGGACGCTCCCCGAGGGCGTCTCCATCCTGACCTCGTTGGCGGGGACCCAGCGGCTATCGATGGCCCACCGCACCAGGCAGGCCGAGCCGTTGCCGCAGAGCTCGGCCTCCGTGCCGTCGGGGTCGAAGTGGTGGACCGCGATGTCGGCTTCATTGGGGTTTTTCGGGAGGCCGACGAAGATCAGGCCATCGGCCCCCACCCCCAGCCCGCGCTGGCAGAGGGTCCGGACGAAGTGCCCCGCCCGCTCGGGCGAGGCCAGGAGCTCATCGAAGCGCCCGCCGCGGTTATCCATGCAGATGTGGTCGTTCCCGCTGCCCGAGAGCTTGGCGAAGCGGATGGGTGTAGGCATGCTGCTTCCTCTCAAGTTCAATGATATGGGCGGCGACGCGCAGGATCAAGGGCGACGAGTATGGCCCCCAATCCTGGTAGGGTCATTGGGCGCCGAAGCTCCGAACGGAGCGTACTATAGCAGCCCAGGGCGAAGCCCTGGGACAGGCGGGCGGCCAGATTCAGCCCTGTAGGGGCGTACTACCCGCCCTGGGCACGATGTAGCGCCCGGAA
>VGYW01000229.1 GCA_016872875.1 Planctomycetota bacterium | reverse complement strand
AGCGTCAGCCCCCCATACCCCCTGTGGCCCGTCTGCCCGCCCCCCCTCCCGCCCCCCCCGCCGCGAGCCGCGTCGGGCAGGCGGCGGGCAGCCCCGTCGCAGCACTGACGCTACAAGGTGGGCGGCAGCAGGAAGCGGAGCGGCCAAGACAACCCCTGCGGCCTGCGCCCGGCCGGAGTGCGGCACCTCGCTGCCTTGCCGCACCCCCTTGCCTAGCGAGCCCCTGGCAGAAGGGGCGAGCGGGCGCAGGCCCCCACCCTGGCGACCCGCCCCCGACCTTCATCCGTGGCAGAGCTTCAACCTGCCACACCATCGATGCACCACACCTTGCGATGGGGGGTGGCCTAGCGGAGCGGCAAGCGGAGCGGGCGGTCAGCCGTGGCGGCGTGAGTTGCACCCGGGTGGGAGAGGGGCGAATCAGCCCCGACAGAGGGCGGGCTAGGGGGCTACAACAGAGGTGCACACACTGGCGACTCTGGTGACACTAGAGGCCGAAAATGTTGCCGATTGGCAACAACGCAAACAGCGTGCCACCTTGCGAGACGGGAGGGGGCAAATGTGACGCGACAGCGTTTTTTCCAATCAACAAAACAAAACGGGGGCGGGCTAGGGCGGGGGCTTCCCCGCCCGCCCGACCCCGTTTTTGTTTTGTTTGTTTGGAAAAATACACCAGGCGCCAGAGGCGAACGTCGGGGCTGCCGCGCAGGTCCGACGCGGCGACGTCCAGCGCGTCGTCGCCTCGGCCGGCAAACCATTCCACGACGGCCTTTGGCACGCCCTCGTCAATGAGCCAGCGCATAGATTCGCTCTTCGGCGAGGGATTCGGCGGCGTAGGCGAGGGCCGCCTTGACCTGCGCGGGGGTGAGTCGGTACTGCTCGCACACGTCCGCCACGCTCATCGTGGCCGCGAGCGAGCCGACGATGATCTCCACGGGGACGCGCGTGCCCTCGATGACGGGCTTTCCACCCAGGACCTTCGGATCCACAACGATGTGGCCAGTCCTGTTAGGCATCGGCTTCCTCACTCTCGTGCCTCCTGCGCCGCGGCCGCTCCGGTAAGCATTCTACACGGGACATCGAGAGCTTTCAACCGCGGAAGCGAGTCGCGCCCTGGGGCATGGGACGCAGGGAGCCCGGCTTGTCATGCTTCAGACGGAACTGGGCAGATTCCCTCATGACCAGGTGCGGAAAGAGAGTTCCTTGCAGGGCATGCTCTCGGTTGCTGTGTCGGTGACTGCGGGCAGCGGCGAGTGATCGGGCCGCAAGGCCGGTATGCGTGCCCATCCGTGCAATCAGTGGCGGGAATCTGGGTTTCGCGTTTCGCGTCTCGGGTTTCGCGTTGTTTCGCGTGCCCTCGGGGGCCTCGGGCCAAGGTTTCGCGGGCCAGTTCTTCTCTGTACCCCAACACCTGGCACCGTTCTCGGGCTACCAGGCGTAGTGGGCGAAGGCCTTGTTGGCCTCGGCCATGCGGTGGGTGTTCTCGCGCTGGGTGGCGGCGTGGCCCTCGTGCTTGAAGGCGTCGGAGAGCTCGTCGGCGAGGCGGATGTGGGTGGGCTTGCCCTTGCGGCCACGCACGCCGTCGAGTATCCAGCGGATGGCGAGGGCGAGCTGGCGCTTGGAGCTGACGGGGACGGGGACCTGGTAGTTTGCGCCGCCGACGCGGCGCGAGCGGACCTCGACTGCGGGCTTGATGTTGGCGACGGCGGTCTCGAAGAACTTGAGGAACTCGACTCCCTGGTTGCGCTCCTCGATGAGGCGGGCGGCGCCGTAGAAGATGCGCTCGGCCGTGCTCTTCTTGCCCCGCTTCATGATGCAGTTGATGAACTTCGAGACCAGCTTGCTGCGATACTTCGGGTCGGGCTCGAGGAAGCGTTCGGTGGACTCGAACTTCTTGGCCATTCAGTTACTCCGGTGATTGGATGATTGGATGGGTGGATGGGTGGATGGGTGGATGGGTGTCGGACATTCATCCAATCATCCACCCATCCATTCATGCAACATTTCCTACTTTGGGAGCTTGCAGCCGTATTTGGAGCGGGAGCGCTTGCGCTCCTTGACGCCGGAGGCGTCGAGGGGGCCGCGGATGATGTGGTAACGGACGCCTGGGAGGTCGCGGACGCGGCCGCCGCGGACGAGGACGATGGAGTGTTCGTGGAGGTTGTGGCCTTCGCCGGGGATGTAGGCGGTGATCTCGCGTCCGTTGGAGAGGCGGACGCGGGCGATCTTTCGGAGGGCGGAGTTGGGCTTCTTGGGGGTGCGGGTGGTGACCTGGAGGCAGACGCCGCGCTTCTGGGGGCAGCCCTCCAGGTCGGGGCGCTTGCTCTTGCGCCGGACGGGCTGGCGGCCGAGGCGGATGAGCTGCTGGATGGTCGGCATGGGGGTTCCTTTCTGGTCAGCCGGTGGTTTCGGCCGGGGTCTCGGCGCCGCCTGCGGCGGGGGGCTTGTCGCCCGAGGGGCCGGCGCCGGAGGCGGGCGGCTCCTGGGGGGCGGCGAGCTGCTTCTTCTCGATGGCGGAGACGTAGTGCCGCGGGAAGCCGGTGCCGGCGGGGATGACGTGGCCGAGGATGACGTTCTCCTTCAGGCCGCGGAGGTAGTCGGTGCGGCCGGCGAGGGCGGCCTCGGTGAGGACCTTGGTGGTTTCCTGGAAGGAGGCGGCGGAGATGAAGCTCTCGCTCTGGAGCGCGGCCTTGGTGACGCCGAGGAGGAGGGGCTGGGCGGTGGCCGGCTTGCCGCCGCGGGCGATGACCCGCTCGTTCTCGTGGCGGTAGCGGAACCTGTCCACGATGCTCCCTGGCAGCAGCGTGGTGTCGCCCACGTCGTCGCCGACCTTGACCTTTCGGAGCATCTGGGACACGATGATGGCGATGTGCTTATCGTCAATGATTTCGTTCTGGGAGCGGTAGACGCTCTGGATTTCGCGGAGGAGGTAGTCCTGGAGGGCCTCGATGCCGCGGATGCGCAAGATGTCCTGGGGGACGAGCGGGCCGTCCACGAGGCGGTCGCCGGCGCGGACGTAGTCGCCGTTGTGGACGGTGAGGTGCTTGCCGTGTGGGACGAGGTGGGCGACGGTGTCGCCGGTGTCCTCGTTGGTGACGTTGATGATGCGCTTGCCGCGCTTGCGCTCGCCGAGGGTGACGCGGCCGGAGATTTCGGAGATGATGGCGGGGTCTTTTGGCTTGCGGGCCTCGAAGAGCTCGGTGACGCGTGGGAGGCCGCCCGTGATGTCCTGGACGCGCTGGATTTCGCGTGGGGTTCGGGCGAGGATGTCGCCTGGGAAGACTTCCTGGCCTTCTTCGACGGTGATGTGTGCCTTCTCCGGGATGGAGTAGAGGCCGAGGGTGTGGCCGTCCCTGTCCACGATGGCGATCTGGGGGTGGAGGTCGCCCTTGTGTTCGATGACGATGCGGCGGCGCGAGCCGTGCTGGTCAATCTCCTCGCGGGCGGTCTCGCCCTCCACGATGTCCTCGTAGCGGACGAAGCCGCCCATCTCGCTGAGGACTGGGGTGAAGTGCGGCTCCCAGGTGGCGAGGAGGGTTCGTGGGGGGACCTGCTGTTCGTCCTTGACCTTGATGGTGGCGCCGAGCTTGACCTCGTAGCGGCGCAGCTCGTTGCCCGCCTCGTCCTCGAGCACGAGCGCGCCGTTGGGGTTCATGGCCAGCACGTCGCCCGCGCGGGTGGTGATGGTCTTGAGGTTGAAGAAGCGGATGCGGCCCTTGGCGTCGGCGCGGATTTCCGGGGCGGCGAAGCCGGTGGCCGCGGTGCCGCCGTAGTGGAACGTCCGCATCGTGAGCTGCGTGCCGGGCTCGCCGATGGACTGCGCGCCGATGATGCCCACCGCAAGCCCCTCCTCCGCCAGCTCCCCCGTCGAGAGGTCCATGCCGTAGCACTTGGCGCACACGCCGTGCGGCGCCTCGCACATCATGGGCGAGCGCACCCGCAGGCTCGTGTAGCCCAGCTCCTCCACCCGCTGCGCCATCTCCTCCGTGATCAGGTCGCCCTCGCGGACGACCGTCTCGCTGCTGCGGCGGTCCACGACGTTCTCGAGGGACACCCGCCCGTAGAGGAGCTCCCCGATCGGGATGTCCACCTTGTCGCCCTTGTAGATGACCGTCTTCGTGACCCCCGCCACCGTGCCGCAGTCGAGCATGGTCACGACGACGTTCTGGGCGACGTCGGCGAGCTTGCGCGTGAGGTAGCCGCTCTCGGCGGTCTTGAGGGCCGTGTCGGCGAGGCCCTTGCGCCCGCCGTGGGTCGAGCTGAAGTACTCGAGCACCGGCAGCCCCTCGCGGAAGTTGCTCTTGATGGGGGTCTCGATGATCTTGCCGGAGGGCTTGGCCATGAGGCCGCGCATGCCGGCGAGCTGGGTGATCTGGACAGCGTTGCCGCGCGCGCCCGACTCGAACATGGCCCAGATGGGGTTGAGGTAGGCGCGGCCCTCCAGGGTGTCGCCCTTGAGCTCGGTCATGAGCTCCTCAGTCACGCGGTCCTTGGCGTGGGTCCAGCGCTCGATGATGAGGTTGTAGCGCTCGCCGTCCGTGATCACGCCGCTGCGGTAGCGGCGGTCTATCTGCTCGACCTCCTTCTCGGCCTTGGCGATGATGTCGGCCTTCTTGGGCGGCATGCGCAGGTCGCGGCTCGAGATCGAGAGGCCCGCCAGCGTGGCGTGCTTGAACCCAAGCTCCTTGATCGTGTCGAGCAGCTCGAGGGTCGGCCCGCGCCCCAGGATGCGGTGGCAGTCCGATATGATGTCGTTCAGCCGCCCCTTGTTCAGCGAGGCGTTGTAGAACGGCAGGTCCCCCGGCAGCATGCTGTTGAAGTACACCCTCCCCGCCGTGGTGAGCACGTACTCGCCCTTGTACTTCGCGGCCTGCCCGTGCTGGTCCACGATGGTGGTGTAGCCCTGGAGGCGGCAGTAGATGCGCGTGTGGTAGCGCAAGGCGTCGTAGCCCAGGGCCACCAGCACCTCCTCCGTGCTCCCGAACCGCTTCACCTGCTCGTCGGGCGTCGGGTCGGGACGCGAACAGGTCAGGTAGTAGCACCCCAGCACGATGTCGAGCGACGGCGTGATGATCGGCCGCCCGTCGGCGGGGCTGAAGACGTTGTTCGTGCTCATCATCAGGACTGAGGCCTCGGTCTGCGCCTCGATGGAGAGCGGCAGGTGCACCGCCATCTGGTCCCCGTCGAAGTCCGCGTTGAACGCCTCGCAGACCAGCGGATGTATCTGGATGGCGTTCCCCTCGATCAGGATCGGCTCGAAGGCCTGGATGCCCATCCTGTGCAGCGTGGGCGCGCGGTTCAGCAGCACCGGGTGCTCGCGGATCACCTCGTCGAGGATGTCCCACACCTCCTCGTCCTTCCGCTCCAGCATCCGCTTGGCGCTCTTGATCGTGTCAACCAGCCCCGCCTCTTTCAGCCGCCTGATGATGAACGGCTGGAAGAGCTCCAGGGCGATCTTCTTGGGCAGGCCGCACTGGTGGAGCCGCAGCTCCGGCCCAACCACGATGACCGAGCGCCCCGAATAGTCCACCCGCTTCCCAAGCAGGTTCTCCCTGAACCGCCCCGGCTTCCCCTTGATCATGTCCGTGAGCGACTTCAGCGGCCGGTTGCTCGACCCCAGCACCGGATGCTTGCACCGCTCGTTGTCGAAGAGCGCATCCACGCTCTGCTGGAGCATGCGCTTCTCGTTGCGGATGATCACCTCGGGGGCGTGGAGGTCCAGCAGCTTCTTCAGCCGGTTGTTCCGGTTGATCACGCGGCGGTAGAGGTCGTTGAGGTCGCTCGTCGCGAAGTTCCCGCTCTCAAGCAGCACCAGCGGGCGCAGGTCCGGCGGAATCACCGGGACGACGTCCAGGATCATCCACTCGGGCTTGTTGTTGGAGTCGCGGATCGCCTCCACGACCTTCAGCCGCTTCACGATCTCCTTGCGCCGCTGCTGCGACGACGTCTCCGCCAGCTCCGCCCGCAGCTCCTTCGACAGCGTGTCGAGGTCCAGCTTCCGCAGCAGCGTCCGCACCGCCTCCGCGCCCATGTCCGCCTGGAAATCCTCGTACTTCGCCTTCAGCCGCTGATACTCGTCCTCCCCGATGAGCTGCTTCTCCTGGGCTCCCTCCACCGCCGCCCCGCCAGGCTCGATCACCACGTATTCCTGGAAGTAGATGATCTTCTCGAGCGAGCTCACCTTCATCGCCAGAAGATTGCCCATGCGGGAGGGCATGGACTTGAAGAACCAGATGTGCGCGACGGGTGCGGCGAGGTTGATGTGGCCCATCCGCTTGCGCCGCTCGCGGCTGTGAGTCACCTTCACCCCGCAGCGGTCGCAGATGATCCCCTTGTGCTTCATCCCCTTGTACTTGCCGCAGAAGCACTCCCAGTCGCGCTCCGGGCCGAAAATCCGCTCGCAGAAAAGGCCGTCCTTCTCCGCGCGGTACGTCCGGTAGTTGATCGTCTCCGGCTTCTTCACCTCGCCGTACGACCAGGAGCGGATTTCGTCGGGTGAGGCCAGCGCGATGCCCACCGACACCACTTCGTTGACGCTCTCGAAGAAAGGAGTCGCCATACCTATGGACCCCTGGAGTGCCAGGAACGTTCGCCTCCGCGCGCGCGCCACCATCGGCTGCGCGACTGAATTACATATTATACCGGCGCGGGCAGTGGCGTTCAAGCCAAATTCCGGGCCGGGGGTAATGCCCCAGTAACGGGTGGCGGCGGAAGGGCTTCTCAGTTTGTAGTGCGGCCTTTAGGCCGTCGCAGGCCCAAGAGACGGGCTGAAGCCCGCACTACGAACATGCGCCACACACTGCCGCCACCCGTAACTGAGGCATTACGGCCGGGGTGCAATAACGGATTTGCGCGGGCGCGCACCGCAGCGTGACCGCAACCGCCCTCGCTGTTTCACTGCCCATCTTGACATGCCGCCGCCTGGGTGCTAGGATACGGCGCGGCAGCGGAGAAGGGCTCGATTGCAATCCCCAGTGCGAGGCGATGCGGATGAAGGCGACCCTGCTGGCGACCAGCGGCTTCACGGACAAGAAGGAGTACCCGCTCGACGAGGGGAAGACCTATCTCGTCGGACGCTCCCGCGAGGCCGCGGTCATCGTCAAGGACAAGTTGGCCTCCCGCAACCATTGCAAGGTCTCGCAGACCGGCGCCGAGGAGTGGACTATCGCCGACCTCGGCAGCAGCAACGGCACCTACGTCAACCGCCAGAGGATCACCACCAGGGTGCTGCGCCACGGCGACATCATCCAGATCGGCAAGGCGGTGCTGGAGTTCCGGCTCCTGGGGGTGACGACGGCGCCGACCGTCATCACGCCGCCGACGGCGGAAGAGCTGGCCGCGGCGCCCCCGCGGCGAGCCGCCGTGGTGGAGGCCGCTCCCGCGCCCGCGGCCCCGCCAACCGCGCCGCGCCCAGGGCCGCAGCCGGCCTGGCGGCCGCCCCCGCCGCAGCCGCAACCGGCGCCGGCTCAGCGGGCGCCCGCCGCGCAGCCGCCGCCCGCCGCGCCCCCACCTGTCCCTCGGCCGCCCACCGCCGCTCACCCGGCCGCGCCGCCTCAGCCGGCCCAGCCCCAGAAGCCGAAGGAGAACCTCGACGAAGACGTCCGCGGCCTCTTCGAGTTCCTCGACAAGGTGGGCTCCGGCGGCCGGCCAACCGACGAGCGCCCCGCTCAGCAGAAGGAGGAGGAGGAGGAGCTCGCCGTCGTCGAAGTCGTCGAGGAGCCGCCGCCCGTGCGGCCCCAGGACGAGCGGACCCGCACGATGAAGCACGACAGCGTTGCGCGCCGCGCGCCGCCGGAGCCGCCGCTGTTCTCCCTCCTCGACGAGGTGGCGGCCAAGGAGCCGTTGCGCAAGAAGACGCAGCCGCAGCCGCCGGCGCCCCCCCAGCCGCCACGGCCGCCCCAGGCGCCACAGCCCCCTCGGCCCCCGCAACAGCAGGCGCCGCCGCCCCCCCAGGCGGGCGACCAGGGCGGCCTCATGGCCTTCCTCAAGAAGAAGAAGCAGCAACCATGAGCGATTTCGGATTTCGGATCTCGGATCTCGGACTGAAGCAGGGAGTTGTCCTGCCTCCGCTCGTCACGCGTCACGCGTCACGCGTCACGCGCCCCTCGCCCCTCGCCTTCTGCCTCGCCCTGGCCGCTGCGGCGCTGGGCGATACCATCGTCCTGCGCAACGGCCAACAGCTCCAGGGCCGCGTGACCATCGAGGGGGAGAAGGCGCGCATCGAGCTCGACGTGGGCGGCACCGTGGTGATTGACCGCGGGGAGATAGACAAGACGATTGTGGACGGCCCCGGCCTGGCGGCGAAGGGCGAGGCCATCGCCGTTTCCGCCGAACTCCTCGCCCGCCTGAAAGCGCGCGAGGAGACCCACAAGCTCGTCGAGGCGCTCCTCGACGAGAAGGAGCCGGCGCGCCTGAAGGCCGAAGGCGAGCTGGCCGCGAAGGGCCGCGAGGCGCTCCCCATCGTCCGCCCTGCCTTCGCTGCCGCCGCCACGCCCGTCCAGCGCCGACACCTCCTCCGCGTCCTCGCCACAATCGGCGACCCCGTCTCCGTCCCCAAGATCATCGAAATCCTCCGCAACCCGGCCGACAAGGAGCTCCACGTCGAGGCCGTCAAGGCCCTGGCCGCCATCAGCGGCCACGGCGCCGTGCTGGTGCTCACGGAGCTCCTTGCGAACTCGAAGGACGACGAGGTTCGGCTTGAGTGCCTGAAGGCCCTCGGCGAGCTCGGCTCGCCCTTCGCCGCGCCCTTCGTGGCCGAGGCACTCCGCTCCGACGCCCTGCGCCTGGCCGCAAGGGCCGCCCTCGCGCAGTGGGACGACCCGGCCGTCCTCCCCTTCATCCTGCCCCTGCTCGACGAGCCGGCCCGCGAGAGCCGCGACCGCGTGGCCGGCTGGTTCGTCCGCATCCTCAACCCCGCCCACGCTCTCGCCGTCACGCGACTCCTCGAGGTCTACGACGACGACAAGGAGACAGCCAGGACCCTCCAGCGCGGCGTGAACCGCCTCCACAGGGACTTCCCCGTGGTGGGCGACGTCGAACTCCTCGCCGCCCCCCAGACCAGCATCCGCGACCGCGCGCTCGAAGCCCTCAAGAAGGTCCCGCGCGACAAGCGCAAGCGCGGCAACACCCCGCGCGACTGGCGGGACATGCGCGACGAAGCGGTCCAGCCGCACTTCCTCGTCGCCGGCCTCGACGCCCGCTCCCGCACCCTCGCGCGCGACATCCGCGGCGAGGGCCTCGCCGCCGACATCGAGACCTCGCTGCGAACCCCCGGGGCGCCCCTCCCGGCCAAGGTCGAGCTCGCCACAAAGCCCCTCACCCTCGCCGCCAGCGCCGATGGCCGCCCCCGCGACGCCCGCCCGGTCCTCGCACGCCTCGACCGCGACCAGGCCGCAGACCCGCAGGCCGTGCGCCTCATCGGCCTCACCGTCGCCGAGCTTTCCATGCCCGGCCTCGAGCCCGCCCTCTGCCCCACGCGCCGCGGCGGAGCCATTCTCCTCTCGCTCGCGCGCCTGGGCGAGACCCGCGACCAGGCCTGCGCCCGCGCGCGCAAGCTCGCACTCCACGCCCTCGCCCGCTCCCTCGGCCTCCCCGCCTGCGCCGACGCCACCTGCCCGTCGAGCGCCATCTACGCCGTGCAGGACCTCGACGCCAAGTCGTCCCGCTACTGCGCCGCGTGCACTCCCGCCTTCGTAGCGGCCTGGGCCGCCGAGCACGACGCCGCGAGCTTCTACCCCGCCGCCGCCGGCGCCAAGCTCGCCGCCATCGCCGCGAGGGCCAGGACCAAGGACGCCTTCGCCGCGGCCGCCTACGCCTACGAGCGCGCCCTCCAGCCCCTCCAAGCCGTCGAGCAATGGAACTCCTGGCAGGCCGCCGGCGGCGGCGCCGAGCCCGCCCAGGCCGCACTCGTCACCAAGCGCATCGAGCTCCTCGACCGCTTCGAGAAGTGGCTGGCCCGCCGCAAGCTCACCGCCGCCCCCGCCCCGCCCCCCAAGGCCCGGCCATGATCCTCGCCCACAACTCCGGGGCGGGCCGCCCTCCTGCGGCCCTACGTAGTGCCTGGTGCGGAAAGCCCCGAAACGACGCGGGCTCGGCAGCAATGTAGCCGCAAGCGTCGGGAGCCCATTGCCGGCAATGGGCGCTGCGGTCTTTCGAGGCCTTCGACAAGCGGGACGCTTGTCGCTACAGGAATCCGCAACAGAGGCTACGAAGTCGCCTCGCCCATCGAGGGGCCGCGGAGCAACCCGCCAGTCTTCGGCGCCATCTTCGCAATCGAGAGCGACCCGCCCGCGCGCCTCCTCCGCGTCCTCCAGGACGCCCAGCGCGGCCTCGACCCCGAGCTGTGGGTGGACTGCATCTGCATCCTCGACCAGGCCGTCATGTACCGTCCCGGAGGCCGGGGCGGCCCCGCCGGCTGGACCTCCGAGTTCCCCGGCCAGCCGCCCCCCACCCGCATCGCCCTGGCCGGGCCGGACGCCCTCCTGTTCTTCTACCTCACGCTCCTCCAGGACATCAACACCAAGACCCTCCTCCCGCCCGACCTCGAGTTCTACTGGTAGCCGGGCTAGATAGTCTCTCTTGCGGAAAGTGCGATCACAGGCGGGACGCCTGTGCCACCGCTGAGACAAGGGGCTTGGTGGCACAGGCCTCTGGCCTGTGATTGGGGCACCGAGGGCGTGGATACGATGGACATGGTGGACCCCGAGGCCCGCGCCGCCCTCTGGCGCACCCATGGGGTCTACAACGAGTGCCTCCGGTTCGCCCTGCGCCACATGCACAAGATGAAGCGCGGGGAGGCCGACCCGCGCTACGCGGAGATATTCGGCGCGATCCGCAACAGCCAGCATGCCACGGCAGTGATGGAGGCAGTCACGGACCCGCGGTGGAAGCCGAAGAAGGACCCGAAGCCGTGGCACGCGCCGGCCGCGGCGCTGATCGCCGAAGGCAAGCTGCTCTTCGACAGGTGGAAGGAGCTCCCCGGCCTTCCGGGCAGATTCCACAGGAAGCTCTGGGAGGGCGCCTACCAGGCCATGGATAGCCACAAGGAACTCATGGCCATCTGGGCGTCCGCCCACGAGGAATGGCAAAAGGCTAGAGCCGAGTGGGAGGCCGAGAACCCCGAATACATGAAGCTGCGCCCCGCACTCGAAGCCTTCGAGGCAGAGCACGGCCAGGCTGCCAAGCGGCGCCAGCGCTGGCACAAGTGGCTGGCCTTCCTACAAGCCAACCCCGGCCTTGCCGCATGGCGCGGCGGAGCGGACGTCGTCAACCCGATCTCTGACGATGGCAAGGAAAGGCTCCGCCGCGCGAAGCGTAGCAAACGCAACAAGGTGGAGTCCGAGGAGTTCTTCAACGCCAACCCTGAGTTGAAGGAGCTGGACAAGCTCCACGGCTACTACCAGCGGGAGTTCGTGCGCCCCTGGGCCAAGAAGCGGAACCCCGACGGCTTCCGCCACCGCCCCACCTTCACCGAGCCGTCGCCCGAGAAGCACCCCTTCTGGTACCAGTTCAAGAAGGGCGAGACCTACAAGGCCCTCGACCTCCAGGCCGGCACGATCTCGCTCCAACTCCTGGCCCCCGAGGGCGCCAAGCGCGCCGCCCTCTGGACCACCTTCGCCTTCCGCCCCGACCCGCGGCTGCGCCTCATCCAGAAAGTGAACCCACCCCTGAACGAGAAGTTCACCTACGCCTTCGCCGATCCCGCCTACCGCGGCCAGCCTGCCCGCCCCGCCGAGATTCGCGGCGCAAAGCTGATCTTCCGACCAGCCCAGCCCGATGGAGCCGTGTATCTGTCCTTCACCTGCGACATGCCAGACCTTCACTGCCGCCTGAGCGTGGGCCAGGACTCCATTGACAGGTACACGACCAAGGGGACCAAGTGGCTGGTAGGCAGATTGCGCGAGGAGCCGGAGCTCGCGGGGCATGAGCCAGTGACGTGCGCGGTGGACCTCGGGCTTCGGCACCTGGGCGCGGCCACGGTGCGGCGCGACGGGAAGATCGTGCGGGCGCGCCTGCTGCGCGAGCAGGGCGACCCGGGCAAGGGGCCGGGCCTTCCCGCCATCGCCGGCCACAAGCGCGCGCTTGCGAAGGGCCGCCGCAAGCGCGGTAAGCCTATCGCTGGCGAGGAATCCTTCGTCGAGCTACAGCGCCACACCGACAAGATGGGCGAGGACCGCTTCAAGAAGGGCGCGCGCCGCATCGTCGCCTTCGCACACGAGAACGGCGCCGACCTGATCATCCTCGAGAAGCTGGCCGGCCTCGTGCCCGACGCCGAGAAGGAGCGCGGCATCAACAGGGCCCTCGTGAGCTGGAACCGCGCCAACCTGGAGAAGTGGGTGAAGCAACTGGCCAACGACGCCGGGATGCGGGTGGTGGAGGTCTTTCCCCATTGGACCAGCCAGCTCTGCTCGCGCTGCGGCTCGATGGGCGCGCGCTTCTCCGCGAAGGAGGGCCTCCCCGCCTTCGAGCCCGTTGGCAAGCTCTTCGCCTGCCCAGAGTGCGGCTACATCGCCAACGCCGACCATAATGCTTCGGTGAACCTGCACAAGAGGTTCTACGGGGAGCTGCCAGAGGTGGAGAGGCCCAACAAGGACAAGCGGGTCTTCCGCCTGACTCCCAGGGGCCAGCCAACCGTGGAAGTGGACATGGCCGACGTGGAGAAGCGCATCCTCGCGCGGGGAAGGGCCGAAGACCTCTGCCGCGGCAAGCCCACGCCATTTTGAGCTTGACTTTCCCGGCCAAACTGTCATGAATGGTGTTGGCCCTGCGTGGAATAGCGCGGGCCGCCGGCGGGGCTGCTATAGGCCGCGTCGGACTACGTCGGGCATCCAGTTGTTACGGCCGCGTGGGCCTACGGGTTTCGGCCCAAAGGGCACAAGACCGGATGGGTCACTGGACCTGTCAGGGCGGCGGCCAGGCCCGGCGACACGACCGAGAATGTTGGGGAAAAAGGAGGCCCGGACCGCCAAAGAATGGCCCGGATGGGGCGCTTTTTTCAGCCGAAATGCGGGCTAACTCCTTGCGCCCTCTCGACTTCGGCGGTATCTGGTGTACCCCCCCCGCCATTCTCGGCTGTGTACAACGATCATGGCGTTGTCCCCTATGGTCTATCTGGTGTACCCCCCCCCGCCATTCTCGGCTGTGTACAACCTGGGATCCCCAGGCCGAAGATTATCGGTGGTGTACCCCCCCCGCCATTCTCGGCTGTGTACAACGGCGCGGGTAGACTTTTCGGACGATGTCAGGGCAAGGGCGAAGGGGTCAGACCTCAATTCTCTACTTTCCTGCCCCGGGTGGTGTGCCGACAGCGGCGTCGAGCCGCCGCAGTCCGACGGGCTGACGCACGCTCGGGTGCCCGTGACGGTGCGAGAGGCATGGGGTACGGCGGGTGGCTGGGAAAGGACAACAGGGACCACAGGGACAAC
>VGYW01000228.1 GCA_016872875.1 Planctomycetota bacterium | reverse complement strand
TTCTGAAGCGTGCGGGCGTGCCCGTCGTGGCGACTAGCGCCAACCGCTCCGGCGAGCCGGACGCCACCTCCGCCGCGGAGGTCATCCGCTCCCTCGGCGACGACCTCGACATCATCCTCGACGGCGGGAGGACCACTTACAGGGAGGCATCCACAGTCGTCCGCGTCGCAGCCGACGGCTCCTGGGAAGTCCTGCGAGAAGGCTCGGTGACTAAAGAGATGCTCCGCCGCACGCTCGCGAAGGCCACCTCTTTGGCCGCACGGCGAAGACTTGCCGCTCGCCGATGCCATCGTGATGCTGCTACGCAGCCGCAAGCTCTGTCGGCGCCTCGGCAAGACCGACCGCACAAGGGTCGAAACCGACTTCAGCGCCCAGAGCATGGTCGAGGGGACCCTGGGCGTGTACCGTGAGGTGATGGATGAAGGCACGGGTGGTTCCAGCCAGGCTTGACGCCGCGGGCCTCGCGGCCATCGAGGAGGCGGCGAAGGCCATCGCCGCGGGCGCACTCGTGGCCTTCCCCACGGAGACAGACTACGACATCGCCTGCAACTCGGCGAACCCGCAGGCCGTCGAGCGCCTCAAGGTGGTGAAGGGCCACTCGTCCGACGAGCTGTTCAGCCTCCACATCGGGCGCAAGGAGGACGTCGCGCGGCACGTGGCGAACGTGCCGCCCGCGGCCAGGAAGCTGATGAGCCGCTACTGGCCCGGGCCGCTCACCATCGTGTTCCCGACGCCCGACGGGCAGGGCCTCGGCATCCGCATGCCGGCGAACTCGGTGGCGCAGGAGCTTCTGAAGCGTGCGGGCGTGCCCGTCGTGGCGACTAGCGCCAACCGCTCCGGCGAGCCGGACGCCACCTCCGCCGCGGAGGTCATCCGCTCCCTCGGCGACGACCTCGACATCATCCTCGACGGCGGAAAGACCACCTACAGGGAGGCATCCACAGTCGTCCGCGTCGCAGCCGACGGCTCCTGGGAGGTTCTGCGGGAAGGCTCGGTGACTAACGAGATGCTCAAGCGGACGCTCGGCAAGACCATCGTGTTCGTCTGCACGGCCAACTCCTGCCGCTCGCCGATGGCCGAGGCGCTCTGCAAGAAGATGCTCGCCGAACGCCTCGGCTGCGACATCGAGGACCTGCCCGCCCGCGGCTACAACGTCCTCTCCGCAGGCACGTCCGCGTTCGGCGACGGGTCGGCCAGCTCGCAAGCAGTCGAGGCCATGCAGCAGCACGGCATTGACCTCTCCGGCCACCTCTCCCGCCCCGTGACCCCTGAGCT
Organism: Planctomycetota bacterium; assembly: GCA_016872875.1. The sequence continues at coordinate 12,172 of VGYW01000228.1, read as the reverse complement.
TGTGGAGGACGCCGACGTGCTCTTCGTGATGGCCCAGCACCACGGCGATTCCATCCGCCGCATCCTCCCCGAGGCCGCGGCCAAGACCCGCCTCATGGACCCCACGGGCAAGGACGTCGAAGACCCCGTAGGCGGCTCGGTCGAGACCTTCCTCGAATGCGCCGAAACCCTCCAGCGCTGCCTGCGCGAGGTGTTGCCTCAACTGTAGGTCTGCTCCCAACGCGCGTTCCTCATCAAACCAGACCCCCATACAGGTCATGCTGAGCGGGGTGAGGCGAAGCGAGGCATCTCCCAAGGGAGACAGCCGCGGTGAGGTGCTGACCCTTTGGATCGGTGCGCAGATAATTGCAGAGTCATATGACTCTGCAATCATGTCCCACACCACGCCGACCGACCATGCTCAGCGGAGTGAGGCGAAGCGAGGCATATCCCAAGGGAGACAGCCGCGATGAGGCGCTGACCCTTTGGATCGGTGCGCAGATAATTGCAGAGTCATATGACTCTGCAATCATGTCCCACACCACGCCGACCGACCATGCTGAGCGGAGTGAGGCGAAGCGAGGCATCTCCCAAGGGAGACAGCTGCGATGAGGCGCTGACCCTTTGGATCGGTGCGCAGATAATTGCAGAGTCATATGACTCTGCAATCATGTCCCACACGACGCCGACCGATAGAGGCATCGCCGGGGAACCCGGGGGGGCCGCTTGCTGTCTTGCGAGGATCGAGGACGAGGGACGAGGACGATTGGGGCCTCAGATCATCCACCAATGCCCTGGGGCGATGGCGGGGAGGCCGAAGGCGCGGTGGTCGTCGGCGAGAGAGGCGAGGAGCTCCTGGGCCTTCTTGCCAATGGCCTCGGCGGCGAGCTCGACGTTGCGCTCGCCGACCTGCGGCGTGGCGTGCTTGCGCGGGTCGAGGCCGCCGATGCCGGAGGGGGGCTTCATGTCGAGGTTCAGCGGGCCGTCGCCAAGCTCCTTCATGTCCACGAGGTGGGGATAGAAGAACATCATGTTCGAGGTCTCCCACTTCGCGGCGTGGTCGCTGTCGGACTGGGCGCAGCGGCTCAGGGACATCTCCCAGAGGCCGATGCCCGCCACCGTGCCGTCGGCGACCACGGGCTTGAGGGCGTCGTTGATCATGTCGATCTGCTCGCGGATGTTGTGGCCGCTGACGCCGATGATGACGCGGAAGCCCGTCTTCTTGAGGCGCTGAAAGAGGTCGGTGAGGACGGGAACCAGGTTCTGGCGGTTGAAGCCGGCGTGGAAGTAGACGGGCGGGTAGACGACGCCGCCGAATTTTTCGGCGCACTTCACCAGGATGCCGTGAGCCTTCAGCGCGTCGTTGCCCAGCGGGAGGTGCCGCCCGTGCCACTCGATGAGGCCGAATGGGACGTAGACGACGGGGAACTTCCTCGCCGCTTCCTCAAGCTGGCCGGGGCGCATGAATTGCATCTGGACCGAGGTGCTCAATCGCGCGTCCATTGTGGCTCCTATCGGGTATCGGTGTCGGTTCGGAACGAGACAGCGGGCAGTCCCTCCTTGTTGACGAGGTTGTAACGGGCAAGGGGGTGCCAGCCGAAGCGGACGAACTTCGGTTCGGCCACCGGGGGCGATGAGACCTCGATGGCGTCGGCTCCCACGATGCGGGCCTCGGCCTTCACGTAGCGCAGCCGGTTCCCCTCGCGCGCGCCATCGGAGAGCTCGAACCAGTTGGGCGGCTGCCCGTCGTCGGTGGCGAGGCCGCCGCCCGCGTGCTTGAAGCGGACGACGATCTTGCCGCCGCGGGCCTCGTGCGAGGCGTACATCGGGCCGTAGAGCACCTTCTTCGGCTGGCCGTAGGTCTCGACGAGTGCGATGTCGGCCAGGCGGGCCGCGATGCGGGGCTTGCCGGTCGGGTGCGGGTTGCCGCCGCCGGCGATGGGCCAGCCGAGGGCCTTGTCGTCGCGCCGCTTGAAGCCGCCGTTGGTCGTCCCCTCGTAGATGTCGTTGCTCACGGCCATGCCCGTGTGCGGCACGTTGTTCGTCACCCACTGCTGTGCTTCCCAGACGCCGAGCATGCCGCCGGCGTAGGTCGTCGCGGCGATCTGGGCGAAGTAGAAGGGCATGTCCGTGCGGCCCCAGAGCTTTCGCCAGCTCTCGATGAGCCCCTTGAAATCGTCGGCGTACCTGGGGTTCCGCCCGTCGTCCTCGCCCTGATACCAGACGACGCCGCGGACGGCGAAGGGCACCATGCCGCGCAGACGCACCCAGTAGAGCAGTCCATCGTTGTGGGTGACCTTCGGGATCGGCTGGTCGAGCGGGAGCTTGGCGGCGGCATCGGGGAAGGGCGTCCAGTCCCGCGCGGTCGAGCCGCCGCAGTTGGCCTGGATGAGGCCGACGGGCACTTTGAGGGTCTGGTGGAGCTTGAGGCCGAAGTGGTAGGCGACCTCGGAGAAGGGGCGGCGCCCCTTCCCCGCGCCCAGGTGATCGCCCGCCTGGAGGATGGCGGCGGGGGAACAGACGATCCAGCCGCTCGTCTCGTCCAGCCCGTCGGCGCGCGGCGTCTCGCCCGAGGAGTTGAACAGGCGTATCTGCGGGAAGTCGGCCGCCTTGGCCGCCTCGCCTTCCACCGGCCGGCCCATGTTCGACTGGCCCGAGCAGAGCCACACCTCGCCAACCAGCACGTCCTTGAGCTCCAGCCTGCTGTTGCCCTTGACGGAGAGCGTGCCGGGCGAGCCGGTGGCCTTCATTGCGGGCAACGTCACGCGCCACGTGCCATCGGCGCCCGCGCTAGTGGCCGCCTTGTGGCCGCCGAACTCGACGGCCACGCCTTCGCCGGCCGCGGCCCATCCCCAAACGACGATCGGCATCTCCTGCTGGAGAACCATGTGGTCGGTGAAGACCTTGGGCAGTCGAACGTCGGCCCAGGCTGTGGCGATAGCGCACAGCAGAGGGGCCAGGCCGCGCAGCGGGATTCGCAGCATTGAGGTCTCCTGGCTGGCCGCAGCGTCCATCGCGGGTCCAGCGGCCATCCTACGTTTCGCTTCGGGCAGGGTCAAGTGAGCTCAGTGCTGACACGCCCCCAGTTTGCCGTCGCTCGGTCTGTTCAGCCCCGAAGGGGCGAGATGGAAAAGCCCAGGGCGGAGCGAAGCGGAGCCCTGGGAAAGGTGCCCCCCCACGCGACAGCCCTGAAAGGGCGAGCTAGCCTACCGTGCGATGGCCTATGCCGCCCTTACAGGGCTCTTTCCCGGGCGGACACAGACCCAGGGCTTCGCTTCGCTCCGCCCTGGGCTTTCCCATGCCGCCCTTGCAGGGCTAGAGACCCCCAGACCCGCAAACTGGGGCGTGTCAGAGATCAGTGCGCGTGCGCGTTGCGGTGGCACTGCCAGCAAGGCTTCTTGGTGGCGTCGCCGAGGCCCGCGTGGTTCTGGTAGCGGAGGCGTGCGCGGCCGACGCCGTGGCAGCGCAGACAGGTCTCGCTCGTCGGGTCCTTGAGCATGGCGTGGCCCCCGGGCCTCCCGTGGGGATCGTGGCAGTCAGTGCAACGCTGGGCCGCGTAGCGGGCGGTGGACCTGACGAAGGCGGAATACTCCCAGCCTTTTCGGGCGACCTTCGGCTTGGCATCCACGAACGCCGCGGCGAGGTCCTCCCCCGGCCTGAATGGCCTGAGGGTTTCCCCATCGCACGCCATCGGGAAGTTGTAGAGTTCAGAATGGTCGCGGCCCAATGAGTGGCACTGGCCGCAGACCATGTTGGCTCGGGCAGCGGTGAGGCCGGCGGGGTTGACGGTGGCGGCCTTCGCCCCCTTCGATTCGACGTGTTCCCTTCCCGGCCCGTGGCAGGCTTCGCAGCCGACGCCGCACTCGAAGAACGGCCCCCAGGAGGGGGAGAAGGCCGTGGCGTGGCATCCAATGCATCGTAGCCCGGCATCCACCAGAAGCGGGTTGGAGGCGATGGCGTCGTGCGGCGGGAAGAGCTCGTCGTCCTTCCAATCGCCGAAGGGCAAGATGAGGAAGCCGGCGGAGAGGAGGACGTGTCGCCCCTTTCTCTGGCCGATGACGGCGATGGTCTCCATCCTGGCCAGGGGATCGTCCCGCCCGATCCCTTGCATGGTGGCGCGGTGCCGGCTCGCGCGCCAGGCGGCGACGACACCAGGGTGCAGCTTCTCGTGGCACTTCACGCAGGCCTCCGAGCCCACGTAGCCGCCGAGCGCCCGGGCTCCGGGGCGGGGCCTGGCGCAACTGGAGGTCAGGAAGAGATAAGGTAAAATGATTACGGGTAAAATGATAGGAGAAAGACAGGGAACCGGGAGCGCAATCATGTGGCAGAGAACACATCGGACTTCGCCGACCTCTCCCGGCTTCGCTCTCCTCCTGGCTTCCTTTCTTATCATTTTGCCCGCAATCATTTTACCTATTGCTCTTTGTCTGGGCTCGATTCAGCGATACATCTTCTCGAACATGAGGACGTCGGCAAAGCGGTTCTCGCGGATCGTCTTCTCGTAGTGCTCGAGCTCCTTGCGGATGGCGAGCTTTCGCGGACAGGCCTTTTCGCACTCGCCACAGCCGTCGCAGTCCATGAAGTCGTGCGCGAGCACTTGGTATTCGTCGCCCCAGCGGCGGTGGTTGTAGCCGAGGCGGTGCATGTCCTGGACGTGTGCCATGATGTAGCTGACGGGGACGCTGGTGGGGCAGGCCTTGTCGCAGGGCTTGGGGCATTCGAGGCAGACGCCGGCGTGCGCCCTGTCGCCCTTGGCTTCGATGGCCTTCTTCTCCTCGGCGCCGAGGGGGCGGAAGCTCGCCGCCGCCGCCAGCACGCCCTTCACCTGCTCGGGCGTGCTCATGTTGGGTATCGCCATGCTGGCGCCGGGGCGCGAAAGGACGTAGCCGAGGCACTCGGCCACGCTGAGCGTCGTGGGGTGTTGGAGCGGGTCCTTGTCGTTGTACTTCAGCAGCCCGGAGCCGCCGAAGGGCTTCATGATGAGCGTGTTCGCCCTGAGCCTCGCGGCGAGGTCGAGCGCCCGCCCGAACTCGCGGTGCGCGGCATTGTAGGGCAGGACGAAGAGGTCGAACTTCCCGGATTTCATGGCGGCCATGATGACGGAGCAGCCGTGGCTGCTGATGCCGAGGAAGCGCGCCTTGCCCTCCTTCTGGGCCGCAAGGAGCGCCTCGAAGCCACCGCCCGCCCCCATCACGCGGTCATACTCGATGAACGTCGAGTAGTTGTGCAGCATCAGGCAGTCGGCGTAATCGGTCCTCAGCTTGGCCAGGCTGGTCTCGAACTGCTTTAGGAGCCCCTCCTTCGTGACCTTTGTGGACTTGACGACGAGGAACAGCTTATCGCGGCGGGCGCTGCGGAGAGCCCTGCCGACCCGCTCCTCGGCATCGCCGTAGACCGCTGCGGTCTCGATCAGGTTGATCCCGTTCTCCACGAGCATGCCGATGACCGCATCGCTCTCCTTCTCCGTCCATTTACCCTCTGGGCGGAAGATCGTCCCCAGCCCCACGATCTTCGATTCCCACTTCGTCCGTCCCAGCACCACCGTTGGGACATTCTGCGCCAGTCGTTCGAGCGGCTGAGCGAGCGCCTCCTGAATCTTCAGGCCGCACAGCCCCCCCGCCGCGATTGCCGCGCCAAGCCCCACGAACTCTCTTCGCGCCATTTCGTCCATTGTTGTGCCCTACACCCAAAGTGTGTCAGTCGAGCCCGGCCCGTCACGTCCCGCCTCAGTCCAAAGACCATCCTACTCGCGCACCTCCTGCTGTGCAAGGATCACTTCACGGACACAGGAAGCTCGTGGGGGTCGTAGGGACGGGCGGCCCGCCTGTCCCTTCTTCGACACGCGAGCCGCGTGTCGCTACGCCCGCGGAGAGGGGTGTGGAAGGGGGCGAGAGAGGTGGCAGGCAACGCGCCACTTGAAAATTCCTGCGTGTTTGGCACAATGTCGGGCAGCGCAGGGCTGGCCTGGCCGGTTCCATATGGAGGTGGCGCCCGATGGACAAGAATGAGGTCAGCATCGCCTTTGAGATTCTCCTTGAGGAGCTTGAGACCGTCGTTGACAGCCTGAATGAGGACGGTTCCAAGGCGTTTCAGGAGCGCAACTACGAAAGAGCCAAGCAACTCATCGAGGATGCCACCCGCTTGACCGACTTCCATCACAGAGTCAAGGGACTCCAGAGGGAATGGCAGACGCTCTTCGCCGCGAAGGCTCCCGCCCGGCTAAGGGGCACAAGAAGGGGCGTTGCGAGGCTTTCCCGAGGGCTGCGGACACGGGAAGAGACATTCGTGAAGCCCATGCTTGAGGCGATTGTCGAACTGGGCGGCAGCGCTCCGAAGAATGACGTGCTGGATGTCGTGGGAAGGAAGATGGCCAGTACTCTGAACGAGTACGACCGGCAGCGCCTGCCCTCTGCGCCCAAGCATGAGATTCGCTGGCGGAAGACCGCAGAATGGTGCCACAGGGATTTGGTATCTCTGGGCTTGATAAAGGGCGACTCGGCTCGCGGCGTCTGGGAGATTAGTGACGAGGGCAAGTCAGCCCTCGGCGCAGTCAAGGATAACCCGTCTATGGTTCACAGGGGCAAGGCCCTTCGAGTTGGGAGGGAGGCATAGTGTCGAGGAGCGGCGTTGCCACGGGGGACCTTGGGCCGGAGTTTGGACGGGGAACCAAGACCACCGGAAGGCGGGACCGCGACCGGGGCCGTGTGACGGCTCAAAGATTCCGCGTGCAGGTATGCACGCCCTACCGGTTCTTTCTTTTCGCGCCTTTTCGCGTGATTCGCGGGCGGGTTCTTCTCTGCTGGCTCCGCGGCCGCTGTGTGAGGCAGACCTCGGTTGTCCGGGCTCCGTATTCGGCGCGGGGCGCGCTTCTCTGGGGGGACCATCTCGCCCTCGCGGACCCCGCTGAGCGCCGCGAGGTGCTTGCCGGCGTGGACCGGCGGGCCGAGCGTCAGAATCTCGTAGAGCAACGCGCCCAGCGAGTAGATGTCGGACCGGTGGTCAACGAGGTCGAAGATCTCCATGAGCTCGCCGAGCGAGTGCTCCTCGTTCCCCGCCTTCATCGCGGCGAGAATCCGCTTGAGCGACCGCCCACGCACCCACTCCATCGTATAGTAGCCGTTCCCGCTGCTGTCCTTGCCCAGCTCGTAGACGGGGACGATGTTGGGGTGTTCGAGCTGGCCCGTGACCTGGGCCTCCTCGACGAAGCGGACGCGGCGGAGGGGGTCGGCCAGTGCGCCGGGGAGCATCTGCTTCAGCGCGATCTGGCGGCGGAGGTCGCGGTCCGTGCAGAGGAACACGCAGCCCATCCCCCCCTCGCCGAGGGTGTAGTGGAAGCGGTAGCGCTCCGCCTTCCCATCGGCTAGCCCCGGCACCCCGGCGGCCGCGGCTCGCTCGGCGACGGGGTAATCGCCCGCCTCCGTCGGCACAAGCGTCACCTCACGGTCGTCCACCGTCCCTGCGATTGACGCGGTGCCGAAGAGCGCCGGGCTTTCCTGAAAGGCGACAAGGGCGATCCTCAGCCCGCAGCGCGCGCAGGTGGCGATGGCCCGCGGCTTCACCTCCGGCCCGACGACGACGGCCGCTGCGCACTCCGGGCACGAGATGGCCGTGCTGTTTCGCATGGCAAACCCACCCGGCGCCCCTATTCTACCGCCCTTCGGCCATAAGTCAATGCTATTGATCATGTGCGGGATGGGTGGATGAATGGATGGGTGAGGAAGAGCTGGCTGGATAGATGGATGATTGGATGGGTGGATGGATGTCAGAGGGCTTGAGTCTTTCATTCATCCATTCTTCCATACATCCATTCATCCGCTGCCTGGATCACCCATTCATCCAATCATCCCCTTGGCCTGTGGCGAATGCCCGCATCAGGGTCTACTTCGCCTTCTCGGCCCTCCGCCCTTTGCCGCCATCTGGCATGCCAAATGGGGCGAGGCTCTGGGCGATGGCGCTCACGGTGTCGTTGGTGACGTTGACCGTGTCAGCGAAGCGGGGGGCCGTGTTGTCGGGCGCGACGGCGGCTCTCCAGGCCTTCAGGCCGTCGGTGACGGCTCCGCAGGCGCGGTCGAGGTCATCGAAGGCGGCCTGGAGCGTTTGGGTCTCGGCTGGCTCCAGCTTCTGCTTGCCGGCAACGGCGCTGGCGACGGCGTTAATGGCCTTGACCATCGCCACATAGCCCCGGATGACCTGTGTCTCGGTGGTGAGGGCAGGGTCGTTGAGCTGTTTCGCGAGCTCCATCGCCCTGTCGCAGGCCGCGAGGTCGCCCGCGATGTGCTCGACTGTCGGGAAGTAGCGGAACATGCCCTCGCCAAGCTTCGGCGGCTTGCGGTCCCGCACCAGGGCCGCCACGCGCCCAAAGAACTGCGGGTAGGGGACGCCGGCGCCGTAGATGTCCCAGCCGACCGGCCCGAGCGTCACGGCCCAGTCCGCCGCCTTCTCGGGGTCGGCCAGCCGCTTGCGGGTGGCCCAGGCGAGGGCGAACTCGCGTTCGCTCCGCCCGTGGGCGTTCCAGGACCACTCGGCGGCAGCCGCGATGTTGAACTCGTAGAAGCGATTGTCGGGCGTCGCGTAGCCGCAGAGGCAGGAGAGCCCCTTGTCCACGAACTCGGTCATGCGGGCCTTGATGAACTGCGGTCCGCTCCAGGGGCAGACGATACGCCACGAGGCCGTGAGCTGCGGGTAGCAGCCGAGCCAGCGGCCCTTCCGCGCGAAATCGGCGAGCAACGGGTAGATCATCGGCTCGCGCGACGAATCGTAGGTGCGCCCGCCGTCGTAGTACGTAATCCCGACCTCCGGCGTGTCGGCCACCGCCGCGAGGACCTTGTCGTTCGTCGCATAGCTGCCCTGGGTGAGGAGGATGCGCAGGCGGACGTCGGGGTTCTTCTGCCGCGCGAGCTTCCAGGCGCGCACGCAGGCATCGGGCTCAAGTGCGAACTGCCCCTTCGACTGGCAGCCCTCGCACTCGCACTGCACGTGGTCCTCGGAGAGCCACACGCAGATGTCGCTCACCCCCTTCGTGGCGGCGAGGGAGACGAGCCAATCGGCGAGGACCTCGGCGGTCTTCGGCTGCGAGAAGCATGGGGCGACGACATCGGCGCCCCACGAGCTTTGCGCCTTCTTCCCCTTGCCCCGCAGCTCGGGATAGCGCTTGTAGATGCCGCTGGCGTGAATCTGGTCGAGGTGGGTGATGATCGGCACCCACTTGACGGCGTGGAGGCGAGCCGCCTCTTGGCGGGCGGCGTCAATCGTTGCCACCCCGCGGCCCTGCTCGTCGAGCGCCAGCTTGCTGTGGACCTCCACCAGATTCATCTTATGCTCGGCAATGGCCTCGATGTCGCGCGCGCAGCTCCCGCCCCATTCGCCCCGCTCTGCCAGGTCGGGCCAGTCAAGCACCGCGACCATCGGGATGGTCACCTTGCCGCCCGCCACGCGGGGCTCAAGGAGCTGCTTGAGGGTCTTCACCCCGTGGTAGAGTCCCTCCGGGCGGATTCCGGCGACGGCGAGGCCATATTCGGGAAGTGGCGTGATCAAGTATGCCTGCGCGCAGTTGGGGAGCTCTGCGACGTGAATGGCGGCTGGGAGCGGCGTGCGGTCAAAGCCTGGCCCGCACCAGCAGACGCCGAGCAGGATGAGGAACGCGCCGCGGCGCTGCCTGGCAGGGGCCTTGTGCCCCAGGAGCGAGCGGAGCTCCTCGGCGGCAGCACGCTCCAGATCGCCTGCCCCTTTGTAGAGCCGGACCTCCACGGCATCGCAGGGCAGCGTGAGCTTAGCCTGGAAACGCACACGCTTCGGCAAAGGGATGGCCCAGTTCAGCCACACCCTGGCCTCCTCCTCGGTGAGCGTCTCGACACGCGAGCCTCTCACCCCCGCTGCGGCCCACGCCGGCCAGGGAGCACCCTCGGGCCACACCTCGGCCTTCTTCGGCATCTCAGCACCCTCAAATAGCGCGCAGGATGCAGCGAACAGCGCCAATGGGAAAAATGAGCAACTGCAACGCATGGCTCTTCCTCCTCACAAGCCAAGACATGGACGCACCAAACGCGGCGCCCTGCGAGTTGCGGGGCGAGTGCAGGAGCATTCCACAGTTGTTCAACTGTGGAACACTCCTGCGAGGGCGCACCCACCCAGCCCTATCCCGTGCCAACGCCGTGGTACGAGAGAGGGTGTTGAGGAGTCTTGCGGAGTTGTTCAACTCCGAAAGAGTCCTCCGGCGGCGCACGCGGCCAACAAATCAGGCACCAGGGCGACCGTGGCGGGCCAAGGCGGAGTCATTTCGGCATCGCCTCGGATGCCTTGGGGACGACCTCGATGGTGTGCTTGAGGCGCAGGCTCTGTCCGGGGTCGAGCTTCGCCTCCTTGGTGTAAAGCTCCAGGTTCACGCGGCCCTCCTTCGTGTTGCGATTGAGGAGGACACGAGCGACCTCCGCGGGGTCGAAGCGCGAGACGACGGCGAGGTCCGCCACCGTGTCGAGCACTCCCCATTCGCCGGCAGCCAGGGAGTTCATGCTTGGCCATACATCTTCCTCGGCAGGCTCCGCGGGGAGGGCCAGAGGGCTCTTCCCCCAGCGTTTGTCCGCCTGTCGCACGAGGACCATGGCCTTGTAGAGGTCACTGACGGCGTAGCTCGGGTGGGCGCGGAGGCAGGCCTGACGCGGCTCCTTGGCGGTGTTGGTGAGCGTGGACTCGATGGTGAGCAGTGGAGCCTTGAGGTCTAGGGTGATAGTGCGGGTGAGTTTGAGGCCACTCCTGAACGCGGCTTCGAGGACGATTGAGTCCTTGTCGCGCTTCACCACGCGGTAGGCTTCGTTCCAGCCAGGGGACCGGTAGGCGCCTTCGGAGTATTCCTCGTAGCCCGCGGCATCGGGGCGCTCGAAGCCCTTCTCGCTCACCCGCTTGATGATCTCGCGGCCGGTGGGCTTGTGGACCATCTTCCAGATGCGGCCGCCGAGATTGGGGAGAATCGAGACCTCAAGCGATTCGTTGCTGAGGCGCACGATGGGCAGCTTCTTGCCCGCGAAGCTCACGCTCGCGAGCCACTTGTCGAGGTTCCCGCTGGCGTGGTGCTCGCGGATCATCGTCAGGCCCTCCTTCCTGGCGATGGTCTCGAAGCGCTTCAGAAGCTCGCCCTCGTCCTCCGTCGCGGTGTCAACCAGCTCGTTGCCCTCCTCCTTGAAGCCCTGGCGGGAGTTGACAATCTGGACATACATGACGGGCAGGCGAGCAACCTGCACGCGGTGGAGGAGGACGGGGTCGGCGGCGACTGCCTTCTCCGCCTCGTCGAAGAGGCGGGAGGCCTCCGCAATGGCCTTGTCGTTCAGATAGGGCGCGTTCGGGGCGGTCCAGATGAAGATGTGCATGTTCGGGTCGTCGAGGACGGGCTTGTGCATCAGGTTGATGTAGGCGCGGATGGGCTTGGCGGCGGCGCCGTAGTAGGCGGCGAGGAACTCGTCAATCGCCTTGTCGGTGTCGTACTTGGGGTCCCACATGGTCTTGGCGATGATCCAGGTGCGGAGCTCGGCGAGCTCGGAGCCTTTGGTGAAGTAGCAGGCCTCCTCGTAGAGGCCCTTGACGCCGTTGGCGATGAAGAAGCGGATGTTGGGCGCAAGGGCGTACAGGTTCGGCCACGGCATCACGCTGTGGCCGTAGTCTATGATGTAGTCCCAGATGTAGAGGCGGTTGCACAGCTTGTTCCAGCCCTGGATGTCCTTGACGAACTTCTGGTTCTGAGGGTGGGTGGACTTGTCGAGTGGATGGGCAAAGTCGCATTCGATGGAGCAGAGGCGGGCGCAGGCGTTGGGCTCCACCCGCAGCGTCTTCGGCGGCGTGCGGGTGTATTGATAGGCCAGCGTGTCAATGATCTTATCGGGGTAGTCCTTCGCGATGTCGCGTGCGATGGCGTTGACGAAGGCGATCATCGTGGCGGCGTGAGTGCCCTCGGCGTCGTCGAGGGCCTTGCACTTGGCGCACTCGCAGAAGTTATACCAGTCGTTCTGGGAGACCGAGAAGATGGTGGCCTTGGGGTTATCCTGAATCCATTTGCGGACGGTTTTCTTGGCGATTTCGAGGACCTCGGGGTTGGTGAGGCAGAGCTGGGTGCGGCCGCCCTGGCGCTTGCCCTTGATCTCGCTGAAGTACTCGGGGTGCGTGGCGAAGTGCTGGTCGGGGTTGAGGATGGAGTTGAAGGTGTGGA
>VGYW01000227.1 GCA_016872875.1 Planctomycetota bacterium | reverse complement strand
GCGTCCGCCCTCCTCATAGCCGATGTAGCCGGGCGGTGCGCCGATCATGCGGGCGACCGAGTGCTTCTCCATGAACTCGCTCATGTCGAGCCGCACCATCGCGTTCTCGTCGTCGAAGAGGAACTGGGCGAGGGCGCGGCACAGCTCGGTCTTGCCGACGCCTGTGGGGCCGAGGAAGAGGAACGAGCCGATGGGGCGGCGGGCGTCCTGGAGGCCCGAGCGTGCGCGGCGGACGGCGTTCGAGACGGCGGTGATGGCATCGTCCTGGCCCACGATCCGCTGCTTGAGGCGCTCCTCCATCTTGACGAGCTTCTCGCGCTCGCCCTCCATGAGGCGCGAGACCGGGATGCCGGTCCACTTGGAGACGATCTCCGCGACGTCCTCGGGGTCAACCTCCTTCTTGAGCATGGACTGGTCTTTCTGGAGGTCGGCGAGTTTCTGGCTCTTGGCCTCCAGGTCGCGCTGGAGCTGGGGGAGGGTGCCGTAGCGGAGTTCGGCGGCGCGCTCGAGGTTGCCCTCGCGCTGGGCCTTCTGGAGCTCGGAGTGGGCGGTGTCGAGGGCGGCCTGGATGTCCTGCATGTCCTTGAGGAGGGCCTTCTCGTTCTCCCAGTGGGCGCGGAGTGCGGAGAGCTGCTCGTGGAGGTCGGCGATCTCCTTCTCCACCTTCGCCAGGCGCTCCTTGGACGCCTTGTCCTTTTCCTTCTTCAGGGCTTCGCGTTCGATTTCGAGCTGGCGGACCCGCCGCTCCACGCCGTCCACCTCGGCGGGCTTGCTGTCAATCTCCATCCGCAGCTTCGAGCCGGCCTCGTCAATAAGGTCAACCGCCTTGTCGGGCAGGAAGCGGTCGGCGATGTAGCGGTGCGAGAGCGTGGCGGCGGCCACGAGCGCCGAGTCCTGGATGCGGACGCCGTGGTGTGCCTCGTAGCGCTCCTTGAGGCCGCGGAGGATGCCGATCGTGTCGTCCACGTTTGGCTCGCCGACGTAGATGGGCTGGAAGCGGCGCTCCAGGGCCGCGTCCTTCTCGATGTGCTTGCGGTACTCGTCGAGGGTGGTGGCGCCCACGCAGCGGAGTTCGCCGCGTGCGAGGGCGGGCTTGAGCATGTTCGAGGCGTCCACCGCGCCCTCGGCCCCGCCCGCGCCGACCACCGTGTGAAGCTCGTCAATGAAGAGGATGACCGTGCCTTCGGCCTCGGCGACCTCGCGGAGGACGGCCTTCAGGCGGTCTTCGAACTCCCCGCGGTACTTGGTGCCGGCCACCAGGCCGCCGATGTCGAGTGCGAGGACGCGCTTGTTCTTCAGCCCCTCGGGCACGTCGCCCTCGACGATCCGCTGGGCGAGGCCCTCGACGATGGCGGTCTTGCCGACGCCCGGCTCGCCGATGAGGACCGGGTTGTTCTTGGTGCGGCGCGAGAGGACCTGGACGACGCGGCGGATTTCGTCGTCGCGGCCGATCACGGGGTCGAGCTTGCCCACGCGGGCCAGCTCCACGAGGTCGCGGCTGAAGCGCTGGAGGGCCTGGTACTTCTCCTCGGGGCTCTCGTCGGTGATGCGTTGGCCCCCGCGGACCTCTTTGAGGGCCTGGAAGATGGCGTCGGGGGTGACGCCGGCCTTCTTGAGGATGGCGCCCGCGGGCGACGCGGCGTCGGCGGCGAGGGCCACGAGGATGTGCTCGCCCGAGACGTATTCGTCCTTGAGGCGCCGCGCCTCGTCCCAAGCCTTCTCGAAGGCGGCGTTCAGCGACTGGCTGATGTACTGGTTCCCGCCTGAGACCTTCGGGCGGCGCTCGAGTTCCCGCTGAACCCCCTCGACGATGGCGGCGCGGTCGGCCCCGAGCTTGCCGAGGAGGGCGGGCACGACGCCCTCCTTCTGGTGGAGGAGAGCGGCGAGCATGTGGGCGCCGTCTATCTCCTGGTGGCCATAGTCGGTCGCCAGCTCCTGGGCGGCCTGGACGGCTTCGCGGGCCTTGATGGTGAACTTCTCGAAGCGGAAAGCCATGGCTGCCCCCCGGCATAGGCGGCGGGTTAGCGGGTGCGATCGAGCGAATCGAGGGAATCGATCGAATCGCTCGATTCCCTCGAATCCCTCGAACCAGCCCGATCTCTCCTACTTCTGCTCGTCGTCTTTCACTTCGTACTCGGCGTCTATGACGTCCTCGTCCTTCTTCTTCGGCTCCTCGGCGGTGGGTTCGCCGGCGGCGGACTCCTGGGCGGCCTGCTCGGCGCGCTTCTTGGCGACCTCCTCGTAGAGGGCGGCGGAGAGCTTGTGCATGGACTGCTCGAGGTCTTCGATGGCGCGGCGCACGGCCGAGATGTCGTCGCCCTCGCGGGCCTTGTCGAGCGCCTTGCACGCTTCCTCGATGGCATTGCGGTCGCTCTCGCTGACCTTGGCCCCGTACTCCTTGAGGGTTCGGCGGCAGTGGTAGGCCATCTGCTCGGCGCGGTTCTTCTCCTCGACGAGCTCGCGCTTCCGCTTGTCGTCCTCGCGGTGCTCGTCGGCGTCCTTCTTCATCTTCTCGATCTCGTCGCGGTTGAGGCCGGACGAGCTCTTGATGGTGATGGACTGCTCCTTGCCGGTGCCGAGGTCCTTGGCGCCGACGTGGAGGATGCCGTTGGCGTCAATGTCGAACGTCACCTCGATCTGGGGCATTCCGCGCGGAGCGGGGGGGATGCCGGTGAGCTGGAAGCGGCCCAGGGTGCGGTTGTCGCCCGCCATCTCGCGCTCGCCCTGGAGGACGTGGATGTCCACCGCCGGCTGGTTGTCGCTCGCGGTGGAGAAGACCTCGGTCTTGCGGGTGGGGATGGTGGTGTTGCGCTCGATGAGCTTGGTCATCACCCCGCCCAGGGTCTCGATGCCGAGCGTCAGCGGCGTAACGTCCAGCAGCACGATGTCGTCCACCTCGCCGGCCAGCACGCCGCCCTGGATGGCGGCGCCCACGGCCACCACCTCGTCGGGGTTGACGCCCTTGTGGGGTTCCTTGCCGCGGAAGATCTCCTTGACGATGCTCACGACGGCCGGCATGCGGGTCATGCCGCCCACGAGCACCACCTCGTCTACGTCCTTGGGGTTCAGCTTGGCGTCCTTGAGCGCCTGCTCGACTGGGCCGCGCGTGCGCTCGGTGAGGTGCTCGGTGAGTTGTTCGAGCCTGGCCCGCGTGAGGGACATGTGGAGGTGCTTCGGGCCGGAGGCATCGGCGGTGATGAAGGGGAGGTTCACGTCGGTCTGCATGGAGGTGGAGAGTTCGCACTTGGCCTTTTCGGCGGCCTCCTTGAGCCGCTGGTGGGCCATCGGGTCCTTCCGCAGGTCGATCCCGTGCTCCTTCTTGAACTCCTCGGCGATGAAGTCGATCACCACCTTGTCGTAGTCGTCCCCGCCCAGGTGGGTGTCGCCGTTGGTCGAGAGCACCTCGAAGACGCCGTCGCCGACGTCGAGGATCGAGATGTCGAAGGTTCCGCCGCCGAGGTCGTAGACGGCGATCTTCTCGTTCTTCTTCTTCTCCAGGCCGTAGGCGAGGGCGGCCGCGGTCGGCTCGTTGATGATACGCATCACCTTGAGGCCGGCGATCTCGCCCGCGTCCTTCGTCGCCTGCCGCTGGCTGTCGTTGAAGTAGGCAGGGACCGTGATGACGGCCTTCTCGACCTTTTCGCCGAGGTGGTCTTCGGCGGCGTCGGCGAGCTTGCGGAGGATCATGGCCGAGATTTCGGGCGGAGTGTACTGCTTGCCTTGTGCCTCCACCTTCACAAGCTCGTCGGGCCGCCCCACGATCTTGTAGGCGACCAGCTTCTCCTCGCTCGCCACCTCGCTGTGGCGCCGGCCCATGAACCGCTTGATCGAGTAGACGGTGTTCAAGGGGTTCGTGATGGCCTGGTGCTTGGCCTGGACGCCGACGATCCGCTCGCCGCGGTCCGTGAAGGCCACAACCGAGGGGGTCAGGCGGGCGCCATCCTGGTTTATGATCACGATCGGCTTATCGCCCTCCATCACGGCGACCACCGAGTTCGTCGTTCCGAGGTCAATCCCGATGATCTTCTTCGTAGCCATTGGCTTCTCCTGGGGGGAACTGCGCAGGCGGGGAAGCACCTCCGACTGCCGACTCTGGCTGACTGGACTACTGATCGCTTTGTTAGCAAACCATGTGCCGGCCCTGCCCGGCGGGGGATGGACGCTGTAACCGCTTGTCCCATATAGTGTTAGGGCTGAGCGCGCCTCAAAGGCCGAGCGTACGGCCCTGCCAGATTGGCAGGGGCCGTGACACCGGGCCTCTCCGCGGCGCCCGGCAAGAAATCCGGGAGCAAGAGAGTCGAGGACGAGGACGACGACGACGACGATTGCAGGCTGTCCGCTGTCTACTGTCCTGCTTGGCTGCGGCTTGCCGCGATGGGTCAATCTGTGGACTAGGGTACACGCGGTCACTTGGCGGGAGGGGTGGGCGTGCCCTGCCGCTCGATGACCATCGAGAGGTCGCGGGCCGGCTTGAAGTTGGGGTCGCGGGCCAGAGCCGTCTTGAGGTGCTGCTTGGCGGCCGCGGCGTCCTTCTTGTCGTAGGCGATGACTCCGAGGACGTAGTGCCCCCAGGGGCTGGCATCGGCGAGAGCGACGATGAGCCTGGCCCGGAACTCGGCCTCACCGCGCTTGCCATCGTCGTTGGCGCGAAGGGCCTGGCGTGCCTGGGCCTCGACGGCGTCGAGTGTGGCGCCCTGGAGTTGGCCCATCTTCTCCTGGGCCTTCTTGAGCTCGGAGGTGGCCTCGCGCTCGGCGGCGCGGGCGGCGTCGCGGTCGCTCTTGATGTAAAAGACGAGGATGGCGGCGATGGCAAGGATGACGACAGCGGCGGCAGCGACGGCCAGGAGGAGGCGCTTGAGTCTGGCCTTGGCCTGGGCATCGGAGGCCGAAGTGGTGCTGCGGCCCTCGAGGTAGACGTTGATGTCGCGCTTCAACTGAGCCACGGAGGGGTAGCGCAGCTCCCTGTTCCTCGCCAGGCACTTCATGGTGATGGCGGAGAGCTCTGGGGGGATGTTGCGCTGGGGCGCGCGCTGCTCGGGCGGGATGATCTTCCCCTTGAGGGTGTTGGCCAGGAGGGCTATCGTGGTCTCCCCCTCCACGTGGCGCTCGAGGGTGAGGATCTCGTAGAGCATGGCGCCCAGGGAGTAGATGTCGGAGCGCTGGTCCACGAGCTCCAGCTTCCCTTCGGCCTGCTCTGGGGACATGTAGCCCGGGGTGCCGAGCGCGGCGCCGGGCTGGGTCATGGCCTCGCCGCTCTCGGCGCGACTCGTCGCCACGCGCCCGCCGGTCCGCGAGGTCCCGACCCGTTCGGTGGAGAAGAACGGCGTGGAGCCGAACGAGCTGCTCGATTCGGCCGGCTTGGCAGCGGCTGTTGGGGTCTGGACGGCGCCGTCGGGGAGCGCGCCGCCCGGCTTGATGGCGGGGATGCTGGCGCTGGACGTGGAGGCGGACCGGCCGAGGACCTTTGCGATGCCCCAGTCCATCACCAGCACCTCGCCGAAGTCGCCGACCATGATGTTCGCCGGCTTGATGTCGCGGTGGATCACGCCGCGCGCGTGGGCGAAGCCCACTCCGTCGCACACCTTGAGGAACATCTGGAGCATGTCGTTGAGCGAGTGCCAGCCGGGGCGCTCCCTGGCCGACCTGAGGATCTGCGACAGCGACTGCCCCTTGACCAGCTTCATCGTGAAGTAGAGAGTCCCGTCGGGAGTCCGGTCGAGTTCGTGGACGGGGACGATGTTTGGGTGTTCGAGCTGGCCGGTGACTTGAGCTTCCTCGACGAAGCGCGCCCGCTGGGCCGTGTCCTCGGCGGCCCGCGGCAGGATGCGCTTGAGGGCGATCTCGCGGCGGATGTTGCGGTCAACGCACAGGACCACCTCGCCCATTCCGCCGCGGCCGATGACGCCCTTCTCGACGTAGCGGCTGGGCGGGGCCTCGGTCGGCACCACCTGTGCCATCGCTCCCTCGCCCGGCGCCGCCGCAGGGGCGGCCGCGGGGCCGGGCACGTGCTCCAGCACCTCGGTCGTCGGCAGATACGGCCCAGCCCCCGGCGGCCCGGGCGCGGGGGCAGGGACATCGCCCTCCGATGCCTTGACCGTGGACCCCAGGCCGCCCGAGTCGGCCATCGAAGCAGGCTGCGGCTCCCTCTCCGGGACGATGAGCGGGGTGCCGCAGTGCCGGCACGCCACAACGTCCCCCGGAGCGGCGCCTTCCCCGAAATCACACGGCTCTTTGCAGTGGGGACATATGAGATCGGCGTTCGTGCTCACGGCGGCCTCCGGCTCAGTCGAGGCGGATGGTGTGGCCAAGCTTCTTCTTCTTCGCCTCGAGGTACTCGCGGTTGTGCTTGGTGGGCGCCACGGCGAGGGGCACCTGCTCGACGACCTCGAGGCCGAAGCCCTGGAGGGCGTGGAGCTTCTTGGGGTTGTTGGTGAGGAGGCGGATTCTGCGGAGGCCCAGGTCGCGGAGCACCTGCGCCCCGATCCCGTAGTCGCGCAGGTCGGCCTTGAAGCCGAGCTGGACGTTGGCCTCCACGGTGTCGAGCCCCTGCTCCTGGAGGAGGTATGCCCGCAGCTTGTTGGCGAGGCCGATGCCGCGCCCCTCCTGGCGCATGTAGAGGAGCACGCCGCGGCCCTCCGCCTCGATCCGCTCGAGGGCGGCGTGGAACTGCGCCCCGCAGTCGCACCGCAGGCTCCCCAGCGTGTCGCCCGTGATGCACTCGGAGTGGACCCGCACGAGCACGGGGTCGTCCACGGGCAGCGGCTCGCCGCGGCCGTCGAACGACAGGCCCTTCGTGAGGGCCAGGTGCGGGAGGGGGTCCACCTTGCTCTCGTAGCAGAACAGCTCGAAGGTCCCCCAGAGGGTGGGGAGCTGGACCCTTCCGACGGCGCGCTGGACCAGGGTCTCGGTGCGGCGCCTGTGCTCGATGATCGCGGCCACGGTGCAGAGCTTCAGGCCGTGGCGCGCCGCGAACTTCTCGAGGTGGGGCACGCGGGCCATCGTGCCGTCGTCGTTCATCACCTCGCAGATGACGGCGGCAGGGGCGAGGCCGGCGATGCGGCAGAGGTCCACCGAGCCCTCCGTCTGCCCGGCCCTTGCGAGCACGCCGCCCTCGCGGGCGCGGAGTGGGAACACGTGGCCCGGCGTGCACAGGTCGGTCGGCTTGGCCCCGGCGCGCACCGCCGCGCGCACCGTCGTCGCGCGGTCGTGGGCCGAGATGCCGGTCGTGACCCCCTCGCGGGCCTCGATGGAGACGGTGAACGCGGTGCCGTAGCGGGAAGGCCCGCGCTGGGGCTGGAGGGGGAGCTGGAGCTCATCCACCTTCTCGGGCGCGAGCGCCAGGCAGATGAGGCCGCTGCCGTGCTTGGCCATGAAGGCGATAGACTCCGGCGTGACCTTCTCGGCGGCCGCCACAAGGTCGCCCTCGTTCTCGCGGCACTCGTCGTCCACGAGGATGACCATGCGGCCGGCGCGAAGCTCTCCGGCGGCCTCCTCGACTCTGCACAGGTGACCCATGGTGCGCCTCTGTTGCGACCCTGACAACTGGTGCGCTCATTCTAGCACAAGAGGCCGGGCCTTTCAATGGGGCGGGGCGGGTGCCAGGGCTGCGGAATCGGGGGCGTTCCTTGCATGACCGCCGGGCTTCTGCTACCATCGAGTGCCGGAGCAAAGGAGAAGCACCGGGATGCCAGGAACGCGGCGGACGCGGCTCGTGCTCTTCGGGGCAGCGCTTGGGGGCCTGCTCGCGGGCGCGCGCGCGGGTGAGGCCCCGCCTGAGGGCCGGCGCCCCCCTCAGGCCCCGGGCGGCCCGCCGGCAGCCGCCTGGCAGGTGCCCATCGGCGCCTGCGAGCGCGGCGTGCCGCTCGGCGGCTTCGGGGCCGGCAGCTTCATGCTCAATGCCTGCGGCGCGTTCGGCCCCTGGCACTTCATCCCCGGCCTGCCCGAGGAGGGCCGAAGGCTCGCGGGCGCAGCCTTTCACTTCTACGAGAAGCCCGAGGGCGGCGCGGCCCGCGTGGCCACGCTCGCCGCGCGGCCGCCCATGCCGGGCTGGGCGTCCCTGCCGCCCGGCAGCGGCTCCTATGCGGCGCTCTACCCGAAGGGCTGGTTCGCATACCGCGGCTTCGCCGCCGACCTCGCCATGAAGTTCTTCAGCCCGATCGTCCGCAACAACGTGCGCGAGACGAGCTACCCCGTGGCCATCTTCGAGTTCACGGTGGCGAACCCGACGGCACGGAAGCTCGACGTGGCGCTGATGTTCACGTTCCCCAACGCGGCCGCCCACTCGGCGGAGCTGCGCACCGGCTTCGTCGCCACCGCGGAGACTGACCCCGAGCACAAGCTGGCCGCCGTGGTGCTCGACGCGCGCGACGAGCGCAACCCGCCGACCGCCCAGGACGCCGAGTGGTGCATCGCCGTGCGTGCGGAGGGCGGCGGCGAGGTGTCCCACGCGGCCTCCTGGAACGCGCTGGCGAGCGGGGGCGACGTGTTGGGCGAGTTCGCAGCCACGGGCCGGCTGCCCGACAAGCCGCTCGACGCCACGGCCAGCGCCGCCGCCGTCGCATTCCGAGCCACCCTCGATCCCAAGGCATCCATCACCGTCCCGTTCGCCCTGAGCTGGGACTTTCCCCGCGTGGCATTCCCCATTTCGGATTCCGGATTTCGGATTTCGGATTCCATGCCCTCGGCTTCGCTCGGGCCAGGTCCGCAATCCGCAATCCGCAATCCGCAATCGGTTCACTGGTGGCGCCGCTACACGGAGTACTTCGGGCAGAAGGGCGATGCAGCCTTCAAGATCGCCCGCGAGGCCCTCCTGCGCCACGCGGAGTGGGAGGCCGCGGTGGACGCCTGGGTGCGCCCTGTGCTCGACGAGCCGGCCTACCCCGCCTGGCTCAAGCAGGCAGCGTTCAACGAGCTCTACTACGAGAGCTTCGGCGGGGCCTTCTGGGAGGCCGGCTGCATCACCGCACCCGAGGAGTTCAAGAAGCTCCACCCCGAGGACCACAAGCACTTCCTCCTGGGCTCCCCCAGCCAACTGTTCTGCGAGCCGCTGGCGCTCCGCTTCGCGGCGCAGCGCGCCCGCCTCGCGCTCTGGCCCCAGATCGAGCGCGACACGCTGCTCGCCTACGCCGACCTGATTGACGCCACCGGCCCATTCGCCCACGACCTCGGCACACCCTCAGGCAGTCCCTTCTTCGAAGGCAACGCCGCCATTTCGGATTTCGGATTTCGGATTTCGGATTTCAATCAGAAATCAGAAATCAGAAATCAGAAATCCCCTTCGTCACTCGACGCTCCGAAGGACCTCCCCGCCCTCTTCGTCCTTCAGGCCTACGCCTGCTGGCAGGCCACGGGCGACAAGGAGTTCCTCGCCTACGTCTGGTCCGCGTGCAAGAAGTGCTACGCGGCGCTCCGCGCGGCGGATGCCTACGGCTACGGGCTGCCGGGCCACAGCGGCGACGACACGGCGACCTCGCCCTGCCCGCTCCACGGCGTGTCGCTCCTGGGCGGCGGCCTGTGCGTGGCCGCCCTTGAGGCCCTCGAACGGCTCGCCGACGCCGCGGCCGACAAGGACGCCGAGGCCATCCGCCGCCTCGTCCCCCTCGCACGCGCCAACCTCGACCGCCAGCTCTGGCGGCCCAGCCTCGGCTACTACGCACTCGACACCCGCTCACGCCATTCGGACGCCCTCGCCGCCGGCGCGCTCTCGGGCGTCCGCTTCGCCCAGGCTGCCGGGCTGCCCCAAATCCTCCCCGCCGACCGCCTCCAGCGCCACCTCCACCAGGCATTCCTCCGCTGCGTCAAGCCGCTCCGCGATTCGACCGGCGACCGCGTGGGCGACATGGGGGCGCTCAGCGTCGTCGGCCCAGACCACACCCCGCCCCCCATCGGCCGCGCCGCCGAGGTCTCCGTGGCCGACTCCTACCGCCTCGCCGCAGCCATGTACCGCGTGGGACGCGAGCGGCAGGACAAAGAGCTCGTCGCCGCCGCCCTTCAGACCGCCTTCGGCGTCTACTACCAGACCTGGGCCGTCGAGCCCGACAAGCCCCTCTGGGCCTTCGAGACCCCCCGCGGCTGGCACGCCGCTGCCCCCGCCCGCGCCCACGCAACCCAGCACATCGAGGCCCGCGCCGTCTGGGACCTCTTGCTCGAGATAAAGGACCCCTACGCCGCGGCGCCCGAAGGCCCGCCGAAGGAGTGACGCATGGACCCGCCCCTCCGCCGCACCCGCGGCTTCCTCAACTCCCTCGGCCTCCTCATGCGCGACCTGCTCCGGCCCATGAACCTCCTGGCGGTCGTGGTCCTCCTCATCGGTGCCTACGTGGGCCTCACGTGGGTCATGGCCAAGTTCCGGGACGCCCGGCTGGCCCGCGAGCGCCAGGAGCTCGAGAAGGCAGTGACCGAGCTCAAGCAGCGCAACGACGCCCTGCGCCGCGCCGTCGTCCAGCTCGAAGCCCAGTGCGAGGAGCTCAAGGGCTTCGTCAAGCGCCTCACCGCCGAATCCCGCGTGGCCGAAGCACGCATCGTCGGCCACCGCCTCGACTCCCAGAACGTCCCCGTTTGGACCGTGGAGTTCGTGGAGCTGGGCCGCGACGGCAAGCCGCTCCCCGCCAAGGTGATCACCCTGCGCGGCAAGGACATCTACTTCGAGGCCCTGGTCATCAAGTTCTCGCACGACCTGGTGAAGGTGGGCGATCCGCTGCGGGGCAAGTCCCTCCATTTCTTCCGCCGCGCGTGGGGCGACGCCCAGGAGCCGCGCGAGGGGCCGCCCCTGGCCGCCTCCGGCAGCGTCGTGCCCGACGCCTACCGCGCCTCCTCGGGCTCCGTCTCCGCCTTCGAGCACGCCCTCTGGCTGCGCTTCTGGTACTGGGTGAACCACCCCGACGAGGCCAAGGCCGAGGGCATCCGCGTCGCACAACTCCAGGCCGTCGGGCTTCCCCCCGAGCCTGGGGCCGTCTACCGCATCACCCTCGAACACGCCGGCGGACCGAACATCCTGCGGGTCGTGCCGAAGAAACCGTAGCGGGGGCAAACCTGCGAGCCGCCCGAAGCTCCCTGTCACGAGTTGGTTTCTGTTGCGGAGGCAGCGCAATGATCGCAATTGGAGGGTGAGGCTTCTGCCGAACCGCGCGCGGGCAGAGCGCGGCTCCGCAGGAGCGTCGCCCTCCCGTTCCGGGACTTCTCGCAACAGAAACGAGTTACGGATTGCGGATTGCGGATTTCCTCTTCAGCAGGCCGCTCACCCATCTCCGCAGGCGTCCCCAGTGCGTCATCTCGGCCAGGGCCTCGCCGGCCGGCGCGTAGTCCCGGCGGCGGGCGAGCGCGGCGCGATAGCACTCGCGCGCGGCGCCCTGCTGCCCCAGCGCCCGATAGCAATCGCCCATCCGCTTCCAGACGAATGGATTGCGCGGGACGCGCTCGGCCACCTGGCCGAGGCGCTCCAGCGCATCGCCGGCGTGCCCCCAACGGATGAGGCAGAGCGCCGCGCGGAAGCTCGCCCGCCAGTGGGTCGGGTCCGCCTGGCAGGCCTTCTCGATGCAGGCGCCCGCGCTCGCCTGGCCGCCCCAGGCGCCCGAAGCCAGCACTACCTCGGCGCGGGCCAGCCAGGTGAACACCCCCTCGCCGCGGTGCTTCACCGCGATGTCGGAGTGCTCGTAGGCCGCCTCGATGTCGCCCTTGTGCGCGAGGACGAGGGCCTTGGCGGCGTAGAAGACGGGCACCTGGCCGAAGCTCTTGAGCGCCTCGTCCGCCGTCGCCGCCGCGCGCGGCAGGTCGCCCGCCCGCAGAAGGGCGTCCACCTCGGCGGCCCAGGCGTCGAAGTGCGACGGGTCGTGGCGTCGTGCGCTGCGGAACTCGCCTGCCGCCTGCTCGAACTCCCCCTCGTAGTAGAGGCGTTCGCCCGCGAGCATCCGCTCGTCGGCCGGCCGCCGCTGGCGCGGCTCCTCCCTGAGCTCGCCGCCGCCCGGGCCGCCCGTGGGGAGTTCCAGCCAGTCTGCCATGCCCGCTCCGCCTGCCGGCCCATCGGGTGGCGGCTACTTCGGGACCAAGACGCCCACCCGCTTGAGGAGGCTGGGCGGGTCGCCGGGGCCGGCGCCGCCCATGAGGTAGACGTTGCCCGTGGCCCTGTCGTAGGTGTGCGACGCCGAGGCCCAGGCCCTGTCGAGGGTGTAGACGGAGCGCACGTCGGCGAACGCGCCGCGCGCCGTGTCGAAGGTCCAAAGGCTCCTCTCCGGCGGGATGCCGGCCACGCAGAGCAGGCTGCCGCGTCCCGGCCAGGCGATCACGCTCTTCGGCTCGGGCAGCCTGGCGGCGTGAAGCGAGCACGTGTTGGAGCCGGGGTCGAAGACGTCAATCTCGCGGAACTGGGTGTGAGCCGCCCCGCCGCCGAAGGCGTAGATGCGGCCGTCGGCGCCCAGCAGGGCCGCGAGCGCCCGGCCCGGCCCGGCCAGCGTGCTCGCCGGGGCGAGGGAGTCGGCAGCGGGCTCGTGGCGCCAGACCCGCCGCTCCTGCCCCGGCCCGTGCGCGCCGAACCAGTAGATGGCGTTGCCCACCGTGACCGGGCTCACGCCCCACACCACGGCCCCGAACGACGCCCTCTCCGTGGCCGTCTCGGTGGCGGGGTCGAACTCGATGACGCGGCGGTGGGTGCCCCAGCCGTTGTTCCAGGCGGGGCCGATGCCTGGGCTGATATAGACCTTGCCGTTGCAGGCCGCGGTGACGTTTCCCATGCACACGTAGGGATAGGGCATCCTGCCCCGTGCGGGCCGCCAGGAGTCAGCCGCGATGTCGTAGGCGAGGATGCCGTCGCTGATGGCGTCCCACTTGCCCACCTGTCCCCCGAAGACGTATATCGTCCCGTCGATCGGGGTGGAGCAGGCGAACTGGGCCATGCCGGCCGGGAGGTCGGCGCGGCGCTCCTCGCGATAGGGGCAGCTCTCCTCGGCGCTGGGCTTGGGCGCGGGGGGCGAGTCCACGCTCCGCGGCCGGCCGGACCGCCAGAGGGAGGGGGCGAGGATGGCCGCGAGAGCGAGCAGGGCCGCGGCGGCGAGGGCCGTGAGCGCCAAGCGGCGCCCGACGCGCGGCCGCCGCCCCCCGAGCAGGGCGTCCAGGGCGGCGAGCATCTCGCGGGCGTCCTTGAAGCGCCGCTCGGCGTCGCGTTGGCAGGCGCGCAGCACCAGGCGGTTGAGCGCGCGGGCCTCGGTCCGCCACAGGGCGCGCACGGCGCCCGCCGGCCAGCGCGGAAACTGGTGGGCCGGAAGCCCCGTGAGCATCTCGTAGACCGTCAGGCCCGCCGCGTAGACGTCCGCTCGGGCATCCATCCGCCCGTCGGGCGGCATGTACATGGGCGTCCCGATCGCCGACGCCGTCGCGTCAGAGGGCGTGACCAGCCCGACGTCGGCCACCTTCAGCTTGCCGCCCACGAAGACGCAGTTCGACGGCTTCACGTCGCGGTGGGCGAGGCC
>VGYW01000226.1 GCA_016872875.1 Planctomycetota bacterium | reverse complement strand
GCAGTGGCCGCAGGCCCACACGTTGTCAACCGCCACAGGGTCGCCTGGGGTGAAGCCTGCGACATCGGGCGCCAGTTCCGCGACCACACCAGCCAGCTCGTGGCCGAGGATGGCGGGGTATGGGACGCGGTGCTCCATCGTGCCGAGGTAGGCGTGGAGGTCCGTGCCGCAGATGCCGACGGCCTTGGGGGCGACGGCGATGCAGCCGGGTGCAAGGGGCGGGTCGGGCGCCTCGCGGATGGCCATTCGTTGGCGGGCTTCGAGGAGGGCTGCAAGCATAGGGGCAACTCGAAATCCGAAGCACGAAATCCGAAAGAAGCCCGAAATCGGAAATCCCAATGACCAAACAAGAGCAACGCTGCGCCAGGTTCCACTGGACTTTGTCTTGGCAATTGGTACTTTGAGCTTCGGTATTCCTTCGGATTTCGGATTTGGGATTCCGGATTTCCCGCGTTCCGCGAGGAACGCGGGCTACTGTCTTCGCGAGATGTAGGCGGCGAGGACGTCGTCGTAGTTGCCGCGATAGAGGATGAGGTCGCTCGCCCCGTCGCTG
The DNA here is from genome assembly GCA_016872875.1 of Planctomycetota bacterium. Next base: position 13,059 of record VGYW01000226.1, on the reverse strand, counting down.
TTGAGGTCGTCGAGGGCGAGGCCGTCGAAGGTCGCGGCGTTGTCGAGCTTGACCGGGATCACGACATCGGGGTCGCGGCCGTAGAGGCGGTCCGGCTTGCCGGTGTTGAAGTAGAGGGCGAGGGTGTTGGTCTCCTGGCGGACGAGGAGGTCGGGCAACCCGTCGCCGTTGAAGTCGCCCTCGAAGCGCATCATGGTGCCCAGGTAGCGCTCCCACACGAGGCCCATCATGGCCTCCACGAGGTCCACCTTGAAGCGCATGCTGACCTGCTTGGTGAAGGTGGGGGTCCTGGAGTAGGCTCGGGCCCTGCGGTCGAAGAGCCAGAAGTTCAGGTCGCCGTCAATCTTCCCCACGCACTGGCGAATCCACCTGGCGATGTCGGTGAACGAGATGTCGGTCTTAAGCATGGCGAAGTCGATTGCGCCGTCGTTGTTGAAGTCGCGGACGGGCAGGCTGGTGTAGGGGCGAATGAGGATGTTCTGGTACGGGATCATCTGCGTCTGCTTGGCTGGCAGGGCGCCGTCGGGTCCGGCGAGGAAGACGCGCACGCGGGCGACGATGCTGAGGGGGTCATCCATCGTGCTCTCGATGGCGAGTTGGTCCTTCTTCCCGTCGCCGTCAACGTCCACGATGTGGAACTCCTCCAGCGGGGTGGCCCAGTAGTCGCGCTGGAGGGCGTCGGGCGGGACCACAGCGGGGCTGGGGTCGAAGGTGCCGTCGAGCTTCTGGGCGAACCAGTGGGCGCCTGAGAGGAGGTCGGGCTTCCCGTCGCCGTTCACGTCCCGGCTCTCGATGACTGGTGGGACGATCTTGATGTGGATGCCGCGTGCGGTGCGTTCGCGGAGGTCGCCCGCCTTGTGCCCCTCGGGCGGAAAGTGGTAGACGAATGGGAAGAGCTTGAGGGTGATGGGCTTGCCGAACTGGCCGGGGGCCTTCTGGAGGTAGACGTCGGTGCCGTTGTCGTTGGGGACGATGACGTCGTCGCGGCCGTCGCCATCGGCGTCGAAGGCGAAGTTCCAGGGGAGGACGGGGGCGATGGGCTCGCGTCGCCTGTCGGCCCCGGCCTGGCGGACGGCGTGCATGCTCAGGATCGTCTGGCATTGGATGAGTTGGCGCGGGCGAGGGAGGAAGTGGCCGCCCTCCTGGACGAAGCACATGATGCCGTCGGCGGTGAGGATGAGGATTTCCTTCCCCTTGTCGGGGAGGACGTCGGCGACGTCGGCGTAGAGGGCGAGGGCGCCGGTGACGAGCGCCTGGGGCGAGGGGGAGTAGCCGGCCTCCTGCCTGGGGTCGGCGCGGTAGACGGAGATGCGTCCGGGCGCGAGGGCCACGATGTCGCGGCGCCCGTCCCCGTCGAGGTCCTCGCTGAAGATGCCGTACTGGCCCTCGTTGCCGAGGTCGAGGCGGTGATAGGTCACTTGTGCGCCGCGGGCAGCCACGGCGAACAAGACGGCCAGCGAGAGGAGGAGTCTCATCATAGCGTGATGTCCCTGCGGCAGAAGACGATGATAGAGACGAGCGCGCAGACGGCGACGTAAACGGCAGAGGTCTCGACGCCGAGGAGCGCCTTGTCCCACACCGGCGCTATCCCTCTCCCGGGCTCCCCCATTCGGATCGAAATCTCGTTCATGGGGTAGTTGAAGGCGAAGTAGCTCGCCAGGTCGAAGAGGAGGGGCATGAACTTCGTGGCCTCCATAGTGACGAAGATGCCCACGGAGAGCCCGATGGCCAGGCCCGCGGCGTCTATCAGGGTGCCGATGAGGAACCCGAGGCTCACGGCGGCCAGGACGGGCACGACGAGGAGCGCGAAGCCGAAGAGAATCTCGCCCATCACCTCGCCGCGCGTGAAGATAACGTAGTCGGGGTCGCGGGGGTCCACCACCGGGCCGTAGCTTGGGAAGCCCACGCGCGGCTGCTCGCCGCCGCCCGGGTCGCGCCAGATGGTGACCGTTCTCGCCGGCTGCGCGGTGCCCCCCACGATGTAGCCGGCCAGCGCCGCGGCAGCGACCACGGCGACGGTTGCGAAGAGGAGCGAGAGGAGCTTGGCCCCCGCGAACTCGATGCGGCGGATGGGCCGCGCGAGGAGCGTGTTCAGCGTCCGGGCCGTGGCCTCGTTGGACATCGCCATCGCCCCAACCGCCACCAGGAGCACCGTGCCCACGCTCAGGCCGTAGGTCGCGCTGGCCACCCACAGGCTGTAGTTCGAGAAGCGGATGCGCGAATCGCTCTCCTCCGTGACCGCCCTCCCTGCGATTGCCAGCGCGGTCGTCACGAGCACCGTGAGCAGCACGGTGATTGGGAACAGCTTGTGGGAGATGAGCTTGAGTATCTCCACCCAGGTGAGCCGGCCGAGGCGGCGCAGGCTGCCCAGGAGCGGAACGGCGCGCGTTGCGGCTGCGGGGGTCATTGTGCCTCCTCGGGTCGGTCCTCTTTCATCAGTTCCATGAACACCTGTCGCAGGCTCTTCTGGCGCGGCGAGAGCTCGTGGAGTGCGAGGCCGCCGGCCACGAGGAGCGGGGCGATCTGAGCCGCGTCCTCCTGGCGGGTCGTCACGAGGAGGCGGTCGTCCTCCAGGGCGAGGGCGCGGACGAATGGGCGGCCGTGGAGCAGCGCCCTGCCGCGGACGGGGTCGGAGACCACCACGCGGTAGGTCCGCAGCTCCTCGGCGAGGAGCGAGCGCACCTCGCCGCAGACCAGCAGGCGCCCCTCCTTGATGATCGCCGCGCGGTTGCAGATCTCCTCCACCTCATCGAGGAGGTGGCTGGAGATGAACACGGTTATCCGCTCGTCGCGGGCCAGGCCGCGGAGGAGGTGGAGGAACTCCAGCTTCCCCTCGGGGTCGAGGCCGGTCGTCGGCTCGTCCAGGATCAGAAGCGGCGGCTTGGTGAGGAGCGCGTGCGCGATGGCGAGGCGCTGGAGCATGCCGTGGGAGTAGGTCTTGACCTTCTTCGCGGCCGACTTCTGGAGAGCGACCGCCTCGAGCACCTCGTCCACGCGCCCCCTCGGCACCCCGCCGGCCACGCGAGCCAGGAGAGCCAGGTTCTTGCGGCCTGAGAGGTGGCGGTAGAAGGCCGGGATGTCCACCAGCGCGCCGATCTGCGCGATGGCCTCGAGGAACCGCCGCCGCGCGTCAATCCCGTTCACCTCGATCCGCCCGGAGGTCGGGCGGACGAGCCCCACGATCATCCGCATCGTCGTCGTCTTCCCTGCCCCGTTGGGCCCGAGGAACCCGAAGATATCGCCCTCATTCACCTCGATGCTCAGCCGGTCCACCGCCGTGAAGCGCCCGAAGCGCTTCGTCAGGTCAATCGTCTTGAGGACGGTTCCGGGCACTGGCGGTTCTTCTCCTCAGCTCCCAAGGGCGGCGACGGTCTCGCGAAGGTCCGTGACGAACGCGGCGAACCTCGGGCAGCGCGCGCAGAGCGCATCTAGCTCCGGCCGCGTGAAGCCATCGAACAAGCGCTCGGGGTCGTGCCCTTTCTTGTAGCGTGTGTGGCGGAAATGGTTGAACAGGGCATCAACCACCTTACTCGGGTATTGCTCGAAATCCTGGTCCTCTGGGTCCCGGCGGTAGCGCTTCGTAATGTCAGCCGTTGTGCGTAGATAGGCTTTCAGGCGCTCGGGGCATGCAAGGACGACGGCCTCGAAGTCATGGCGGAACGGATGGGGATGGAAGCGCCGCAACGCGGCAGCCGCCCTTCGAGCGCCTAGGCGGGCGCTGAGTTGGCCCCTTACCTCGCGCCGGAGCAGGTCCTGAAGTTCCCCGCAATCGCGATACTCCCACTTGGTTCCGAGATACGCTTTGTTTGGGGCCAGGCCAGGACATGCGAACGTGTGGGCATCCTCCTCGCGCGCCAGGAGCTTGGCCACCGCCGGGCCGATGCGGCTGAGGAATGCCCCAGACAATGCCACTGGGGCGCGTACCCTGCGACAGGCGTAGATGTCTGTAAGGATCCTCGGGAGCGCTCCGACCTCGGCAACCCCCTCGACGTAGATGTAGATGCTCATCCGAGCTCATCCAATTCGCCTGACCTGAAGGCGAGGCGCAAACGCTCCTCGTCCACCTGCTTCTCTCCGGCGATCTCTTCGGTCACGATGTCGTAGAGCAGGGCGTGGTCGCGGGGCCAGACTATCTGTGCCTCGCCGTCCCGCTTCCTCAGCACGGCGATGTTCTCCAGGGGCATGTCGTAGAGCAGATCGGGAGAATGGGTGAGGACGATCACCTGGCTCCGTTCCGCGGCATACTGCAAGAGTCCACCAACCAGTGGCAACACCTTCGGGTGCAGCCCGATCTCCGGCTCGTCAATGCACAAGACGGGAGGCGGATACGGGGTGCAGCAGACGACACCCAGAAGGAGCAGGCGCAACGCCCCGTCGGCGAGGTCCGCCGCAGAGAGCGTGGCGTCCACGTCTCTCTCCCTCCATTGGAGGAGCACGTACCTGCCCGAGGGGTCCACGGTCGGGCGGAGGGTCGCGAACTCGGGCAGGGCCGACCGCAGGAAGCTCAAAAGCTCATCCCGATTGCTCTCGTGCTCCAGGTTCGTGAAGAGCGACAGCAAGGCGGGGCCGAGGTTCTTGCCGCTTTCGTCGAGCACTGTGCCGTCGCCAAGGGCCTGCGGTTCGCGGAGGGGCGCCGTCCTCGTCGCCCGGAACTCCGTGTAGAAGCGCCACAGCAGCACCTCATTACGGACCGCATAGCTCTCCGGGAACCTCGGGTCGGTGGCCCGGCTGAGCAAGCACTCGCCCGGCCCGAGCTTCCAGGTGTGCTTCCGGTCGTACTCGTGGAAGATGCCCTCGCCGTCCGCCGCGCGGAAGAGGAGCTTCTTGCCGGCCAGAGCCCAAGCCCTTTTCGCAACGGGCCGGCCACCCTCCGTGCCACCACGGGCGCGAGTCCTTGTCTGTGCAGGCGAGGCCCGTTCTCGTTCCAGCACTTCGTTCTCAATGGTGGGGCGCTCGGGGTGGCGGATGGTTGCGCCGTAGGTGTACCGGGCCTGCGCGAGCCCCTCTGGCAACCTCTGCGGGGCAATCTTCACTCGCCATTCCATCGCCCCACTGGCATCGGGGTGCAGCACCTCACCGATGAAAGGCCGCGACTCGATCCCGGACGGGATGCGACCCATACCGCACGAGGCGATGATGCGGAGCAACTCGACAAAGGTGGACTTCCCCGCGCCGTTGGCTCCGAGGAACACATTGATGTCTGGCCGGAGCTTCGTCTCGAGGTCCTTGAAGAGGCGGTAGCCTTTCACTTTGATGTGCTCGATCATGAGCCGTCTCCAAGACGGGGCGAGCCGCTAATACGCCTTTGCCAGAATCACCCGGGCGCGGGCGGGGCCGCCGGTGAGGAAGCAGGGGCCTCGCGGCTCACCGCCCTCGCGAGGGATGCAGCGAATCGTGGCCTTTGTCTCCTCCTGGATGGCAAGCTCCTGCTCGGTGGTGCCGCCCCAGTCGGCGAGGAAGAAGCCGCCCTCGGCCTCGAGGCGCTCCTTGAACTCCGCGTAGGTTTTGACCTCGCGGGTGTTTGCACGGCGGAAGGCGAGCGACTTGTCGAAGAGAGCCTTCTGGATGGCGTCGAGGGTGGCGGGTGCTTCGGCGGCGACCGCGGCGAGGGGGACGGGGCGCTTCTCGCCGGTGTCGCGGCGCGCGAACATGACCTGGCCCGCCGCAACGTCGCGCGGGCCGATCTCGATCCGCAGCGGCACGCCCTTGAGTTCCCATTCGTTGAACTTCCAGCCGGGCTTGTACTGCTCGCGGTCGTCGAGGCGCACCACGAGGTCCTTCGGGAGCGCGTTGCGGACGGCCTGAGCGCACTCCAGGGTCGCCGCGCGCTCGGCATCGGTCTTGTAGATGGGGATGATGACGACGTGGATGGGGGCGAGGCGCGGGGGCAGGACGAGGCCCTGGTCGTCGCTGTGGGCCATGACGAGCGCGCCGACCAGGCGGGTGGAGACGCCCCAACTGGTCGCCCAGACGAGCTGGCGCTGGCCGCCCTCGTCCTGGTAGGTGACATCGAATGCCTTGGCGAAGTTCTGGCCGAGGTTGTGCGAGGTGCCGGCCTGGATGGCCCGCTTGTCCTGCGTCATGGCCTCGATGCAGTAGGTGCGGACGGCGCCCGCGAACTTCTCGGCGTCGGTCTTGAGGCCGGGGATCACCGGCACGGCCATGAAGTCCTCGGCGAAGCAGCGGTAGACCTCGAGCATCTGGAGCGCCTCGGCCTCCGCCTCGGCCTCCGTCGCGTGGGCAGTGTGGCCCTCCTGCCAGAGGAACTCGCAGGTGCGGAGGAACAGGCGGGGCCGCATCTCCCACCGCACGACGTTCGCCCACTGGTTGATGAGCAGCGGGAGGTCGCGGTACGACTGAATCCACTGCTTGTACATGGCCCAGATGATGGTCTCGGAGGTGGGGCGGATGTAGAGCGGCTCCTCCAACTCCTTCCCGCCGCCGTGGGTGACGACGGCGCAGTGGGGGGCGAAGCCCTCCACGTGCTCCGCCTCCTTCTTGATGAAGCTCTCGGGGATGAACAGCGGGAAGTAGGCGTTCTGGTGCCCAGTCTCCTTGAACATCCGGTCGAGCGCCCGCTGGATGTTCTCCCAGATCGCATAGCCGTGGGGCCTGATGACCATGCAGCCGCGGACGGGTGCGTAGTCCGCGAGCTCCGCGCGCTGGACAAGTTCCACGTACCACTGCGCGTAGTCCTCTTCGCGCTTCGTCAGCTTCGCCACGTGGGGGTTCTCCTGCCGCAGGCTCGTGAAAAACGGATTATATCCGAGGGATCGAGCGATTGCAAACAAGGGGGAAGACGGGAGTATGGCCCCCAATCCCGGTGAACTGCTCCGGAGCCCCGACAGGGGCGTACTATAGCAGCCCAGGGCGAAGCCCTGGGAAGGGGGCGGTAGGTGGGCCAGCCCTGAAAGGGCGCACTATGCGGTTCCGGGCGCCACATCGTGCCCAGGGCGAGTAGTGCGCCCCTACAGGGCTGAATCTGGCCGCCCGCCTGTCCCAGGGCTTCGCCCTGATCTTTGCCCACATCTTCTGGGGGCTGGGGTTTAGCCCCCGAATGGGGGCGTTTGAGCCGTAGCCCAGGGCGACCGTAGGGAGCCCTGGGAAAAGGGCCCCCAGGGTAGAGCCCCCGAAGCGGGGCGATTCAATGGGCGTGAAACGCCCCCTTCGGGGGCTTGGGTCATGGGAGGCACCCGATCCCAGGGCTCCCTTCGGTCGCCCTGGGCTACGGCTGGGTCGCCCGCATTCGCGGGCTACAAGGCCCCGAGATGTGGGCAAAGATCAGGGCTTCGCCCTGGGCTGCTATAGTACGCTCCGTTCGGAGCTTCGGCGCCGAAGAACCTCACCAGGATTGGGGGCCATGCTCGAAGATGGCGCCTCCCTGCGGCGCTTGCGCGGGAGAGGGGAATGTCGGACAATGGAAGGAACGTGGGACGGGATTCTGCCCCTATCGCCCCTCGTCCTCGTCCCTCGTCCTCGAATCTTCCCTCCCCAGGCGAGAGGGATCGAGGACGAGGGACGAGGACGAAGGACGAGGACGATTGAGGAGGGCAAGAGAGATGTCGGCGCCGCAGGCAGAGAAGGCCCCCCCGAAGGTCGTGGGCGTGATAGACATCGGGGCGAACTCGATCCGCATGGTCATCGCCCAGGTGGGGGCGGACCGGCGGGTGGAGGTGCTCGAGCGGGCGCAACGCGCGGTGCGGCTGGGCCACGACACCTTCACGAGCGGGCGGCTGAGCCAGCGGACGATGAACGCCGCCATCGCCATCCTGCGCGACTACAAGAAGCTGCTCGACACGTACAAGGCGGAGGCGGTCCGCGCGGTGGCCACGAGCGCCGTCCGCGAGGCGGCGAACGCCGACGCCTTCGTAGACCGCGTGGCGATGGGCGCCGACCTCGAGCTCGAAGTGCTCGACCCCGCGGAGGAGAGCCGCCTGACCGTGTCGGCCGTGCGGCAGGCCGTGGGGGGAGTCCTGGACCTCTCCCACACCCGCGCGCTCGTGGCCGAGGTGGGCGGCGGGAGCACCCTCCTCACCCTCCTCGAAGGCGGCCTCATCACCGCCTCGGCGAGCTACGCCCTCGGCTCCGTGCGGCTCCAGGAGCTGCTGGCGACCCCCCGCGAGCCGCAGGCCCGCGCCGTGGACCTGCTCCGCCACCAGATCGCCAACGTCGTCGAGGCCATCAAGCGCTCGATGCCGCTCGAGCGGGTGGAGGCGTTCCTGGCCCTCGGCGAGGAGGCACGCTTCGCCGCGCAGCAGACGGGCCAGGGAGGCCCCTCCGCAGAGGCCGTCGGCTACGTCGAGAGCAAGGCGTTCGACCGCCTCGTGGCCGTTTGCGCGCGGCTCACCGCCGAGAAGCTCTCCGCCAAGTACGGCCTCCCGCTCCAGAGCACCGAGCGCCTCGTCCCCGCCTTCCTCATCTACCACGAGCTCCTGCACGCCACGCCGGTGGACCGCATGGCCGTGTGCAACGTCTCCATGCGCGACGGGCTGCTGTGGGACATGGCCCGCCGCGCGACGGGCGAGGACGACCCCGAGCTGGCCGAGAGCGCCGTGCAGTCGGCACGCACCATCGGCGAGAAGTACCGCTACGACGCCCGCCACGCCGAGCACGTGGCGGCCATCGCGCTCCGCCTCTTCGACGAGCTCCAGGCCGAGCACGGCCTCTCGCGGCGCCACCGCCTGCTCCTCCACGTGGCTACGCTTCTCCACGAGATCGGCGGCTTCGTGAGCAACCGCGCCCACCACAAGCACAGTTTCTACCTGATCGCCAACTCGGAGGTCTTCGGCCTGCGCCGCGAGGAGCTCCAGGTGGCGGCGCACGTCGCACGCTACCACCGCCGAGCCACGCCCAGGCCGACCCACGTGGAGTACCTGGCGCTGCCCCGCGAGGACCGCATCGCCGTGAACAAGCTGGCGGCGCTCTTGCGGGTGGCGGACGCCCTGGACCGCGGCCACGCCCAGCAGGTGCGCGACTTCAAGGTCGAGCGCCAGCCAGGCGAGCTCGTCCTCTTCGTTCGCGGGGTGAGCGACCTCACTCTCGAGCGGCGCGCCATCGAGCAGAAGGGCGACCTCTTCGAGGACACCTTCGGCCTCAAGGTCAGGCTCGAAGAGGACCTCTCGCCCACCGCCCAGTGATCTCTTATCGTCCTCGTCCCTCGTCCTCGTTCTCGATCTTCCCTTCCCAACTCAGAGGGATCGAGGACGAAGGACGAGGACGAGGGACGAGGACGATAGAAGAGCCGGAAGAAACGAGCCATGGCGAGAGAGCCTGACCTCGACTCCCCAGAGCTGTACTTCAACCGCGAGCTGAGCTGGCTGGAGTTCAACGACCGCGTGCTGCGCGAGGGGCTCTCAGAGGACGTGCCGCTCCTGGAGCGGCTGAAGTTCCTCGCCATCGTGGGCTCGAACCTCGACGAGTTTTTCATGGTGCGCGTGGCGGGCCTCAAGCAGCAGGTGGCGGCGGGGAGCGCGGCCCGCGACCCCAGCGGCCTCACGCCCGCCGAGCAGCTCGCGCGCATCAGCCGCCGCGTCCACACGATGGCCGCCGAGCAGGGGGCAGGCATCCGTAGCGTCCTGGACAAGCTCGCGGGCCATGGCCTGCGCGTCCTCGCCGCGAGGGACTGGACGCCTGAGCAGCGGGGCTTCCTCCGCTCCTACTTCGCCTCGGAGGTCCTCCCCGTGCTCACCCCGCTCGCGGTGGAGGAGCTCCAGCCCTTCCCCGTCCTGCCCGGCCTGACGCTCCACGTGCTCCTGGGTCTGGCCGCCTCTGCAACGGAGGCGAGCATCCCCCCTCTCCCTCGGGGAGAGGGTCGGGGCGAGGGTGCCTGCGGCGATGGGGGCAGCAGGGCAGGCACCCTCACCCGCCCGCCTTCGGCGGGCGACCTCTCCCCAAGGGAGAGGTGCCAGAAGCCCGAAGAGGCGCTCAAGCTCGCCGTTGTGGCCATCCCTGCGTCTCTCCCCCGCTTCATCCCCGTGCCGGCTGCCGACGGGCTGCACCTGGCCGTGCTCGAGGACGTTGTGGCCGAGCACGCGGGCCAGCTCTTCGAGGGCTTCTGTGTCGCCGCGGCCACGGTATTCCGCCTCACGCGCGACGCCGACGTGCCAGTGACCGACGACGACGCGGCCGACCTCCTCCAACTCGTCGCCGAGGCGGTCCGCTCGCGCCGCCGCCAGGCCGTCGTCCGACTCAGCCTCTCCGCCAACGCCGACCCGCGCCTCAAGCAGTGGCTGAAGGACTGGTGCCAGGTGGACGACGACGACATCTACGAGGCCGACGGCCCGCTCGACGCCGCGGCCCTCATGGAGGTCGTGAACCGCCCCGGCTTCGAGAAGCTGCGCGAGCCCGACTGGCCGCCCCAGACCCCCCGCGACCTCCTCGGCCACGACGACCTCTGGCAGGCCATCGCCGACCACGACGTCCTACTCTTCCACCCCTACGAGTCCTTCCAGCCGGTCATCCGCCTCCTCGAACAGGCCGCGGAAGACCCGCGCGTGGTGGCGATCAAGCAGACGCTCTACCGGGTGAGCGCGAGCTCGCCCATCGTGGCGGCCCTCGCACGCGCCTCCGAATTGGGCAAACAGGTCACTGTCCTCGTCGAGCTCAAGGCCCGCTTCGACGAGGCGCGGAACATCAACTGGGCGCGGCGCCTCGAGGACGCCGGCTGCCACGTCATCTACGGCGTCGCCGGCCTCAAGACCCACGCGAAGCTGCTCCTGATCATCCGCCGCGAGGAGCACGGCATCCGCCGATACGTCCACGCCTCCACCGGCAACTACAACGACCGAACTGTGCGGCTCTACTCGGACATCGGCCTGCTGACGGCCGACCGCGACTTCGCGGCCGATGCCTCCGCCTTCTTCAACCTCCTCACCGGCTTCTCCCAGGCCGTGGGCTGGAACCGCTTCGCCATCGCGCCCACCGAGAGCCGCCAGCGCTTCATCGAGCTCATCGAACGCGAGGCCGCCGCCTCCACCCCCGACCAGCCCGGCCTCATCATGGCCAAGATGAACTCGCTACAGGACAAGGCGCTCATCCAGGCCCTCTACCGCGCCAGCAGGGCGGGCGTTCGAGTCCTCCTCAACGTCCGAGGCATCTGCTGCCTTCGCCCGGGCGTCCAGGGCGTCTCCGACAACATCGAGGCCGTCTCCATCGTTGACCGCTTCCTCGAGCACGCCCGCGTCTTCTACTTCCGCAACGGCGGCCACGAGGAGGTCTACCTCTCCAGCGCCGACTGGATGGTGCGGAACCTCGACAAGCGGCTGGAGATCGTCTTCCCCGTCACTGCGGAGGCGTTGCGCCGCCGGCTGGTGGCCGCGCTTGAGACCTACTTCGCCGACGGCGCAAAGGCCCGTCGGCTCCAACCCGACGGCTCGTGGGTGCCGGTCCGCCGCCGCGGCAAGCCCATTCGCGCCCAGCAGAGGCTCTATCAGGAAGCAGTGGAGGCGGCCCGCGCCGCCGACCGCGCCCCCCTCCAGTTCCGCCCCATCACTCGCCCAGCGGAGTCATGAGCCCCCATCGCTCCGCGCTGTTTCTTCCCAATCGCAAATCGCAAATCAGAAATCGAAAATCCCCTTCAATCCATCAGCATCCCGCCATTGATCTCGATGGTCTCTCCCGTGATGAAGCTGGCCTCTGGCGAGACGAGGAATAGGACGGCGCCCACGCAGTCCTCGGCCACGCCGTTGTGGCCCAGAGGCGTGCCGGCGGCGAAGCGCGCCATCAGCTCGGGCGACGAGAACTTCTCGTGGAACGGCGTGGTGATGACGCCAGGGGCGATGGCGTTCACCGTGATGCCGCGCGGGGCGAGTTCCTTAGCGAGGTTCTTCGTGAAGCAACTCACCGCCGCCTTGCTCGCGGCGTAGACGCCCGCCCCCGGCCCGCCGCCGTTGCGCGCCGCCACGCTCGTCAGGTTCACCACCCGGCCCGTGCGGTCGGCCAGGCGCGGGATCACCGCCTGCGAGCACAGGAACGCGCTCTTGAAGTTCACCGCGATCACGCGGTCGAACGTCTCCTCCCTCATCACCGCGGTCGGCTCGCGGCTGACCAGTGAGCCGGCGTTGTTCACCAGGATATCCAGTCCTGGGCCAAAGGCCGCCTCGACCTCCGCAAAGAGGCGCTGGACCTCGGGCTTCTGCGAGACATCGGCCCGCATGGCAACGCACCGCCGCCCCATTCCCCTGATCTGGCTTGCCGCTTCCTCGGCGGCGTCGCGGCTCGAACAGTAGTTCACCGCCACGTCCGCCCCGTTCCGCGCCAGCGCCAGGGCGATGGCGCGCCCGATCCCAGTGCTCGACCCCGTCACCAGCGCCCGCTTCCCCGAAAGGTCAACGTGCATCATCGCGATGTCTCCAGAACAGGAGGCACGGCTCCATCAGCACAACGCCAACACCTTAGAGATTAGCCCGCAGGAAGTCAAGGGGGTTGGCAGTGCAGAGCGCAACTGCGGCCTTGGCCGCCATATGGCTATTCACGATTCTCGCTCAATCCGCCGCACACTCTCTGGCAGGTCATTGTAGCCGCAAGCGTCTCGCTTGCGGTCAACTTGGCATCCCCACCCATTCGACAAGCGAGACGCTTGTCGCTATGTTGAGCGAGAATCGTGAATAGCCATATAGGTTTCGCCTGCTCGCCCGCACCAAGCTTGTCTCAGCGCAGCGGTGATTGCCTGTACCGAGCGTCCGCAACCCTCTCATCTCTGCTCCGGGGCCTCGGCGTAACCCGCTACATGATTTCACACTTGTACAAGTGTGGAATCATCGTCCCCGGCCCGAGCGGGGGGTGCGGGGATGCCCCGAGCAGGCGCGCAGTCACCAGCCACTGTGAGGGTGCGGCGACCATCCTGTCCCTCCTCGGCCAAAGGGGGGCGGTGGGACATGATTCCATACTTGTACAAGTGTGGAATCATCGTCCCCGGCCCGAGCGGGGGCTGCGGGGATGCCCCCAGCAGGCGCGCAGTCACCAGCCACTGTGAGGGTGCGGCGACCATCCTGTCCCTCCTCGGCCAAAGGGGGGCGGTGGGACATGATTCCATACTTGTACAAGTGTGGAATCATCGTC
>VGYW01000225.1 GCA_016872875.1 Planctomycetota bacterium | reverse complement strand
ATGGCCGCATCGCCCTCGACATGCAACGCGACGCCCAGGCCGACGGCCGAACCCAGACCATCGGCCTTCTTCACCGCGCGAGGGCCTGTTGCATGTGGAACTGACTCTGTAATGATGCTACACTCTCCCCTTTTACGACATATCTTCGCTGATGTCAGCAGGGAAGATTCCCCGGACGTTTTGTGGAACTGCTATGTCCTCCCCGGCGAGACCAAGCTGAGAGAGGAGCAGTTTGAGGCATTGCTGCTCGACAGGCCCCCAGCCTTTGTGCGGAACGTGGTGACGGTGTCTTCAAGGAATGCCTTTGAGAGATTCCAGGCGGATCTTCAGGAATGTTTGACCATAGACAACAAGCCCCACACTGTCCTTATTGTCGGGGGGATCGGGGTCGGAAAGACCATGTTCCTCAGGAGGTTCTTCAACTTGACGCGGGACTTGCGCGAAGGCATGCAGCAGACTTGCGCCTTCTACGTCGATTTCCGGACACCTGGCCTGGATCCCGAGAAGTTGCCTGAGCTAATATACCGCCGCATCAGGGAACAAGTTGAGGCGCTCGATGGGAAACCCGTGCCGGGGGATGGAGAGCTTTCTACGTATGACTTCAGCTCAAGTGCCGCCTTGCAGCAGATGTTCTGGTCCGATTACCAGAGATTCCTAAGAGGCCCGGAGGGAACACTGAGACAAACTGACGAGAAGGAGTTCGAAAGGCTGCGGGTTGCTTTCCTGGCTCGCCATAGGGACGATGATAGGGCTTTCATAGTCGGAGCGGTAAAGGTGATTCGGGATAGATATCACCAGCGGGTCTGCCTGATCTTGGACAATGCTGACCAGTGCGAACCACCTTACCAGAAAGCAGTCTACCTGTTCTCTCGTACATTAGAGGCAGACCTAAGGTGTCTGGTGGTCTGCGCGCTTCGGGAGGAGTGGTACTGGTACTTCGGCGTTCGGGGCGGAGGGCCCCTGTCAGCGTACCAAGACGTGGTCTTCCACATCCCAGCTCCACGGTCCAGAGACGTTCTTTCCAAGAGGCTTGAATACGCAATGACCCTTGCCGCAAGGCAGGAATTCCCGCGGGCCTCGGCATACCTCGGCACCTTCGTTCCCGAGGCTCGTCATCTCCAGAAGTACCTCGAGTGCTGCAAGAGTGCATTCTTTGAGGAGGAGGAGATCACCGTCTTCTACGAATGCCTCTCAAACGGCAGCGTCCGCAGGGCGTTAGACATCTTCCTTGAGTTCCTAAGGTCAGGCCACACCCACGTCGAAGAGTACCTTAGGGCGTTTGCCGAAGGGCGCCAATACAGGCTGACATTCCATCAAGTGTTCAAGTCAGTTGCCTTCGGCAGTTACTTCTACTACAGGGCCGCGCGCTCCTTGATTCCAAACGTGTTCAGCCCGGTTCGGTGTGGAGCTGGCTCACTTTCCTACCTTGGTACTTCCTATCTCCTTAGATGGTTGGGAGACAGAGCACGGCTTGAGGGCCCTGTGGGGGAAGGCTACGTTCAAGTTCCTGAAGTGAAGGAGTTTATGCACAAACTCGGCATCCCTCCAGGCGTTGAGCAAGACACGCTCAAGGACCTTGTTCATTGGGGTCTACTGGAACCGTATGTACCCTTAACGCCAGAACCTTCAGTCTGGTCACACTTGCGGGTGACAGCCTTCGGGTTGTACCTCGTAACAAGCCTTGTTGGTCGCTACCCATACATTGAGGCGGTCATGCTCGACACGCCGATCTCAGTGCAGGGCCTTCACAGGCGTATTGCCAGCCTCTATTCGGAGAGAGTCAAGCCTTCCTTAACACAAAGGTTGCTCTGCGTACAGGATTTTCTTGACTACCTTCACGTCCTTGAAGAGCTGGAGCAGGACCGCCTTCGGGTGGGCGGGCTGGCACCTCAGTGTTCTCCGCTTGTTCCAGCGATCAGAGAATCCATCAAGCCGGATGTGGAGCGCATCCAAAAGGCGATTGCGGAGGAACTTAGGACAGGACGGCAGAGTCTTCGGCCCTAGTTCTTGGCTGCCCCAGGGGTCTGGTGTACATTGTACGCTCTGTGGCCATGCCCTTGTGTGTCCTCTCCAGTCCTTCGTCCCGATTCCCCTGTCGTCTTCGGCGTCACGGGTCACGCGTCATGCCTGAAACAGGTCCTTGCTCGGGAAGTTCGGCTCGGCGGTGAGGTTGACGCCGAGGCGCTTGAGGCCGGCCTCGTCGCCGGGGCTGGGGATGTGGGTGAGGTGGACTTCGCAGCCCTGAAGCTCCTTGAGCTTCTCCATGGCGAGCTGAGCGGTGGGGTTGGCGGTGGCGCTGATGCTGAGGGCGATAAGGGCCTCGTCGAGGTTCAGGCTCACGGTCTTCGCCGCGAGGATGCTCTCCTTGAGGTTGGCGATCGACTCGATGATGCTGGGGGAGAGGAGGTGGAGGCGGTCGGGGATCTCGGCCAGGCGCTTGATGGCGTTGAGGACGAGGGCGGAGGTGGCGTGGAGGAGGGGTGAGTTCTTGCCGGTGACGATGGAGCCGTCGGGGAGCTCGATGGCGGCTCCGCAGAAGATGCCCTTGTTGCCCTTGCCGCTGGCCTGGGCTTCGGCGGCAGCCTGGCGGGCCGGCTCGACTACGCGGCGACTGGTGGGCACGACGTTCAGCTCCTCCATCAGCAATTCCACCCGCTGCACGGTCTCGTGGTCCGTGAGGCCCATCGCGTATTCGCAGGAGTAGCGGAAGAAGCGGCGGATGATCTCCTGGGTGGCGGCGGCGCGCACCGCCGCGTCGTCGGTGATGGCGAAGCCCGCGCGGTTCACGCCCATGTCGGTGGGGGACTTGTAGACCGCCTCGTCGCCCATGATGCGGGCGAGGATGCGCTTGAGGACGGGGAAGATCTCGACGTCGCGGTTGTAGTTTATGGCCGCCACGCCGTAGGCGTCGAGGTGGAAGGGGTCAATGAGGTTGAAGTCGCGGATGTCGGCGGTCGCCGCCTCGTAGGCCACGTTGATGGGGTGCTTGAGCGGGAGGTTCCAGATGGGGAAGGTCTCGAACTTGGCGTAGCCGGAGTGGGAGCCGCGCCTATGGTCGTGGTAGAGCTGTGAGAGGCAGGTGGCGAGCTTGCCGCTGCCCGGGCCTGGGCCGGTGACGACGACGAGGGGCTTCTGGGTCTCGATGTATTCGTTCGCGCCGTAGCCTTCGTCGCTCACGATGGTCTCGACGTCGGTTGGGTAGCCCTTGGTGGCGCGGTGGGTATACACGCGTATGCCGCGGCGTTCGAGCTTGTTCTTGAAGATGCGCGCGGCGGGCTGGGCGTCGAAGCGGGTGATGACGACGGCGCGGACGTCGATCCCCCAGTCGCGGAGGTCGTCAATCAGCTTCAGGGCGTCAACGTCGTACGTGATGCCGAAGTCGGCTCGGACCTTCTTCCGCTCGATGTCTCCCGCGTAGATGCACAGGAGGATGTCCGCCTTGTCCTGGAGCTTCTGGAGGAGCCGCATCTTCACGTTGGGGTCGAAGCCTGGCAGCACGCGTGCCGCGTGGAGGTCGAAGAGCAGCTTCCCGCCGAACTCCAGGTAAAGCTTGTTGCCGAAGCTGGCGACCCGCTCGAGGATGGCGGCGGATTGCTCCCTCAGGTACTTTTCGTTGTCGAAACCAACCGGCCTGCCTGGCGTTGTGGTCATGCGGGGGTCCTTGGCGTGATCGCGCGAGGGCTTGTAAGAGCACGGCACGGACTCGCACGGACAGACACGGACAAGCAGCTCCAACCAACGGGCCTGCCCGTCCGTGTCCGTCCGTGGCTGTCCGTGTCCGTAGTATCCGGGGCGACAGGATAGCGTCTGGCGGCCAGCACGTCAAGGACGAATTCGTCATTTCAGATGGGGCAGGACCAGCTTCGTCCACAGTTCATAGCCCTCGGCGCTGAGGTGGAGGCCGTCCTTCACGAAGAGCTCGGCCTTGGGCTTGCCGTCGTCGCCGAGCATGGCAGGGCCTACGTCCACATAGCCAAGCCGCTTGTCGGTCTCTATGAACTCCGCAATCAGCTTGTTGGCCGCCTGCATCTTGTCCCAGAGCTTCCAGCGTGCGATGCTGGGCTTGATGGAGATGAAGATGATCTTCGTCTCGGGCAAGGCGTCGTGGACCTTCTTGACGAATGCCTTGTAGTCGTCGGCGACCCGCTCGGGGGCCTTGCCGCCCGCCACGTCGTTGTCGCCCGCGTAGAAGACGATGGCCTTCGGCGCGCAAGGGATGATGATGCGGTCGGCGAACTCCGTGGAGTCGGGGATGCGCGAGCCGCCGAAGCCGCGGTTGAGCGTCACCAGGTCGGGGAAGTGCTTGGACAGGTTCCAGCCGACGATGCTCGAGCTGCCTGCGAAGAGGATGGCGCCCTTGGGCGGCGGGGCCTTTTTGTCCTTCGCCTCGAAGCCCTGGATCGCCTTCTCCCACGGGCTCGCCTTCTTCGCCTCCTCCGCGGCCCGCGCCGCCGCGCGCGCGAGAAGAAGGAGCGCGACCAGCCCGAACACCATCAACGCCCTGGCACACAGTACCGATGCGCCGCTCATCTCGGTCTCCTTGCTTGGTGACGCGATGCCACACTATACCGGCGGCTTTGACCCCACGCAAGTCAAGCGCTAAGATGGGGCGGAAATGGGGGAGAGGCCACGTGGAGGAGGAGAAAGGGCGGCTGGATGAACCTGCTGGTCATCGTGGCGGATACCCTTCGCTGGGACTACCTGGGCTGCTACGGGAACCTCTGGATCGAGACGCCCCACCTGGACCGGCTGGCGTCCGAGAGCGCGCTCTTCCTCGATGCCTTCGCGGAGGGGCTGCCCACCATCCCCGCACGCCGCGTGCTCATGACGGGACGCAACATCGTCCCCTTCGCCTACCGCCCCCAAGCGGGCGACCAGGTGCAACTCCACGGCTGGCACCCGCTCTTCGACGAGGACGTGACCCTGGCCGAGCACCTCCGCGAGCACGACTTCGTCTCGGCCTTCTTCAACGACGTCTACCACATGATGAAGCCGGGGAAGAACTTCCACCGCGGCTTCGACCATTGGTCCTGGATTCGGGGCCAGGAGGGCGACCCCTGGGCGCTCCGCGACAGCAGCCTGGTCCGCCGCGAGCTGCGCCGCGCCTCATACGACCGCGACATTGACCCCCGCGCCTGGGTCATCCAACACCTGGTGAACCGCAAGGCCTGGCGGGGCGAGGCCGACACCCTCGTCGCCGAGACCATGCGCGCCGCCGCCGATTGGCTCCGCAACTACACCCTCAAGAACCCCTTCTACGTCCACGTCGAGTGCTTCGACCCCCACGAGCCGTGGGACCCGCCGCTCGACTACGCCCGCAAGTACCGCCCGAAGATCAAGCCCGACGACATCCTCGATGGCCTCATCCCGCCCGGCCGCACGGAGGGGATGACGCGGCGGCAACTCGACAACTGCCTGGCCGCCTACGCGGGCGAGGTCACGCTCGTGGACCGCTGGGTCGGCCACCTCCTCGAGGCCCTCCGCGAAAGCGGCCACGACCGCGACACCCTCCTCGTCTTCACCTCCGACCACGGCTGCATGCTCGGCGAGCAAGGCGAGCTCCACAAGGGCCAGGACCGGCTCCGAAACCAGTGCACCCAGCTCCCCCTCCTCATGCGCCATCCGAGGCGCCTCGCCGCGGGCAAGCGCGTCAAGGGCTTCGTCCAGCATCAGGACATCATGCCCACGGCCCTCTCGCTGATGGGGATTCCCAGCCCGAAACGCTGTCTCGGTCGCAACGCCTGGCCCCTTGTTGAAGGGCGGGCCTCTGGCCGACGCGAGGCCGTCTCTGCCTTTGGCCCCTACGCCTGCATCCGCACCCACAAGTGGAACTACGTCTGCCCCTGGACCAAGCTCCCTAAGGGTTGGAAGCCCCGCGTTGACCTCTACGACCTGGCGACCGACCCGCAGGAGCTGACCAACCTGGCGGCTGACCACCGCGAAGTGGCCCGCGACCTCGCGGCCCGCCTCGAGGCCATCCTCAAGCGCTACGCCCCCCTCACCACAGGCTCCTTCCAGTCCCTCGGCAAGGGCGAGCACCCCATGAGCTTCGACGCCCTCCCGCGCTTCGACCGCAGGCGGTGAGGGCAGGCGCATTCGGAGGAAATGCCACCCGCGGCACTGCTGCCAACCTTCTGGCTCCGTAGCTCCGAAGGAGCGTACTATAACAGCCCAGGGCAACGCCCTGGCAACCGTCCGAGAACCAGGGGTAGCCCTGAAAGGGTGTACTACGGCGCACATCGGCAGTACGCCCTTACAGGGCTAACATGGGGGCCCCGCCCCCTTCCCCAGGGCGTTGCCCTGGGCTGATATAGCACGCCCCATCGGGGCTCAGAGCGAAGAACCACGATTGAGGCCGCACTCTTGCCGCGAACCTTCGGGAGGGAGCGCGGGCGCGCCCTCCGCAAAGGGGCAGGAATGAGCCAGAGGCACATTGTGCTCGCGTCTGTCCTCGGGTGCGTCGCCGCCGCCTGGGCCGCGGAGGTGCCGAAGCTCGAACAGGTGGGGCTGTGCTACACGGGCTTCGGGGTGCCGGGGTCGGGGAGGCCGTTTGCGTTCGGCGATACGGTGCTGGTGAATGCGGGGGAGGGGTATCCCACGGTGATTGATGCGTCGGACAAGCGCAATCCGAAGATTGTGCGATACATCCCGTCGTGGTACTTCACCTCGATCATCTATCCGTTGCCGGCGCGCGACCTGGTGTACCTGAGCAGTTCGCGGGGGAAGCTGCTCGTGGTGCGGGAACTGAAGACCCTGGCCACGCAGGGGGAGATGAAGGAGATTCCGTGGGACGGGACGAAGTGGGGACGGTCGTTCCTCGCGGGGCTGCGGGCGGATGGGATCGGCTATACGGCGACGACGAAGGAGATCGTGGTGCTCGACCTGAATGACCCTGAGCAACCGAAGGAGTTGGCGAGGATACCGGTGACACGGCTGAAGGGGGAGGGGATGCCCACCCTGCCCGAAGACCATGCGGTGGGGACGACGCTGGTGCGGGAGGGCTATCAACTCACCTTTTGCCCCGACCACAGCCTCTCCGCCGCAATCCTCGATGGTGGTCGCCGCATCGCGCTGCTCCAATGGAAGACGCCCACCGAGCCGGTCGTGCGCGGCGAGCTCCCGAATGCCGAGCTTTTCGAGAAGACTGGGCCGCCAGCCTACGGCCGAGTGTTGGCGATGGACAACGAGCGCCTGGTCCTCGGGCATCCTGCCTCGACCAGCAAGTACTGGCGCTGCTTCAGGCTGAGCTTTTGGGACATCCGCGACCTGGCGAAGCCGAGGCGCTTCGCGGAGATGGCCCTGGGGGATGGCGGTACGCACATCCGCGACATTGCGCTGGCCGGCCGCTACGCCTTCGTGGCCGACGGACGCAACATCGCCAGCGGACACGGCGTCTCCCGCAACCAGCGCAGCCGGCTCTATGTCCTTGATACCCATATACTTGTGCCGGCCGAGGATAAGGGAAAGGCGAAGCTCGACAAGCTTGAGGACGAAGAGCCGCTGCCGCCCCTGAAGGTCGCCGCCACGTATGAGGACACGATGCCGACGGAGTACAGCCAACTGAGCCTGGTGGGCAGCACACTCTACGTAAATGACTACAACTACGGGCTTTGGGTCTTCGACGTGAGCGACCCGCTGAAGCCCGCCAAGCTGGGCGGCGCGCCGGTCTCAGCCGAGGGCCATTGGCTGTATCTCAAGGACCAGCACGCATTTATGGCGCACACCTTCGGCGGCACCATCCACGTCATCAACGTGGCCGACCCCGCGAAGCCGAAGACGGTGGGCTACTACTGGGACGGGCAGTGGCTGAACTACAAGGCGAAGATTCGGGGGAGAGGCGACGCGATGTATCTCCCGCAGGAGGATGGACTTGCGATTGTGGACATCTCGGATGCTGCCCGCCCGAGGAGGGTAGGCGAGTTCCTCGACGCTCAGGGCCAGCCGCTCCATGCCTTATGTCTCGATGTTTCCGACACTTACGCCTTTGTGGCCACATCGCCGCGGGGAAAGGCCCCTTGCCGCCTGCTGGTCTACGACATCGCCGACCCACTCAAGCCGGCCTTCGTGTCCGCCACGGAACTCAAGGATGGCAAAGGATTTAGGGTGCTCCGCGCGGGCCAGATGCTCTACCTCGTCGGCTACACAGGCAAGCGGATCGCTGCGGTGGACATCTCGGAACCGCTGAAGCCGAGGGTGACGGCGGACCTGCGCGCCGACGCGGTGGAGATCGGCGGGAGGAAGCACAGCCTCGAGCTCAAGGACGGTGGGGGGAACGGGGCGCCGGGCCTGGCCTTCTCGCGCGGCTATCTCTATGTCACTACGGCACTTGAGGCGCCGGCACCCTATCTCCTCATCTTCGACGTTCGGGAGCCGGGCGCCATCCGCCCGGCCGGGACGCTCGACGTGACGGACCGCCGGGGCTGGCAGTACTTCGCCTGCGACGTGGCGATCGAGGGGAGCCGCCTGATCCTGGGCGACTATGGCTGCGAGGAGGTCTACGACATCGCCGAGCCCCTGGCCCCCAAGCGCCTCGCCCGCTACCGCCGCTCATACTCCTGGCAGGCGGGTGTGGTTCGCGGCGGGCTGCTCTTCGTGCCGAAGCTGGACGGGCTCGAGATTCTGAGGCTGCCGTGAGTGCCCGTCCGCCCCATCCATTCGACAGGGGACAGGGAGACAGGCTTGGCGTCAAGTCTTCAAGTGCAACTATCCCGCATCCTCAGATGCAGGCCGCCTGAAGGCGGGACTACTAACAGGAGGGCAGGAGGCAGCGAAGGCGAGAGGCGGGGGCAAGATGAAGACGGCGGCAGGTGTTGGGTGGTGGGTGTCCGGGCACGATGGGGTTGCCGCTTGCTCGTGACTCAGGAGCTCGTGGGCGTAACAAGTTCTTCAGCCGCGGGGTTCACGACTGAGATGCCCTCCGCGAGGGCTGCGCCTTCGAGTTCCTGGCCCGATGTGACGAGGACAACCCGGTCGCCGGACTCTGCTACGTCTCTCTTCAGAGTCAGCGTGGCCGCGAGGTGGATGGCGTCGGCGGCGCGTAAGGCTCACTCACGAGCAGCTCGTTTGCCGGTGTCGAGGAGCTCTTCGGTCAGTTCCAGAGCGGTGAAGCCGGACCAGTCGCTATCGGCGAGGGCCAGCTTGGCTGCGCACGCGGCGGCGTCGAGTTCTCCCGCCTTGGCCTTCCGGGAGAGCGCAGCGGTGACCCCGACGATGCCCAGGGCGCAGCAAGCCAGGTTGGGGTTCTGGGCGAACAACGCGGCGATCCAGGCGGAGCCGGGTTCCTGGCAGTAGCGCTTCACCCAGGCGCTGGAGTCGAGGTAGTAGACCGTCATCGGCGGTCCCGGATGAGGAGTTCCGACGCAGGGGCGCCTGTGGTGGGCGCCGGCGCCACGGAGGGGAAGCCCTTGTGGTCGGGCGATGGCAAGCGATACCCCGGCCTGCCGGCCAGTCTGCCGCGGAGTTCGGCCAGCCGTGGGCCTCGTCGCAGGGCTTGGACGAACTCGAGCGCCTGGCGCGCTTCATCGTCGGACAGCGTCCGCAGCGACTCGGACAATGACTCGCGAATGGCGCTCATGCCGCACCTCCGGCGCTGACCCTGGCAGGCAAAATCGCCATGGGCGACGTGGACGCCTCCTCTCACCTCCATAGTCATCATGCCGCGCTGGGCTTCGCAGGTCAAGCGGGCGCGAACCGGGGGTTCAGATCACGAGCTACTTCACCTCGTGTCGCGGGACGAGGGAGGCTGGGACGAAGAGGATTTCGACTCGGCGGTTCTTGGCGCGGGAGGGCTCGGTGGCGTTGCCGGCCACGGGCCAGGCGCCGCCGAAGCTGCGGATGAACATGTTCTTTTCGGGGATGCCCTTCCTGACGAGGTAGCGGAAGACGGCGAGGGCGCGGTCGGCGGCGAGGCCCGTGTTGTCGCCGTATGCCCGGACGGACGTTGGCCGCCTGATCGGCACGGCGTCGGTGTGGCCGTCAATCTGGATGATGACGTCCTTGCCCTTGAAGGCGGCGGCGATCTTGTCGAGGGCGGCCTCGCCCTTCTTGCTGATGGTCGTCTTGCCGGTCTCGAAGACCAGTTCGCCTTCGAGGACTAGGCGGCCATCGCGCACGGAGCCGATGCCGAGGGCGCGAATCTGGTCCTCCCACTTCTTCCGCTCGTCGTCGAGCGCCTTAACCGCCTTCTCGGTCTCCGGCTTGGGCTCCTTGGCCTGCTTCTTGTAGAGCTCGAGCTGGCGCGAGGCGTCCTCGAACCGCTTCCTGAAGGCGTCCTGCTGGGTGTTGATCTCCTTCTCTTTCTCGTCGAGGAGCTTCTTGAGGCCCTCGTTTTCGGCCTGGACGCTCTTGAGCTTGCTGGCAGGCACGAGGCAGCCTGCGGCGAGGAGCGCCGCGATGGGCGCGAGCAGGGTCGCAATCGCCTTCCTTGTCATCGGCGTTCTGTTCCTTTCTTGGCAGAGCCTTCTTCGCTTTGCGATCGTCCTCGTCCTCGTCCTCGTCCCTCGTCCTCGACTCTTCTCCCTCCCCCAGGGGAAGAGAATCGAGGACGAGGGACGAGGACGAGGGACGAGGACGATAAGAGGAGCGGCGGTCACTTCGTCTCCGGTGGCTTCGCGGGCTCGGGCTTGGGCTCCTCGGGCTTGGGGGTGAGCGCCCTTGGCACGGCGGCCTCGGCCGGGAAGAAGCCAATCTCGACGCGGCGGTTCTTGGAGCGGGCGGCGTCGTCGGTGTTGGGCAGGCGGGGGCGGAACATGCTGAAGGCGCGAATGAACATGCGGTTCTCGGCGATGCCGCCCTTGGCGAGGACTTCGAGGATGGCCTTGGAGCGGAATGCGGCGAGGCCCCAGTTGTTGCCGAACCTCCTCACCGTCTCCGGCCTGGCCACCCGAACGTCGTCGGTGTGGCCGTCGATCTGGAGGATTTCGCCGCCGCCCTTGAACTTGCCTGCGATCTTCTCGAGGACCTTTCTGCCGGCCTCGGAGACCTCGTCGCTGCCCGTGGCGAAGAGCAATTCGTCGGGCATGATGATGAGATTGTCCTGGACCTGGACGCCGCCGCCGAGGTCGCCGAGGTCCGCCAGCTTTTTCCTGATTCGCTCGAGTTCCTCGAGGGCCTTGCGGGCGGCCTCGTCGCCTGCGTCGCCCTTCTCCTTGAACAGCAGGTTGAGCTGCTGGAGGGCCTTGAGGTCGTCGCGAAGCGCGTCAATCCGCGTGTTGGCCGCGAGGAGCTGGCTGTCCTTGGCCGCGAGGTCCTGCACCACCTCGTCGTACTTGCGCTTGAGCGCGTGGTACTTCTTCCAGAGGTTGCAGCCCTGCGAGCCCAACATGAGCGCGAAGAGCGCCACCATGCCCACCTTGCGTAGTGTACCCGTCATGCGCACTCTACCTCCTTCACGGGGACGTGGTTGGGGAACAGACTCGGCGGCCGGGAGCGAACGCTCCGGCCCACGGGGATAACTGGCCACACCGGGGCGCTACGGGGTGATCCCTGGCGGGAACCCCCCGAACTGCTCCCAGAAGAATTGCATGATGGACTTCAGGAAGTCCCACTCTGGCACCTTGGAGCTGGCGACGGCGTAGAAGAAGACGGCGCCGGGCACGAGGAGAATGAAGGCTGCGATGGCGTGCATCGCGGTGTAGAGGGGGGATGCCTGCTCGCGGACGAAGAGGGCCTCGCCTGTGCCGAAGCCTGAGGGCGGGGTGCCTCTGGCGGTGCCGCGGGCGGGCTCCTCGCCGCGCAGCTCCTCGCCCTCAACGCCGGGCGCGACGCCCTGGAGTGGCGCCGTGGCCTCCTCGGTGTCCGCGCCGAGCTCGCCGGCATCGAGCGCCACCTCCTCGGTCGCAACGTCCTCGGTGGCCGACTGGCTGTCGTCGTACTGGTCGAGCCCGAGGACCATCGTGGGCACCTCGGTGTCGCCCGTGGGCGCGCCGGCGCCCTCGCCGAGGTCGAGGGTGGGCACCGCGGTGTCCTCCGTCCCGGTGTCGGGCGCGGTGAGCTCGATTGTGGGGACCTTTGTGGACGGCTCGGGGGCGGGTGCCGGGCCGCCGGGCTCTAGGGAGAGGTCAACGTCGCCCGTCGGGCCGCCGCCCAGGTCGCCGCCCACGATCGTGTCGGCGGTCTCGTCGAACTCGAACGGCTCGTCGGTGAGGAGGTCGGTGGGGCCTTCGTCGCTGGCGGGCGGGGTGACGACCTGGGGAACCGCGGTGTCGGGCTCTGGGGTCATCGGCACCGGGGTGGTGCGGGCGCCCTCGCGCTGCCTGCGGAGGCCGTCGACGTCGCCCCGCCGGAACTTCAGCATGTTCTCGTCGCGGAATGCGCGCAGCTTCCCCTGGGCCACGAGCGCGCGCAGCTCGGCCTCCTGCATCTGGAGGGACTTGAGGGCGTCCTCGAAGGAAAGATATTCGTCAGCCATGTCGCCTCACCTGCCTTAGTGCTGTGCCCGCGCGGCGCCGCTGCCGCGGGGGCGGGCCAACGCGCGCTCACTCCCCCGCGCGCTTGTATTCCTCCTCCGAGCTCCCGGGGCCGATCGGCCGGAGGCCAGTGAGAGTTCGGACGCCGCGCAGCGCGTACTCGCGCTTGGACGATAGCAAGAGGTCCCAACGGTACGGGCGGCCGGCGAGGAACTCGAAGGCGCCGGTCCGCATGTCGCCCGTGCGGGCCGGCCCGGGGCTGTGGAACCCGTAGACCAGGATGACCTCGCGGGTGGTGTCAATGATGTACAACAGGGTGCCGTCGGCCTGGGTGGCCGCGATGGCGATCACCTTGTCCGTCTGGCCCTCGCTGACCTGCCCCTGCGCCGCCGGGGACCGGCTGGCGACGATCAGGAGCGCGGCGAGCACCGCCACCGCGACGAGCAGAATGCCTGTGAGCCATCCTTGCCTGGACATGGCGAACACCTCCATGCCGCGAGGTCTCCCGCACGGCTACCCCGTCCATCTACATTATAGTTAGCTGTTCAGGCGTTGCAAGTGTTTTTTCGCAAAAAATGCCGCGCGGGGGTTGGGCCGTCTTCGCAGGCGTGGTGCTGAGGCCGGCACGCCCAAGCAGCGCTTGGGCGTGTCTTGGCTGCCAGAGGCCGCCTGCGAAGATGTGGCCCGGACCGCCCTGCGCGCCCGCCGCTTGCTTTTCGGCGGGCGCCGTGGATAATACGAGGCGTCCGAGCGCGCGAGTTACCCACAACCACTCGCCGCGGGGCGCCGGAGGGCGCTTTGCGGCACGCTGTCGGCAGGGTTCCCACAACTTGTCCACAGGAACTGCACAACCCGCTTGCGCCGAAGCCCTAAGGCAGTGCTATTTCAGGACTTAGGCATTCCCACGCCGCTGTGCGGCAGCCAACGCCCCCATTCCTTGCCCGCCGTTCGGGCTCAGCGCTATCCCGGGCAGCGCGCGGGTTGGCCTGGGTGCCCGGCTATTGCACAGCTTACCCACATCTCGCACCCAAGCGGAAAGGGCGTGTTGCTGAAATGCCAAGATGGGGGGCCGAGTTCGTAGTGCGGCCTTCAGGCCGTCCAGACAAGGGCTAACCCGCATTTCTCACGAAATGCGGGAAATCCCAAGAGCCAAACGCCAAGCACCAAACAATCTCCAAGCCCGGAATGCTCAATGACCAAAGCAAGCCCCCAGGGTCGCGGGCAACACCACGT
>VGYW01000224.1 GCA_016872875.1 Planctomycetota bacterium | reverse complement strand
AGGGTGACCGAAGAACAGATGGCGACCATCGCCCTGGTCCCAGACGACTTCCACGGGGACTGGAACTACACCATCCAACCCCGGGGGAAGAACTGAGATGGAACAGTTATTTCATCGCGGCTCCTAAGCGCACACGCAGCCGGCCGAACCGAACCAGGCGAACACGCGGGTGTCGTCGCACAGCGGCGTGGGCGTGGCGGGCGAGTTGCGATGGCTCATGGGCGGCTGCGGGCCGCGGAGCCACTCCCGCGTCCACTTGACCGCGCCCGTGTCGCGGTCGAGGCACACGATGGCGCGGACGAACTCCCTCGTAGTGAGCAGGTGATTCCGCTCGACGAAGCCTGCGGCCCCGACGCACACGGCGGCGGTGGCAAGCCAGTTGCTCAGGAGTGCCCGCTTCTTCCAGACTCCTGCGGCGTGTCCGCCCAGTAGCGCCAGACCCAGAGCGGCGGGAAGGGCAGTCGCAAGCAGAATCTCCCCTGCGTAGCGACCTGGGGTGGCCATGTCGAAGTAGCGCGGCTCGGGACGGCCGAAGATGACAAGGGCAGCGAAGAGGAGAGCGGCCAAGCCAACCACCAGGCGCACCCATCGGCTGCCGAAGGCCGCGAGGGCGAGACACAGCGATGCCGCTGCGCTGGAGAGAAGCCACAGCTCCATGCGCCGCTCGGTGTTCATCTCTCCTTGCCCATAGTGCGAGAAGGCTGCGAACGTGGAGAAGGCCAGGGCGGCGAGAAGCAGGCACACGCCGAGGGCTGCACCCTTGACCACTGGCCGCTCGCGCCACAGAGCGCGCACCGCGACCGCGAGCGCCAGGAGAGCCAGCAGCCCCGTCGCGGCCAGGACAGCGATGCCGGCCGCTCTCTTGAGTCCCTCGCCCCGGCCGGTGACATAGGCAGCCGTGAGGAACACGTTATTGCCGACCACGATGGGCGAGGAGTGGCCTTTGCCGGGGATGGGGGTCTTCCAGCGGATGTTCTTGTCGGGCGACCAGTGGGTGGGGTAATTGCCGGGTTCGGCCCGCCCCTCGCGCTCGAGGCCGCGCCAGCCTGGCCAGACGGTAGGTGAGGCGGCGCGCCCCGCCCCTTGCACGAATAGGACCGATAGGACGGATAGGACCACCGAACGCGTCAAGCGTCCCTCAGCTCGTGACCCCGTTCGGCCGGCGTGGCACCCCGCCGAAGATAGGCAGGCGGTGAACACGAACCCTGAACTCCTCGATGACAACGACTGAGCCTTGCTGTAGGGCGCCCTCGATGCTCGGCAGACGGGCGAGAAGCAAGGCGGCCTGGACCTCAGGACGCCTCTGAGAGACTCGACGAAAGAGCACTACTGACGGCTTGGTTGCCTCGCGCAGGACAAGGAGTAGCCCGAAGTCGGTGTCTGCGGAGACGACTACGCGGTCTTCGGACGCCGCTCGATCGAAGATATCCTCGTCATCCGCAGCCTGCATGGCATAGTCGCGCACGTGGCGGGCATCGTGTCCGGCGGCGCGAAGGCCCTGCGCGACGAGAGGGGACAAGGGGTTGTCTACGAGGAATCTCACAAGGCTGGCACCAGGGGAAGGACGCGCTCTTGGAGCGCTTCCGCGGCGAAGCGAAGGGCCTCTTGGATGTCCTCTCGCTCAAGGTCGGGGTAGGCGTTGAGAATCTCTGCGGAGCTCATCCCATCAGCGACCATGCCAACCACGGTCGCCACGGGGATGCGAAGCCCTCGAATGCACGGGACCCCGCTCATCTGCCTGGGGTTGACCGTGATTCGCGCGAACATGGCTGGCTTCCTGAATGGTGTTCCCTGCCGCCATGCATTATCGCCGAAGCACGGCTGGCTTGTCAAGCGCTACTGGAGAAACAGGTCGTCGAGGTCAGGGGCCACGCCGAAGGAGTTGAGGGCCTCGGAGTAGCGGTAGTAGACCTCGAGGCACAGGGCGCCGAGGGCGGTGGTGTAGACGCGCCCGGCGCGGGCGGCCCAGCGGTCGTTCTTCGGGTCCCAGGAGCCCGCGTTGTCGCCCTCGTGGCACTGGTTCTCGAGGAGGACGTCGCGCATGCGGCGGTTCCACCAGACGCGGTATTCGCCGCCCATGTTGTGCATGGCGTAGGTGGCGTAGTACCAGAGGTAGAAGTCCTTCTGGCCCCAGTCGGGCGGGAGCTTCTTGGTGAGCTCGGCGCCCTTGACGAGGATGTGGCTCTTGACGCCGACGCCGCTGAACTGGCGGACCATCATCCCCGCAACGGTGAGGGCGGGATGGGCGTTGGTCTCGTAGCTCTGCTCGGCGTCGTACATGTAGGTGACTACGCCGTTGGATTGCTGGCTCGCGCCGCGGTCGGTCACGCTGTCGACGAAGGAGAGGGACTGGGAGTAGACGGCGTGGTCGAACTTGATGTCGGCGAGCTTGGCGGTCTTGAGAGCCATGATTGCCCAGCCGGTGACGGACATGTCGGAGAGTCCGCAGTTGGCGGTGTAGCGCCAGCCGCCGTCGGGGTTGACGGCTTTTTCGAGGTATGCGACGGCCTTTCGTGCGGCGAGGCCGACTCGTTCGTCGCGCGCGCGGCCATACGCCTCGCAGAGGGCGATGGTGGCGATGCTCTGGCAGTAGATGTTCCTGTCCACCGCGCCGTCCTCGGCCTGGCGGCGGATGAGCCATTCGAGGCCGCGGAGGACGTTTCGGCGGTACTCGCCCTTGCGGATGGTGTGGCCGCCGCCCATGAAGGCCATCACCGCGAGGCCGGTCACTGCCGAATCGGAGGTCTCCGCCCCCTCGTACTTCTTGGAGTCCCAGTGGCCGTCGCTCTCCTGGTGGGTGGCGAGCCAGTAGAGGGCGGAGTCGACGGCGGACTTGGCCTTGACGCCGCCGTAGGCGGTCATGGTGCGGAAGAAGTCGCCGGTGCCGAAGAGGTTGACGTTGGCTGGGCCGAGCTTGCCGAGGGAGGGGGCGTCCTTGTCCCCGAACGCCTTGGGGAGGATTTCAGGCACGCGGCTGGGCTTGGGCGCGCGGTTGAGCCAGTGGAGTAGCGGCTTGTCGCGCGGGCTGGGCTCCTTGTACTTGAAGATGTCGGCCGGCCCGAGGGCCGAGGCCGAGATGGGGTCAACGGCATAGGTCACGGTCTCTGCCACCTCGGTGATCTGCTCGGGGGCGTCGAGGTCTATCTCGGTCGCCGTAGGCTCTATCTCGGGGGTCTCGACCTCGATGTTCTCGCTCTTGATGTGTTCTTCGGGGACTCTGACCTCTTGCGGGACGACGGCCATCTGGATGTCGGGGCGCTCCTCCTCTTTCTCCTTGGGCATTTCTTCGGGGGTCTCGCGGAGGATGTCGCGGATGGGGTCCTTGAGCTGGAAGTCGTCGGCGGCCGGCTCCTCGATGGAGAACTCGAACTCCTTGAGGACGGCCTGAGCGCCGCGCGTGGCGGCGAGGCGCCAGAAGAAGGCCCCGAGGCCGAGGAGAAGGAAGATGAGAAGGCCGAGGACGACGGCGCGCGGGCTGATGATCTGGACATGGGCGGTCTTGGCCAGCTCCTCCTTGTGGTGCGTGCCGTACCGGATCGCCACAACCTGGGGATGGGCTTCTTCTGCCATGGCTCTGACCTCGAAACGGGTGTGTCAACCGTTCTCGGAGGGGATGAATGGATGACTGGATGATTGGATGAATGGAGAAGCCAAGAGAGGCCCTCTCTTTCATTCATTCATCCATCCATCCATCCACCCATCCATCCATCCATCCATTCATCCACTCCGGCCATCAACGCTGCTCCCTTATCTCGACGGTTGCGGAGACCTTCGTGATCCCGGCCTGTGCGCAGCAGTGCATCACGTCGGCCACGTGCTGCCAGAGGACGCTGCGGTCGCCGCGTATGACGACGGCCTGGTCCTTGTTGCGGACCCTTGCGCGGCTGAGGTTGATCGTGAGGGCGGCGGGCGTGATGCGCTCGTTCTCGACGTGGTAGTAGGC
Organism: Planctomycetota bacterium; assembly: GCA_016872875.1. Next base: position 9,761 of record VGYW01000224.1, on the reverse strand, counting down.
CTTGCCGCCGGGGAGGTGCTTGACGTTGACCACGATTGGCCGCGCGGGCGGCGTCTTGATCTTCAACTCCTTGCTGTGGATCGGCAGGTTGATCGAGAGGTCCTGCTCGAGGCGGATGAACGACGTCGTGACCAGGAAGAAGAGGATGAGCTGGAAGACGCAGTCAATCATGGGGTCCATGTTGATCCGCAGGTCTTCCTCTTCCTCGATTCCGCGGAACTTCATGGCTGCTTCTCCGTGGCGGTGGGGCTGGCGCTCGCTGCCGCGGGCTCGGCGGCCACGCGCTTGAGCACCGCGAGCTGCTCCACGAACTCGGTCGCCACCCCTTCGCAGTAGGAGGCGATGAGATTGAGCTTCTGGTTGAAGAGGAAGTAGACGGCGAGCGCGGGGATGGCGACGGTGAGGCCGTAGACGGTGGTGAAGAGGGCGACGCGGACGCCCGCGGCGAGGAGCTGGCTCTTGGCGGCGCTGGCGGCCTCGTACTGGAGGCTCTCGAAGCACATGACCAGGCCGATGACCGTGCCGAGGAGGCCCAGGAGGGGCGAGATGACGGTTGCGAGGTTGAGCGCGCGGAGCGGCATCCGCAGGAGCGTGAGCTGCTGCGAGGCGCGCGACTCGCAGCGCGCCTTGATGTCGTCTATCGTCGAAATCCTGAAGTCCACCGCCATCGCCTGGCAGACGGCTGGGAAGAAGCCCTTCTCGCGGAGGGCCATCTCCTCGAACTGGCCGATGTCGCCCTTCACGATGGCCTTGCGCGCGTCATCCACGAACCGCGGCGGGCACTGCTTCCGCCGCCGGTAGACCCAGAGGCTGTTGAGCGCGAGCACGATGGCGACCAGGAGGACGAACGAGATGGTGTGCATGACCCAGCCGCCGCTCATGTAGAGGCTGAAGAGGGTCTCGCGGGTCATGATGGTGAGGGGTCCGAGTCCGCTCACGCGCCCCCAGGAGCGGCCTGGGTCGAAGCGGCCCGCGGTGCGTTCGGCGCTGAACCGCCCGCCCGTGCTGCCCTTGGACGCGATGGCCGTGACCTTGAAGTACGAGCCGTTGCTCTTGTAGATGTCGCCGACCTCCAGGGCGGAGATGTCGTCGTCGGTCACGACAGAGAAGACCTTCTTGTCGCCCGGCGTCTCCTTCTCCATCTCGCCGAGGAGGACCTTGCCCTTGTCCTCGAGGTCGAAGTCAGGCTCGGCCTCGGCCGCGCGCACGCCGCGCGAGGCCATTGCCAACATGAGCGCCCAGAGCGCAATCACACACCTTCCTCGCATGCCAGTCTCCTTCGTTCCTTCTTCTCACGCGTCACGCATCACGCGTCACGCGACAGTGGCCCGTCGTGGGCGGCCACAAAGGCCACCCCTACTTCTCCTTAGTCGGGACGTTCTTCAGGACCTCGGGCAGGAGGCGCCGTGCCTCCTCGACGGCCTCACGGCGCCCGGCGGGGAACTCGCGGGAGGCGCGGGCGAGGTAGCCCTGGGCCTTCTCCCAGTCCTTCAGCGCGATGGCGGCCTTGCCCGCGGCAAGGCAGGAGGCCTCGCGCGGGTAGAGCGCCACGCTCTTCTCGAGGCATTCGAGCGCGGCGTTGGTCTTCGGCGGCTCCTGGGCGAGCAGGGCGACGGCCCAGTGGTAGTAAGCGTCGGCCTTAACGTCCTGATATGTGTCGCTCATCGCGATGCTGCGGAGGCGGGGCAGCCCTTCGTCGGCCTTGCCCGAGCCTACGAGCGCCAGCGCCACATAGAGGTCCATGTGCGGGCGGTTGGCCGACCTCGGGCGCTCCTTGATGAACCACTGGTAGAGGCGGTCAACGTCGGACCACTTCCTGGCCTCGACTGCGCCGCGTGCGGCGTGGACGTGGACCTCCTCGATGGCTTCGTACGTGGGGTGGTCGCGGATGAGGCGGAGGAGGAGGGCGAGGCCGCGCTCGAAGTCGTAGCCGCGGTAGTAGCTCTGGCCGGCCATGAAGAGGGCCTTTGGCCGGGCCTTGTTCTCGAAGAGCCGCGGGTTCTCGGCGAAGGGGGCCAGGGTCTTCACGCACTCGGCCCACTTCTCCTTCTTCCAGTAAAGGAAGCCGAGCGCGAAGCGCACCTCGCCGAGGTCGAGCCCCTTCGGCACCGGCTGCCGGATGCCGTCCCAGTTGTACTTGCCAGAGCGGATGCGCTCCTTCTGGGGCACGGGGACCGGCTCGCCCTTGGCGTCCTTGTCGTTCTGGCCGAACTCGTCGAGGAGCGTGGCGTAGGCTTCGATGGCCGGCTCCACCATGCCGCTCTTGTTGGCGTTGTAGGCGAGGAGCTGGAGTGCTGAGACGCGGAGCTCGTCGTCGCGCATGGAATCGAGGTAGACCTTGTAGCACTCGACCAGTTTGCTGGTCTGGCCGAGGGCGATGTATTCGCGTCCGAGGGCGTAGCGGGCGATGCGGTACTTGGGGTCTGGCTCGGACGTGGCGCGCTTCCCCTTCCGCTTGAATTGCTCGGGATAGAGGCGGAGGTAAGCGCGGAAGACCTCGGCGGCGCGCTCGTGGTCGCCCGACTCCGTGAAGAACTGCCCGGCCTTCAGGATCGCCGTCTTCACGTAGTCCTGAACGTCCGGGTCGTGGACCCAGAAGTAGCACTTCTTCCCGAAGTCGCGGTCGTCGAAGTCGAAGGAGGGGTTGACGACCTTCGTCCAGAGGGCCTCGGCGACCCTGGTGCGTGCCTCCTTCTCCTCGCCCTTCCTGGCCTTGAGCATGTCCATTGCCAGCCAGTATTGGGCCTCGGCGCAATACTTGTTCTGGTGCGGGACGTTGGCGACCATCCATTGGTAGGCTTTGAGCATATTGCCGAAGTGGCCCTGCATGAACCAGGAGTGAGCGACGCGGACGGCGGCCTCGTAGACCTGGGCGGCCTGGTCGTCCACCTTGGCGGGCTTCCAGGGCGCGCCGACGACGTTCTCCTCGGCGTCCTGCTTCGGGCCGTAGGCCTTGATGAAGGACTTGAAGGTCTTGGCTGCGGTGGCGAAGTCCTTCTTGAGGTAGTAGAGCTCGCCCATGTAGAACATGGCGTGGCGTGCGGCCTCGGAGAATGGGCCGGACTTCTGGGCGATCTGCTGGGCGATGCGGAGCGCCTCCTCGATGTTGTCCTTGCGCTCGGCGCGGGTGAGGATGGCGCGGATGTAGTCGGACATGCGGGAGCGTTCCGCCTCGTCGGCCTTGCCGGCCTCCACCTTCTGGGCGGCGGAGGCGAAGAGGCGCTCGTAGACCTCGAAGGCCTTCTGCTTGTCGCCAGCGTCGTCGGCCACGCGGGCAAGGCCCTCAAGGATGTCCTTCTTGTAGGGCGTCTCCGGCTCCACCGCGATGGCCTTTTCGAGGACGGCCATGGCCTTCTTGAGCTCGGGCTTGGACTCGCCCTGGCCGTAGGAGAGGCCGAGCTGCATGAGGACGTAGGATTCCAGGCTGCCCTGGCCGAGGATTTCCTTGGGGTAGCGCTTGAGGATGCCCTCGAACTGCTCGATGACGGCGTCGAAGCCGCCCTGGGCCACGAGCGCCTGGTTGTAGGCCCGGTCGGCCAGGAACACCTCGGCCTCGGCCGCGATCAGCGTGCCGGGGTTCTCCTCGATCTTCTTCCGCAGCACCGCCAGGTCGGCCGCCGTCCCGATCGGCGTGTCCGCGTCACTGCCCAGCTCCGACTGGCATTTCATTATGCGGCCCAGGACGTTGAGCTTCGAGCCCGTCTTGCGGAGGAGGACGTAGTATTCGAGTGCGACGCTCCAGTTCTTCTTCATGAAGTGGTATTCGGCGAGCTGGAAGTAGCAGCGTTCCATGATGAGGTCGCGGCGCTCGTTGTTGGAGTCGCGCGCCGTCTTTGCCGCCTCCTCGTAGCGGGGCATCGCCTTGTCGGGCTGGTTGAGCTCGGCGAAGATGATGTCGGCGGCCTCGAGGAGTGCCTCGGCCGCGAGGCCGGAGGCGCGGTTGCCGGGCACGCGCGCGACCGCATCGAGGGTGGCGATGGCCTTGTCGTAGTCCTTGCGGTCGCGGTGGCAGAGGCCGAGGATGTAGCCGACCTCTTCGGCCTCGCGGGACTTGGGGAATCGGCCGACGAGCTGCTCGCAGGCGGCGACGGCGCGTGCGAGGCTCTTCTGGCGGCGGCAAAGGTCGGCTATCTGGAGCATCAGGCCGCGCGCCTGCTTGTTCTGGGGGAAGCGGGCCGCGAGGTCGCCAACCGCCTCGATTGCGAGGTCGAGGTTCTCGGCCTTGAGCCAGAGGACAGCGAGCTTGAAGGCGGCCTCCTCGGCGAAGCGCGAGCCCTCGCGCCGCTTGAGGAGGTTGAGCTTGGCGGCGGCCTCGTCGTACTTCTTCTGGACGCCGTAGTAGCCGGCGGCGAGGTTGAGGGCTTCCTCCTCGTTGAGGCCGGCGCCCTCGGAGAGGAGGACTTCGAGGACCTTCGTGGCGGCGTCGTAGCTCTTGAGCGAGCCGTGGAGCTTGCCGAGGATGAGGAGCGCGTCGGCGCGGTGGCGGAAGCGCTTGTCGCTCCCCTTCGCCACCGTGTCGAGCTGGAGGAGCGCCTCGTCCACCAGCCCCAGGGCGTCGAGGCACTTGGCCAGCCGATACCTGGCCTCAAGCACGCCCGAGTGGTCGGGGTAGCTCTTCAGGAAGCCGCGGTAGAGGTCGGCGGCACGGGACGTCTTGTTCTCGTCTTCGAGCTGTTGCGCCTGCTTGAGGATGTCCTCAGGGCTCTCGGCGGCCCAACTGACCGCGGCAAGGACGAGGACGAATGCCGCGTGCCGCGTGCCGCGTGCCGCGTGCCCGACAAGAAAAGCAAGGAACGGCAGGCCTCTCTTCATGTTTCGCCTCTTCCGTCGGTCACATGCATCACGCATCATTTCCTGTCCTCCCTCTCGTTGCGAAGCTCCTGCTTCGCAACGCCGCCCTGCCAGCTCCTGCTGGCGCGCGGAAGCAGGAGCTTCCGACATCCCGTTCCCAAGCAGGAGCTTGGGAACGAGGAATGGGGGTCACGCGTCACTTCTTTTCCTTCTGCTCGGCACGCGGGACGCGGGACGCGGCACGGACTTTCTCGGCCACTGCGGAGTCCGGGAAGTGCTGGAGGATGCGCTCGAAGCGCTCCTTTGCACGTTCGGCTTCGCCGAGCTCCTGGTGGCAGAGGGCGAGGGCGTAGGTGGCCTTGACCTCCGCCTCGGCGGACTTCGTGGTGAAAAGCAGGTACTCGAGGGTCTCCTTCGCCTTCTTGAAGTCCTTGGCGGTCATGTAGAGCTCGCCGGCGCGCAGGATGGCGTCGGCGGCGAGCCAGTCGTCGGGCGAGTTGCCCGCCGCCTCCAGCTTCCGCAGCGCCCGCGCGGTCTGGCCCTGCTCCAGGTCGAGGAGCGCGGAGACGTAGTAGACCCAGGTTACTTTGGCGAGCGTGTTGTTGGGCACCTGTCCGCGCTGGGCTTCGGGGAGCGCCTCGTAGGTGCGGATGAGCGGCGTGGCCTCCGCGGGCAGCGCCGCGTCGGGCGGCTTGGCCACCGCCGCCGCAAGATACCAGGCCATCATCCTGTCCACGAAGAGCCGCAGCGGCTCGGATTCCTCTTTGGTGAGAGCCTGAAACTGAGCGAGGGCCTCCGCATTGTCGCCCTTGCGGAAGAGCGCGCGGGCGTAGCCCTCGCGGATGTTCACCCGCTCGCGCGGGTCCTTGGCCGCGGCGAGCGACCGCTTGAAGTGCTCCGCCGCCTCCCCGTAGCGGCACAGGTCGAAGTAGATGCACGCCATCTCGAAATCGATCTTGTACGCCTCGATCTCGTCGCCGAGCTCCTTCTTGAAGACCTCGAGGGTGGCGAGTACGTTTCGGTAGTCCTTCAGGCCCTTGTAGATGTCGAGCTTGAGCTTGAGGGCGTCGCGCTTGCGGGACGTTTTGGGGTAGCGGGCGAGGAGGACGTTGCACGAGGCGAGGGCCTGGTCCATCAGGCCGTCCTTCTTGTAGGCCGATGCCATGCGGTGGTAGGCCCGCTCGGCCTGCTCCTTGTTGGCGTTCTCGACGCGGAAGCTCAGGCCCAGCTCGTCCAGGGTGTCGCACAGGACGGTGAAGACGGGCACCTGCTTGAAGGGTGCGCGGTTGATGGGGGTCTGGATGCCCAGGGCCGAGGGGTCGAGGCGAACCGTAACGTTCGCGCTCAGGCGCAGGAAGTCCACGAACTCCTTTTCGAGTGTGTGGTTCTTGAAAGCGCCGTTGATGGGTTCGTCGAGAGCGAAGCGGGTGTCGTAGGAGAGCTGGGCCTTCAACTCGTCGCGGGAGGGCTTTGGTGGCAGAGGCATCTTGCCTGTGTCGGGGCTGGGTGGGGCCACAGGCGGGACGCCTGTGCCACCGGCAGGCCCCTCTTTGGACGGGGGCTTGAAGAGGACGAGGCACTCCTCGGCGGCGCGGTTGTAGTAGCGGGTCGCGTCCCGGTAGCGCTTCTCGCGCTCGAAGACCCAGCCGACCCAGAAGCAGGCCTCGTGGTAGTGCTCGTGGGCGGGCGAGTCGAAGAGGCGCAGGTAGTCGGTCAGGACGAGCTTCATGCGCTCGAAGTCTTCCTGGTGGTAGAAGTTGATTGCGGCCTGGAAAAGGGCGCGCTCGCCGTAGCGGCTCTTGGGGTCAATCTGCCGGATGAGGTTGAAGGAGCCCTTGGCGTCCTCGTAGAGCTCGGCCGAGCGGTCGCGGGGGACGATGCGGAAGCGGAGGTCGAGCGAGGCCAGGAGCGCGGCGAGGACCTCGGCGCACGAGGCGTTGCGGTCCGGGTGGAGGTCGGCCACGAGGCCCCCGTCCTGTGGGCGGGGGCTCTGTCCCCCGCGGGGCAGGGACGCCCCGCCCACGATGTAGAGCTTGCCGGCGCGCTCGGCGAACTCTGCGCCCAGGGCGTGCTCCTTCTCCATCGCCTCCGCGTAGAGCACCTTCGTGTCGCTGAGCTCCTCGACCCTCTGGACGACGTGGAAGAGCATGGCGGCCTTGGGGTGGGCGTGGCGCCAGTTGCCGTAGTCCCTGGCGAGGGGTCTGAAGCGCTTGGCCCAGAGGCGGGCGTCGTATATCTCAATCACTTGCATCGGCTCAGCATCGGGGTCGTCGGCGCTCGGCGGCTTCGGCTCGATGGTCGGCTTGCCGCCCGTCAGGCCGATGTCGAACTCCAGCCGATGGGTCTGCACGTCGAGAATCTGGCGGATGAACTCCTCGGCGGTGCCCTGGAGGCTCTCGAAGCGGACCCGCTTGCGCTTGAGGTAGTCAGCCACCGAATCGCGGCCCCCTTCCGGGGACCAGACGAACGGGATTTCGGCGGCGGCGGAGACGAGCCGCAGGGCCTCCTCGCCGCTGAGCTCCTTCGCCTGCGGCGGCCACTTGACCTGCACCTTCCGCTGGAACGGCCGATGGGTCTTCAGGAGCTCGGGGAGCCTGAGGACCTCCTTGGGGCAGATGTAGATGCCGTAGCGCATCTCGCCCGGCTTGTTCTTGATCTCGAAGGCCGCCTTGCTGTAGAGCCTGCCCGATTCGTAGAGGGCCTTGAGGCGGTCGTCCTGGGTGAGGCTTGCGCCGCGGTCGGCGATGCCCTTGTACTCGCGTGCGGCGAGGGCGAACTGCCCCTGCTCCCGATACCACTCGGCGAGGTCGAGGGCCAGCTTCTGGAACCGCACGTCGGTGCCGTATTCGTTGACAAGCTCGGCGAAGCGTGCCTCGGCCTGCTTGCGGAGGTCCGGCTTGCCGCTCTTGAACTGCGCCTCGAGCAGGGCCAGCTCGATCCCCTTCACGATGTCGAGGTGCTTGGGGTTCACGAGGCCCTTGGCCTGGGCGAGGTCGGCGAGGGCGACGTCCAGGCTCGCCGGCTTGAGGAAAGCCGGGGTGATTGCGCCCGTGGCCTCCTTGGCCGTGGCGCTGGCCAGGTGGCACAGCGCGCGGTAGTAGAGGGCCTCCACGCGAAGGTCCTTCGCCTGCTCGGGCGTGAGGTCCTGGCCCTTGTAGACCCGCTCGTCGAGGAGCTTCTCGCAGGCGGCGGCGCAGGCCGCGTAGTTCGGCGCCTTCACCATCTTCTCGTTCTTCGCGTCCAGCACGGTCTTGTGGTGGAGGCGGATGATGTTGATGAGGGAGCGTGCGGCCTCGGCGCTCCCTGGCTTCTCGCGGGCCGTCTGGTCCCACCGGCGGATCATCTCCTGGTCGCTGAGGGCCACGCTCACGCTGAAGCCCCTGGCGAGGAGGGCGTCCACCGCCTTGCTCGCGTCCTTGGCGAGCTGCGAGGCGGGGTACTTGGTGGTGAGGGTGTTGAGCGCCTCGGCCGCCTTGCGGAACAGGGCGTCCTGCCTTGCTTTCTCCTTCGTGGCGTTTGCCTGCTCGACGTAGAGCTCGCCGAGGGCGAGGAGGGACTGTGCCTCGTATTTCGGCGAGGCGACCGCGTTCTCGTATGCGCTCACGGCGCGGTCCACCAGCGCCTTCTCGCGGAAGAGCTCGCCGAGGGCGAGCTGGGCCTGGGGGAAGCCGGCCGACGCCCGCTCCACCCGCGTGAGCCACTCCACCACCTTGTTGAGGTTCGGGTTCTGCCGGCTCTTCTCCGCGAGGCCGAGGAGGAGATACATGTCCGACCGCAGCGTTCCCGGCGGCACCGTCTCGATGAAGGCGTCGTGGGTGAGGAACCAGATCGCCTTGTCGAAGTCGCGCTTCTGGTAGGCGGCCTGTGCGAGGAGGAGCTTGGCCTCGCGCTTCAGGTCGGGCGAGTAGCGGACGTTTTCCAGCCAGCGTGCGGCCTCTTCGAGCTTCTTGGCCTTGAGGCTGATGATGCCGAGCTGCATGGCGGCCTGGTCGTGGGCCTGCTCGAGGCCCTCGGGGACGGGGCGCTTGTCCTTCGCATACTCCGCGATGACGTTTCGGAAGTTGTGCACGGTGCTGATGTAGCGCTGGCGGGCCTTCTCCTCCTCGCCGTGCTCCACGTAGAAGTCGGTCAACGCTTTGTCCGCCGCCACGCCCACCGCGTCCTGATAGGTCCGCTCGTTGGCCCGTATCTGCTTGTGGATGGCCTCGATTTCGGGCATCGCGCCCTTGCCCCTCGCGGCCAGGAGCTTCATCTTGAAGAGCAGCAGCGTCCCGCTCCGGCGGTCCTTCGGGTGCTTGGCCACGAAGGCGGTTATCTTCTCGAGGGCGCTCTCGTTGTCGCCCATGCGGTAGGCCACGCAGGCCAGGCGGTATTCGGCCAGGAGCTGGCCCGCGTCGTCCTTCACCAGCCGCTTGGCCTTGACGAAGTACGGCCTGGCTTCGTTGTACATTCTGAGGAGGTAGTGGGCCTCGCCGAGCATGAGGAACTTCTCGCCGCAGGCCTCCTCCGGCTGGCCCTTCACCTCCTCCTGGAGCACGCGGATGGCGTCCTGGTAGAGGCCGCGCTTCATCAGGTCGGCGGCCTGTGGGCGGGCGGGCGCCGGCTCGGCGCCCGGGGCGGGAGAGGCGAGGATGGCCGCGGCCACAACGGCCGCAGCACAGCGCCGGAGGAGCAACCCCATGCTATTCCTCGTACAGCGATGGCCCATACTGCTCACATCATAGCCGGCATGACATGATATGGAATCCCATCGGCAAGTCAAACGGGAATGAATGACCACTGCCCCCAATCCTGGCACCCTTCGCTCCGCTCAGGGCAGGCCCCCAGGATTTCCCGCTCTACAGCCACCGGCACGTCTCCTGGAGGCCAGCGCGGCCATTTTCCTGTTGGGGTGCCGGCGGCCCGAAGGCGGAAAATCCTGGGGGTTCGGGGGCAAAGCCCCCGACGCACCGGCCGCAGGCACACCCACG
>VGYW01000223.1 GCA_016872875.1 Planctomycetota bacterium | reverse complement strand
GGGCAACACCACGTAGTCTCCGCTTGGACCATTGAGGATTGGAGTTTGGGGCTTGTTTGGCGCTTGGTGCTTGTGGTTTGGTGGTTCCCGCATTTCTCACCAGCCGCTGGTGAGAAATGCGGGTTAGGCCCGCACTACGAACCTCCTCTGAAGAAATCACACGGACGCCCACGGACAAGCACGGACGGGCAGATTCCTCGGCGACGGGCGTGTGTCCGTGTCCGTCCGGGTGGGTCCGTGTCATTTCCTCACAGCCTCGGGAGCGTGGGGACGATGACAGCCCTCATAGGAGGCCCAGCCTCGCGCGGTAGGCGGGCTCGGGGCCGGCTTTCTCGATGACCTCTTTCACGGCATCGCCGAGCTTCTCGAGGTCGTCGAAGGGCCAGGAGGCGACGAGGCCCTTGGCTTCGGCGGCGGAGGCGGGCGTGGCGAAGTGGGCCTTCAGTTCGTCGGCGGAGAGGGGGCGGTTGTAGAGGCGGACTTCGTCTATGGCGCCCTTGAAGTAGATGTAGGCGTCCTGGCGGCGGCCGATGGCGAGGGGGAGGCGGCCAAGGGTGCGCTTCTTGTTGATGGCGGCCGAGGCGGCCTGGGCGCCGTTGAGGTAGACCTTGAGGTCGGCGCCGTCGTAGGTCATGGCCACGTGCTGCCAGTCCTTGAGCTTGAGGGCGCCTTCGGGGCTGAGGGCCGACAGGTGGTTCTCCTTGCCGCCGCCAATGTTGAGGTATGCGCCGACCTGGCTGCCGCTGATGATGAGGGCGTAGTGGCCGTTCTCCCATTCGTTGCGATTCTTGTTGACGAGCCAGCGGCGGGGGTCCTTGCCAGCGGGGAACTCGTCGAGCTTGATCCAGGCCTCGATGGTGAGATGTTCCGGCTCCAGCTCGGGCTTGTGGGGCACCTCGACGAAGGAGCTTGAGCCGTCGCAACTCAGGGCGGTGCCCACCTTTCCGGGGACGGGCGGCGCCATGCCGCCCTCCACGTTGTCTTTCCAGGTGTGCCAGTTGCGGGCGCACTGGTTGAAGCGGACCGGCTCGGCGCTGGTCTTGTAGATGACGTTGCGCTCGAAGTGGAAGCCCTTGGACCCCTCGTCAATGAACATCCCGTTGTTCGGCGCGGCCTGGCAGAAGCGGGAGCGGTGGACGTCGTGGAGGTGATTGAAGCGAATCTGGGTGCCGGGCTGTAGGCCGAGGGTGTAGATGCAGCCCCCGTCGCCCAGGCGGTTCATGACGTTGTGGACGTGGTTCCACTCGATCGTGTTCTCCTTCGCGGCGGTCGGCTGGGGGTTCCACTGCCAGCCCATCGAGATGCCGGTGTAGGGGGCGTCGTGGACGAGGTTGCGTGCGATGACGGCCCGCTGTGCGAAGCCGACCCAGATGCCGACCGCCCCCGCGTAGTCGAGGCCGATGGCGTGGACGTGGTTGTTGGCGATGCGGCAGTCCTTCGGCACGTCGTCCTCGGCCTTCGGGCCGCCGAGGATGACGCCGTTGCCGCTGATGTCGTGGACGTGGTTGCCCTCGACGGTACACTTGGCGCAGCGCGTGACAAGCTCGATGCCGCAGCCGCCGAGGTGGGCAAGGGCGCCGTCGGTGACGCTGCACCCCTGCGCGTAGTCGAAGCGGACCGCGGCGTCCATGCGGCCCCACTGCGCCTTGTCCCAGCTAACCCCCGTGACGTAGTGGCAGGCCTGGATGCCCAGGTAGCCGCCCTGGGGATGAGTCCAGTCGGCGTAGGCGAACTCGATGCCCTTGAAGTGGAGGTTTCGGACGGTTTTTTCGGGGGTGCCCTTGACCTCCAGCAGACGCATCAGTTGCGGGGCGATGGCCTCGGCCTTCGTCATGTCCTCGCCGGGCCGCGGCCAGTAGGTCAGGATGCCCGTCTGGCGGTCGAGATACCATTCGCCAGGCTGGTCGAGGAACTCCTGTGCGTTTTCGAGGAAGAACCAGCGTCCGCCGCCGGCGGCGATGGCGTCGTGCGGCTTCGCGTGCGGGCCGAGCATCTGGGCGATGCCGGTCGCCGGGTCAACCTTCTCGAAGCGCTTCCGCGTGATCTCCCAGTTGCCATAGACCACGGCCTCCACATCCGTCGGGTTCTTCCACTCCTTCACTTGGCCGGGCGCGAAGGAATAGGTGTGACTCTTCAGGTCTTTTGCCAGAGCCACGCCTTTGAGCTGCCAGTAGGGGGTCTCGGCGTCCTTGTTCGGCGTTCGGGCGCGGACGGCCCGCTGGCCGTTGACCCACAGTTGGTGGAAGTACCACTTGCCCTCCTTGACGCCTGGCACCTCGGCGGTCCAGAGCTCGCCTTCGCCCTTCTTCCAGCCCGTGACCTTGCGTCCGCCGCTGAGCATGACCTTCTCGCCGGGCGCGGCGGCGTAGGTGATGGAGAACTGCTCGGTGCCCGAGTCTTCGGGGCCGAAGGCGAGCGTGTCGGGCAGCTCGTAGGTGCCGCCCTTGATGAGGACCGTCACGTTGGCCTTCAGCCCCTCCGCGATGAGCTTGCGGGCCGCATCGCGGGCCTTCGAGATGTCGCCGCCCGGCGCCACGACGAGTTCCGCGCCCTTGGCCTGAGCCTGCCACAGCAACACGACGAGAAGCGCCAGCAGCATCAGCTTCATCGCCCGCTCCTTCATTCTCCTCCCCTCGGTGGCGAATCTGGAATCTGGAATGCGGAATCTGGAATCCCGAGCGGGCTCACGCCCGCTTGGGCGCCCGCCTGGACGCCCACGCCCTCGAAGATGTCAATCTTCCGCCACGCCTCGCTCGTGAAGCGCCAGAAGAGGATGCAGCCAACGACGGCGACCTGGACGGCTGCGGCCACCCAGGCGCCCACGTAGCCCCAGCCGAGCGTGCGGGTGAGCAGGAGGCCGAGCGGCAGCAGAAAGCCCCACGCCGTGCCAATGCACACGATGGCGGGGAAGCGGGTGTCGCCCGCCCCGCGGAGCGCGCCGATGGAGACGATCCAGAGGGCGTCGAATGCCTGGTAGATCGCGGCGAGCATCAGCATCGTCTTCCCGGCGCTCAGGATGGCGGCGCGGTCGCTAGCCAGGACCTTGGGGTCGTTGGACACGAAGAAGCTCATGAGCGGCCCGGGCAGAGCGACGAAGAGCAGGCCCATGACGAACATGTAGGCCATCGCCAGCTTCAGCCCGAGGTAGGTCATGCGCTTCGCCGCCGGGATGTCGCCCCGCCCGATGTATTGCCCCACGAGGACGGTGATGCCCTTGTTCATCCCCACGGTGGGCATGAAGGAGAGCGAGGTGATGGCGTGGACGGCGGTGTTCGCGGCGAGGATGTTCGGGCCGAGGCGCCCGATGAGGGCGTTGGTGAACACGGCCCAGCTCGCCACGTCGAGCATGAAGGTCAGCCCCGACGGCGCGCCGATGGCCATCAGGCGCCCGAAGCGCGCCGCGTCGAAGCCGGGATGGCTCCGCGTGCGGAACGCCTCGTGCATCGGGCGCGACAGGAAGACGGCCAGGAGCAGCACCACCTGGAGATAGCTTGCGGCCCCGGTGGCGACGGCGGCCCCCGCGATGCCCATCTCGGGGAAGCCCCAGTGCCCGTAGATCAGCGCGTAGTCCGCGGCCACGTTGAAGATGTTGGCCGCTATCGCCGCCCACATCGGGATGCTGGGGCGGCCGATGCCCTGGAAGAACGACGCCAGCGACGCATAGGCCGCCGAGCCCGCCACGTGCGCCATCCGCAGGCCGAAGTAGACGGCGGCCGGCCCCTCCACCCTGGCGTCGAGGCCGAACACGCCGAACGCCCATCGCGGCGCCACCATCAGCGGCACCACGGCGGCCTGGGCCGCCAGCCCGAAGTACAGCCCCTGCCACGTGTAGCGCGCGCACTCCTCGCTCTCCCCGCGGCCGATGCTCTGCGACACGAACGTGCTCGTGCAGTTCATCGTGCCGAAGATGAACGCGGCGACGACGAAGGCCATGACGCCGGCCGCGCCCGACGCCGCGAGCGCGTAGGGGCTGTAGTCGGCCAGCATCACGCTGTCCACCACGCCCATCATCGTGTGGGAGGCCATCGCCACGATGACGGGCAGCGACATCCCGAGCACCTCGCGCAGGTCGCGCCAGGCATCGAGCGTGGCGGGCGGCACGCCAGGGGGATCGTCACGCGGCGTCGGGCCGGAACCCATGCGGCAACAGCCTTCCGAGGATGTGATCGCCCATCAGTGTCGCCCGCCAAAGTAGCGCATTCCGCGAAGTCAGGCAAGCGGGGAGCCCATTGCGAGTATGACTTCCGGTCTTGGCAACCGCGCCTCGCTGCCGCTTCTCGTGCTCGTCGGCGTCCCCGTCGTCGTCGTCGGTTCTGTTGACTTGTCCCGCTCGGAGACTCGACGACGAGGACGGCGACGACAACGACGATCCCGGGAGAGGCCGTGCGCCAAGACCGCCTAGAGGCCGAACTATATAACTCGCCACGGTTCTCGATCGAATGGCGCGAGCGGCGGCCAGAGGCTGTAGGCGGGCCGTCTCTGGCCCGCGAAGACCGGGGACGCGGGGCAGGGCCTGGCCCGAGCGAAGCCGAGGGCACGCCCCGCCTACAACACGGGGATTGATCGAGAATCGTGGCGAGCTATGGAGCAACGGGGCATGGCTTTGCTCGTAGCTCGGCCTTCAGGCGTCTTCAGTTCTTCACTTTGTGGTGCCCGTGGCAATCGGTGCAGGTGGCGTTGGGGGGCGGGGGGCCGGTGCCGTCCTTGCGCTTCCGCTCGGCCTTGTGGGGGAGGTGGCAGGCGAGGCAGGCGGCCTTGACCTCGCCGCGGGTGTACATCACGTCGGGCGGGGTCACGTTGTCCTCGTCGGAGCGGTGGTCGAAGCAGGTGCCGTGGCAGCCGGCGCAGCCGGCCCTCTTCGGGCGGTCCTTGGCGGGACGGAGGTGTTCGTCGTCCTCCTCGCGGGCCAGCTTGTCGGCCTTGTCGTCCGCGTGCTTCTTGGCGAGCTTCTCGCCCTCGAAGTTGGCGTGGCAGACGAAGCAGGCGGAGTCTGGGGAGGGGACGTTTGCGTGCTTCTCGCGGTTGAGGGGGCGAGCGCGGAGGAGCTTGATCTCGAACGGCGCGCCCTTTGCCGCGAATGAGACCGCGCCTTTGTGGGCGCAGGCGGCGTCGTTGCCTTCGGCAACCTGTTTGCCGTCGAGGCGCACGGTGAACGTGCCCTTGGAGGCGGTGAGGCGGACCTCGCGCCAGCCGTCGCTCTTGGTGCCGCTGCCCTTTGCGACGGTGCGGTTCCCCTGGGCGCGGAGGGTGCCGTCGGAGATGTCGAGCCAGTAGCCGGGCTGCGCGGGGTCGGGGATGTTGGAGTAGCGGAAGCGGACCTCGCCGTCGCCCTTGACGACGGCGGCCAGGTCGAAGTCGGCCCACTCCCAGTAATTCGTCACCTCGCCCTTTGTGCCGGCCAGGATGCCGTCCTTGAGCGCCCAGTCGGAGCCCTTGGCGGGCTTCCAGCGCGAGAGGTCGGAGCCGTCGAAGAGGGTGAGCCAGCCCTCCGTTCCGGGGACAAACGGCGCCAGTGTGTCGGCGCCGAGCGCTGAGGCGGCTGCGATGAGGGCAAAGGCCAATGGCGCGTGACGCGTGACGCATGACCCGAGAAAAGCCATTCACTCTCCTTCCATCCAAGTACACCGCCCCACAGATAGGGGGACGAAATCACGGGCGACTCGGTTGCTTGCTCCCGAAGGGAGCACAGTGGTTAGTCGGCGGCTTCAGCCGCCGGACTCGTGCGCCAGAAGTAGAGAAGTCCCGAAGGGACGGCAGGTGCGTGCGGCGGGGCGCCCCCGTGGGCTTCTGCCGTCCCTTCGGGACTGGACTGCGTGTGCGCCCTTTCCGGCGGCTGAAGCCGCCGGCTACCCACTGCTGTCCCTTCGGGACTGCCATTTTGTCCCCTTGTTTGTGGGGCGGTGTACTTAGCCCCAGAACCGAACACCGAACACTGAACACCTGCTTCTCCTCAGACGCACGCCCAGTTTCGGAGCCACTGGTGGGCGGGGTCGAGGTTTCGCCAGACGTCGGCCTGGAGGGCCGCGAGGCGCGGGTCGTCGAGGATGGCGGGCCTGGCGCCGAGGTCGAGCTTGCGCCGCTCCGCGATGGCCTCGAGGCAGTTGTCCACCTGATGCGGATAGGAGAGGCCGGGGATGGGCGCGGTGATGGCGTCGTTGCACAGGATGTAGCGGAGTGCGAGGCGGGCGCGCTCGTTGTCCTCCTTCTCGGTCGGGCTGCCCGGCTGGCTGTCGCCCTTGAAGAGGGAGTTGTTGGCGAAGGGCTTGATGCCGAAGAAGCCGACGTCGCACTTGCGGATGGCGGCGTAGAGGCTGTGGGTCGGCTTCTCCTTGCTGGCGGCGGTGTAGGGGATGAGGACGGCCGAGATGATGGGGTAGTTCTTGATCATCATCTCGAGGAACTCGGGGTCGTGGGTGGAGATTCCGAAGAAGCGGCACTTGCCGTCCTTGACGGCCTGCTCGCCGGCTTCGATCATCTCGAAGACCTCGCCGAAGGTGTGCATGCGGCCGGGCGTGTGGCAGCTCACGCGCCAGAGGTCCACAACGTCCAGCTCCGCCTGCTTCATCCCCTTCTCGAGCGTCGCCAGGAGAGCGGCCTTGGTGCGGAAGTTCGGGTTGCGCATCTCCTCCTTGCACCAGGAGAAGCCGAAGTGCATCTTGTCGCGGCGGCCCTTGAGCACCTTGGCGAACGTGAGGATTTCGTTCCACTCGCAAGCGTCAACATAGTTGATGCCGCTCTCGATGCACTTGGTCACGACCTCGGAGCGGTTCTTGAGGAGGTCGGGCGCGTCCCAAGGTCCGCCCCAGACGTTCTTGCCGTTGACGAACGTGCGCTTCCAGTGGCCGCCGAGGCTGATGGCGGAGACCCACAGCCCGGCCTTGCCCAGGCGCCGGTACTCCATCCGCTCGTTGTAGTTGAGCGCCTTCTTCGCCTCCGGCGGCTCAGCCGCGAGGAGTGCTCGCGCGCCAACGGCCACCCCCGCAGCGCCCAGTGCGCCCTGCTTCACGAACTCCCGTCGCGAAAGGTCTTCATTGCGCATCGTTGCTCTCCTTCTTCTCTTACCCCGAACACCGAAGACCTTCTCGTCCCCACGCTCCTGAGCCTGTCAAGGAATGACACGGACCTACACGGACGGACACGGACACACGCCCATCGCCGAGGAGTCTGCCCGTCCGTGCTTGTCCGTGGGCGTCCGTGTGATTTCTTCACAGGCTCAGGACCCTGCGGACGAGATGAACTACCGAACACCGAACACCGCTTCTTTCAGACCCACTCCCAGTCCTTGAGCCACTGGTAGCCCCTCGGCAGCCGCCGCCACATGGCATCGGCGGCGCTGGCAAGCTCCTGGCTCTCGAGCACCGCCGGCTTCGGGCCGAGGTCCTCCTTGCGCCGCTCCTCGATGGCCTTGAGGCAGTTCTCGACGTGGTGGGGGAAGATGAGGCCGGGGATGGGAGCGGAGAGGACGTCGAAGGTCAGGCAGTAGCGGAGGGCGAGGCGGGCGATGCGGTCGTCTGCCTCGCGGTTCGGGTCGTCGGGCGCGCTCCCGCCCTTGAAGAGCGAGTTCGAGGCGAACGGCTTGATGCCGAAGAGGCCGATGTCCTGCTTGCGGAGCGCGTCGAGGAAGCTGGCCTCGGGCTTCTGGCGGGTCTTGGGCGTGAAGGGGGTCACGACGACGGAGACGATGGGGAACTCGCGCACCATCATCTCGATCCAGCGGCGGTCGTGGGTGGAGAAGCCGAAGAAGCGGACCTTGCCGTCCTTGACCGCCTTCTCGCCCGCGGCGGCGAACTCGCACGACTCGTTGAAGGTGTGCATGCCACCAGGCTCGTGGCACGTGATGCGCCAGACGTCCACAACGTCCACCCCCACCTGCCGCATCGTCTCCTCGAGGGAGCGAAGGAGGGCCTTCTGGGTGCGGAACGCGGGGTCGCGTGCCCCGCAACTGTCGAAGCCAAGATACATCTTGTCGCGCTTGCCCAGGCTCTTGAGGGCCTTGGTGTAGGCGACCACCTCGCCGTGGGTGCAGGCGTCAATGTAGTTGATCCCGCTCTCGAGGCACTTCGCCACGATCTCCGCGCGGTTCTTGTCGAACTCCTCGCCCCGGAAGGGGCAGCGCTTCCAGTGGCCCCCGAGGCTGATGGCGGAGACCCACTGCTCGGTCTTGCCCAGCCGCCGGTACTCCATGCGCTCATTGAAGCTGAGGATCTTCTCCTTGGGTGGCATCTTTGGCGCCTCAGCTCCGGGTGCCTCTGCTGCCAGAATCGCTGCTCCAGCCGCTGCCGCCCCGCCCAGAAACCCTCTCCGCGTGATGTCACTCTTGCGCATTGCTGCCTCCTGTCACTTCAGCTCGAGAACGCGGATGTTTCGGAAGAAGATGCGGTTGCCGAACGCCTCGCGGTTGCCGTTGATTTCGAGGCCGACGAGGCCGGCCGGGGCAATGGGCGGCTTGCCGGCGGCGCCCTTCAGCTCCGCCATCGCCGCGCCGTTCAGCCAGGTCTGGACCGTGGGCGGATTGCCACGGACGACAACCCGCAGGTCGTTCCAGCCGTCCTTCTTCCAGACCTTCGTCCAGTCCTTGTTGTCCGGCCCGCAGTGGAGGCTCACCTTGTAGCCACGCCCCTCTCCGGTCGCCCTCAGCAACACGCCGGAATCAATGGGCCACTGGGCCTTTGCCTCCAGCCGCAGCTCGAAGTCCCCGAAGGCGCGCCTCGTGGCGAGCATGCCCCAGGCCTCGGGCCACTCCTGGACGCCGACGATTTCGCCGTCGCGGGCCTCCCACTTGGCGCCCCAGCCGTGCCCAGGCTCGTTGCGGGGCGCCCAGCCGTTCAGCGTCTTCCCATCGAAGATGGCCACGAAGCCCTCTTCCTTCGGCCCCTCGCCTGCCATGACGGTCGTCGCCACGAGAAGCGCCGAGAGGGCGGCGAGGAGACATGACGCGTGACGCGTGACGCGTGACCAAGGCATTGGCGCAGCGCGCTCCTTCTTCAGTCAGCAATCAGAAATCAGCAATCAGAAATCGGCTTCACACCCACTCCCAATCCTTGAGCCACTGATAGCCCTTGGGCAGCCGCTCCCACATGCGGTCGGCGGCAGCGGCGAGCTCGGCGTCGTCGAGGACGGCGGGGCGGGCCGCGATGTCCTCCTTGCGCCGCTCCTCGATGGCCTTGAGGCAGTTCTCGACGTGGTGCGGGAAGATGAGGCCGGGGATGGGGGCGGTCAGCACGTCGCAGCAGAGCACGTAGCGGAGGGCCAGGCGCGCGATGCGGTCGTCCTCCTCGCGGTGCGGGTCGTCGGGCGCGCTGCCACCCTTGAAGATGGAGTTCGACGCGAACGGCTTGATCCCGAGGAAGCCGATGTCGTGCTTGCGGAGCGTGTCGAAGAAGCTGCCCGTCGGTTTCTCCTTCGTCTTGGCGGTGTAAGGGGTGACAACGAAGGAGACGATTGGGAACTCGCGGACCATCATCTCGATCCAGCGGCGGTCGTGGGTGGAGAAGCCGAACCAGCGCACCTTGCCGTCCTTGACGGCCTGCTCGCCGGCGGCGATCATCTCGCACGATTCGTTGTGGGTGTGCATTCCGCCCGGCTCGTGGCAGGTGGGGCGCCAGAGGTCCACCACGTCGAGCCCCGTCTGCTTCATCATGCCCTCGAGCGATTCCATGAGCTTCCGCTTCGTCCGCCAGTCGGCGAAGCGCATCTCCTGGCCGCCGTTGGAGAAGCCGAAATAGATGTCCTTGCGCCGGCCGATGGTCTTGAGGGCCTTCGCGTAGGCCACGATCTCGTTCCCCCAGCAGGCGTCCACGTAGTTGATGCCGCTGTCGAGGCACTTGGCCATGATCTCGGCGCGATTCTTGTCGAACTCCTCGCCCTTGAACGGGCAGCGCTTCCAATGTCCGCCCAGGCTGATTGCGGAGACCCACTGGTCGGTCTTCCCCAGCCTTCGGTACTCCATCTTCTCGTTGTAGCTGAGGATTTTCTCCTTGGGCGGCATCTTGGGCGCCTCGGCCCCGAACGCCCGAGCCGCCACCAGCCCCGCGCCGGCGGCGACCGCGCCCTTCCCCAGGAACTCACGCCTGTTCACGTCTCTCTCTGACACGTCCTGAACTCCTTTCTTGCGAACGTTTGGTGCCTCAGACAAGGAGCATCGGCAGCTCGACCAGTTCACGCTTCAGCGGATTCAGGGCCAGTCCCAGGGCCTCCAGGGTGAAGGCGCCCAGCAGCGTGCTGTCGCCCGGCTCGCCGAAGATGACGTCGGCCACGCCGATGCGGTCGCGGTACTTGAAGACCGCGCCACCTTTCTTGCGCAGGATCTTGGAGCCATCGGCCAGGCGAAACGTCTGTTCGGCCAACGGCTTGATCCCCAACCGCTTCAGCACTCGCGCGGGAACGACCGAGTACACCGCGCCCGAGTCTACAGTGAACTCCAGCCGCTCGGTCACATCCGGCCTTGCGGGGTTTGCCACCTCGAGCTCAAGAAACGTGATGCCCATGCCTGGGCTCCTTAGATCAATACTCGGTGAACTCGTGGCGTTTCAGGCCCTCAAGGCTCAGGGTGCCCATCTTGGGGTCGAGCTGAATCTCCCATTTCTCCATGGTGGCTGCGCCAATGATGGCGTCAAGCCTATGGCCGTCAATGCGGCCGAAGTCTTCCACCACGACAGCATCGGTAAAGAAGTCGAGGCCTTCGATCTTGCCATCGAGAAAGCAACACTCTTGAACCCTGATCTTGCGCCCGCCTAGTCCCACCCGCAGCGGGGCGGCGACTTTCCACTTTCGCGCTTTGCAAACGAGCTTCGCGCTCACGTAGCTGTACATTGCTCCTGTATCGAAGAGCGCACTGGCCGGCTTACCGAGGATCTCAATCGTCTTGATGATTCGGGACATGGGCGCCTCCTTTCCGTTCGTCTACGCCTCGGCGGCCATTTTCTTTAGGAAGGCCAGACCATCCTTGGCCAGCTTGTCGGCGCTGTCGTAGATGGGCCGCCAGATGCAGGCCGCGGCGCAGAGGTCCAGGATGCCCGTCGCGAAGCTCTCGATCGTCACCCACCGGTCGTACTTGATGTCCTTGAGGGCGCGGAAGACATCCTTCCACGGCACGTGGCCGGTGCCGGGGGTGCCGCGGTCGTTCTCGCAGGCGTGGAAGTGGCCGACCATCGGCCCGCACGCGCGGATCGAGGCCGCGGGGTCACGCTCCTCGATGTTCGCATGGAACGTGTCCACCTGCACCCTCAGCCGCGGGTGGTCCACCATCTTGGCGAGCTTGGTGGCGTCGGCGATGGTGGTGACCACGTAGGTCTCGAAGCGGTTGAGCGGCTCGATGGCCACGTTGATCTTCGCCTTGTCCGCGTGCTCGGCGGCCGCACGGAGCACGTCCGCGCACCACTTCTTCTCGTCGTCGGTGGGTGCCTTGCCGGTGAGCTCGCGGACGGGTGCGTAGAGGGGGCCAGCGATGCCGTCGCCGCCCATCTCGGCACAGATGTCTATCATCTGCTTGAGCCGCGCGACGGCGGCCTGGCGCACCTCGGGCTTCGGGCTGACCGGGTTGGCCTCGGGCACCATCACGCAGCAGGCGTTCAGCCCCATCTTCGCCTCCTCGCACGCGCGCCGCGTCGCCTTCGCGTCCAGGATGCTCAGGTCGGCGAACAGCGGCTCCACCCCGTCGTAGCCCAGGTCCGCCACCTTCTTCACGAGGTCCACGTTGTCCTTCGTGAACGCCGCGGTGTAGACGAGGAGGTTGAGGCCGAACTTCACCTTCATTGGCTGGTTCTCCTGTGCCGAGGCCGCGCGGGCGGCCAGCCCTGTGGCGCTCGCCGCGAGCGCCGAGCTGCCCAGAAACTCACGCCGGGTGACGCCCTGTTTCGCCATTCCCCTTCTCCAAGAACCCCCAACCCACCATGCTCCTTTATACGACGCCGGGCTTCCCCTGTCAACTGCTAAGTCACTTGAATCGTCGTCGTTGTCGTCGAACCTCCGAGACAGAGGAAGCCAGAAGTCTCGACGACGACGACGAGGACGACGACGAGCACGAGAACAGAGCAACGAGGGAGGCGCCGGAAGTGGGTCCCTGCTCCCGTGCCGAGTGTTCGTTGACACCGCGCGCTGGGTCTGCTATGATGCGCGGGGAGCAGGGGGGGGCAGGCAGAGGACCGAGCGATGTTGCCCTTTCGCGACCACAACCCGTCGGGCACGGTGCCGTTCGTGACCGTGGGGCTGATCGTGCTCAACTCGCTCGCCTTCCTGGTGGAGCTTGGCCAGGGGGAGGAGATTGACGGCTTCATCAAGGGCTACGGCCTGACCCCGAAGCGGGTGTTCGGCGGCGTCGTGGCGGAGCCACAGGTCCGCTATCGCCTGGCGGGGCCTTGGATGGTGCGCGAGGAGGCGCCCGAGCTGCCCCCCGCGCCCGTGTGGCTGACCTTTCTGACCTCGATGTTCCTCCACGGCGGCTGGATGCACCTGATCGGGAACATGTGGTATCTGTGGATTTTCGGGGACAACGTGGAGGACCGGATGGGGCACTTCAAGTTCCTGGTCTTCTATCTCCTGTGCGGGCTGGGTGCGGCGGCGTTCCAGGTGGGCCTCAACGCCGGTTCGAAAACGCCGATGGTGGGCGCGAGCGGGGCGATTGCGGGCGTGCTGGGCGCCTACGCACTGGCCTTCCCCGCCGCGCGCGTCTCCACACTCCTTCCCCTGGGCGTCTTCTTCACGGTCGTGGAGCTGCCCGCCCTCATCGTGCTCGGCTTCTGGTTCGTCATTCAGTTCCTCAGCGGCCTCGAGGCGACGACCATGACGCGCGGCGGGGGCGGCGTGGCCTGGTGGGCGCACGTGGGCGGCTTCGTCGTCGGAATGGTCCTCCTCTTCGTCTTCCAGAAGCCTGAGCCCAAGCGCAGGGCCTATGTCTACCGTCGCGGAGGGCGGTGACATGGGGGCGACGCACTCCCTTCGCAGCTTGGCGGGCCTCAGGGCTGAGCGCCCCCTCACCGTGGCCGAGGCCCTCGGTGTGCTGCGCGATGTGGCTCAGGCCCTGGCGGCCGGCCAGCCACATGGCGCCGTGAACTGCGAGAGCATCGTGCTCGACGCTGGCGGCGAGGCGCGCCTGGCCGGCCCCGCGCAGGGCGAAGGGGGAATCCCAGACCTCCGCGGCGACATCTCCGCCCTCGGCGCCGCGATTGCGCAGCTCCTGCCCCCCGAACCACCCGCCCCTGAGCCCCTCCGCCGCCTCCTCGCCACGATGACGGCCGAAGACCCCGCACGGCGGCCGCAGACGCCCGACGAGGTGCTCCTGGGCATCGAGGCCTGCGAGCTGATGGCGGGCATCCGCGCCGTGCGGCCCGGCCAGCAGGAGGAGGCCGAGCGGCGGGTGCGCCGCCTCTTCCCATTCGTCATCGCCGGCCTCGCCCTCCTCGTCCTCGGCCTGGCGCTCCTGGCCGCCCTGGGGCGCACTCCGCCCGGGCGCGGCGCCCCGCCCGAATCCCACAAGCCCCT
The DNA here is from genome assembly GCA_016872875.1 of Planctomycetota bacterium. The sequence continues at coordinate 287 of VGYW01000223.1, read as the reverse complement.
CCTCGACCAGTTGGTGCCCATCCCCCCGAAGCCCGCCTCGCCAGTGAAACCGTGAGGCATGCGCTGGCTGACACCTTTCCCCAGGTGACAGGGGGGCGGCCCACACCTCTCCCTTGGGGAGAGGTCGCCCGCCCTTGGCGGGCGGGTGAGGGTGCCATTGCACCTCTCCCTTGGGGAGAGGTCGCCCGCCCTTGGCGGGCGGGTGAGGGTGCCATTGCACCTCTCCCTTGGGGAGAGGTCGCCCGCCCTTGGCGGGCGGGTGAGGGTGCCATTGCACCTCTCCCTTG
>VGYW01000222.1 GCA_016872875.1 Planctomycetota bacterium | reverse complement strand
GGCGCAATGACGCGAGGCCTCGAGAGAGATGAGCCCGCATCGGACCGACACTCCTGCCGACCTCGAAAAGCCCCGCTCTGCGGGAGCCCAGGGGATCCGTCGTGAAAAAAACTTGACTTTCCACATGGCGGCTTCGCTCAGGGCAGGCCCGAGCGCCGTGGCAGTGCCATACGGCACAGGCGGCGCTCTTCGGGGCGCCGCCTGGTTTCCTCGTGCCGGTGGCCCCAAGGCGGTAAATCCCAGGGGGGCTGGGGGACTGGTCCCCCAGGGTTTCTGCCCCAAGGCTTCTTGGGGGTGACCGCGGAGAGCCCGGAGTGGCGATACCTGATGAGTGCATCGGCGACTGAGCCGCTCAGGGAGCTGACGAGGGAGGAGTGTCGTGGACTTCGAGGCAGCTTGGCAGTATCTTCGCAGGCACACGCCCTTGAGGCTCCAGACTTCGGGGGGAACACCTTTTGTCGTCGAGGTAACCGATTCGTCAATCGCGTACAAGTCGGAGCATGACCAGAGACGGACACAGTCGAGGGATAACTTCGAGCGGTACTTTCGTACGTGGTTTGGGGAAGGACGCCGGGAGCGCAAGTTCTTCACCAACCTGAGCGGGGCGCGGTCGTCGTCAGCGCGCTTCCGGTACTTTTCCGCTGTGTTCCTACACCTCGAAGCTGCGGATGCGCAAGGGCTACCAGGATGCACGACGGGGGGCGCATGCTCAACCCCGTTAGACCCCGGCCGGCCGAAGGCTTCTGGGCCACCCGTAGAAGACCCTGGGCAGCAGGCAGTTGAAATGCGCGCGGAGTTCTCCCCCTGCGGGAAGTACCGGTATGCGCTGTGGCGGATATGGGACACGAGCAGGCCATACGCGATGATGATCCTGCTCAACCCATCGATAGCAGACGAGAGAATCGACTCGCGGACATCGAGGAGATCCATGGAGTTCGCCAGAGCATGGGGCTTCGGTGGCCTATGCATCGGCAACCTTTTTGCGTTCCGTGCCCAGGACAAGAAGAAGATGATGAAGCCGGTTGAGCCCATCGGGCCAGACAACGACGCTTGGCTGGCGAGACTTGCAGCAAAGGCAGGCATCGTGGTCGCCGCGTGGGGCAATGATGGCTCATTCATGGGCCGAGCCGAACACGTGCTCCGGCTTCTGGGGAAGGTGAGTTGCCTCAGGGTCACGCAGCTAGGCCAGCCCGAGCACCCGCTGTACTTGCCCTCGGGCCTTTCCCCCCAACCATTTGCCAGCAAGTAGTCTCCATGTAGTTCGCCCCTTGCGCTCGCGCCCAGTGCGACTTCAGAAAGCGCCCGCCGCCGCCTTGACGGTCACTTGAACGCCGTTCGTCGCCAGGTTGCCGCCCCAGAGGGGCACTTGGGCTTTCGTGCGGAAATCCTTCGTTTCGCCCGCCGATTGCATGTAGAGGCCGGTGATGCGGGCGGGCTTCTCGACGCGGATGACGCCCCGCAGGCCGTCCACGATGTCGCCCGAGTCGGGCGTGAGGGTTGTGCTCCATTCGAGCTGCGCCTTGTCGGGCGTCGGTGCGTGGGACTTGTAGATGACGTAGCTCATCACGGCGGCCAGCTCGGCGTGCTTGGAGTCGAGCGTGAGGCGGTGGACGGAGAACCTGTCGGCCTGGTCGCCCGAGCGGAAGAGGCAGACAATCTGCTCGCGGGCGAAGTCCACGGCTACCAACGGGTCGGGGGCAGGCTTTTCCCAGCCGAGGCCGGTGAGGAGCTTCTCGATGGCCTCCCAGCGCGCCCGAGAGGGGATGGCGAGGCAGCCCTGGCGGCCCAGGGTCTTCCAGGCGTCGGGGTTCTTGAGCTGGCCGGCGACGGAGCGTTCCGCCGCCCGCGCGCAGAACGGGGCCATGAGAGAGAACAATACGCCCAGGACAGCGACCGGGCGAGGCATAGCTGGCTCCTGGAGTGATGTGCTCGGGGGCTTCTCACCTGCCGTGTGTCGGCTGGGGTTCGGCGAATAAGTCGCTCAGCCTGTGGGCCTTCGGCTTTGCCTGCCTGGCAATCCATCGGGTGAAGAAGAGGATCTCCAGGTTCTCGATGGCCCGCGTGTGAGGGTTACGGCGTGCGAGCATGTTGTAGGCCATCTGCTCGGTCTCTTGCTCGGGGTACGGCGCGACCTTGTTAATGTACAGAGTGTCGCCGGCCTCGTCGTACTCAAAGGTCAGGGGCGTCTCCACTCCAGGTCTCCTTTGGGTGGCCTGCGCGAGATGAATGCCGTAACGACCCAGTGCCGGACATCGGGCACCTCGTCCGTGACAGTGACCACCACAACGCTTTTCCCTGGCAGCGCGCCGTGGAAGCGACGCACGAAGAGGCGCGTGTCTGGGTAGTCGGCGTCCTGCCGAACTTCGTCCGGGTCCGCCAGTGTTCGAACGACGAGTTGCCTGTGGGCAGGCAACAAGTCGGGATGGTGCGCCGCGACATGCCTCTCCCGCTCAGCGGTGAGTTCCACCTCAGCACTCAGATACGGGCAGGCAAGTCGCATCACAGCTCCCGAGCTGACAACCCCAGTATAGCGCGCAGAGGGGCTTTCTCCAATCAGTCCAGGCCTATTCGGATGGACTTGCTGCCCTCGGCCTTGGCGAGTGTGGCCTCGACAGCCTTGCCGTCGGCCTCGACACGGTGGCGGCCGAAGAAGGCGGGGACCTCGCAGCGGCCGGCGGCGTCGGCCTTGCCCTCGAAGCGGGTCCACCACTCCTCGTAGACGAGGCGGCGGTGGGCCTCGGCCGCGGGGGTGGGAGTCCAGTCCTTCTTCCAGATGGCGGCCTTGGGCCGCCAGTGGCAGCCCTCCCAGAAGCCCCAGATTAGAATGCCGTCCACGGCAGGATGGGCGAAGCAGGTGCGGTAGAGGGCCTCGTGGCCGCGGGCCTTCGCCGCCTCGTCGGCGGTGTCCATGTCGAACTCGGTGATCTTGATGGGGAGCTTGAAGGCGGCCAGGCGGTCGAGGGTGGCCTTGACCTTTGCGGGGTCAATGTGGCCGCCGCTGTGGCCCTGGATGCCGATGCCGCCGACGGGGATGCCACGGTCGAGGAAGCCCTGGATGTGCTTCGCGTAGGCCCCGCCGCCCGACTGGAGGATGCCGTAGTCGTTGACGTAGAGGCGGGCGTCGGGGTTGCCCTCCCTGGCCCAGCGGAACATGTCGGCGGTGATCGCGGGGCCGAGGCGTTTCGCGTACCAGTCGCCGTGCATCATCTCGTTGTTGAGGTCGAACTCGGCGATGCGGCCCTTGTAGTGCGATGTGACCTCTTTCGCGCGCTTCTCGACGGCCGCTCGGAGCGCCGCGTCGTCGAGGCCCTTCTGCCATTTCTGGACGTATTGCTCGATGCCCCAGAAGATCGTGTGGCCGCGCATGGCGAGGCCGTTCTTCTCGCACCAGGCGAGCATGCGGTCGGCCATCGAGTAGTCGGGCTCGCCGGGAGCGTTCCGCTCGGTGGAGTACCACTTCATCTCGTTCTCGTGGACGGCGGAGTTGAAGTGGGTTCGGAGGATTTCGAGGTACTTTCTCGCGTCGGGGCTGGGGTCGTCGAGGTTCTGGAACATGCGGCGGTTGATGGCGGTGCCGAACCAGAACTCGTGGCGGAGCTGCGTGACCTTGACGGCGGCGTCGGGCGCGGTCTGGACGACGAGCGTGCCCATGCGGAGCCGGCGGATGGCCGACTGGGCGTCCTCCGCTCCCCAACCGTGGGCCAGGCCAAGGATGAGGAGAGAGGCGGCAACTGCCACTTGCGCTTGGGACATCGCTCGATGCTCCTGTCGGATCAATCGGTTGGCCTGCACGCCCTCAACGGCCTTGGGCGGCCTCGGCGCGGAGGGTGGCAAGGGTGTTCCGCGGGAGGTAGACGGTGTCGGTGAGGGGGATGTAGACGACGAGGCCGTCGAGCGGCCGCGTCGCGGGCCTGTCGCCCAGCTCGAAGCGGTTGGTGTTCACCCAGAGCTTCGCGGCCACTGCGCCGTCCTTCTTATCCTTGTCTTTGGGCTCGACGAGGACGGTGAGGCGTCGGGTGGCGAGGTATTCCTCGACGAGCACGTTGTGGCCGGGGAGGGCCTCGTCGGCGGGGGCGAAGAGCTCGTCGGTGAGCTTCTCGCTGATGCCGAGGCTCCTGGCCAGGAGGGCGCCGATTCGCGGGCCGTCCACGGTCCCGAGGGACCTTGCGGTTGGCGGCTGCTCTTGCGCGGCAAGCCAATCGGCCCAGACCTTCTCGGGCACGTGGGCGAAGAGGGGCACGTCGCCCCCCGCGTGGCCGTGGCTTGTCCAGCCCACGTAGGTGTGGCGCCGGCAGATGATCTCGCCGAAGGGGTAGTGCTCCTCGCCGGGCTTCGCCCTTGCCGCGATGGCGAGGATGTCGGCGGCGTCAGCAGCGCTTACCCCAATGCCCCAGTTGTCTCGCACCACGGCTTGCACGCGCTCCGGCGTGCGGTCGTCGGCGACCTTCTTCCAGAGGTGGCTGGCCGACTTCTTCATCTTCATGAGAGGCTCGAGGAGCTTCTTCGCGTCGGTCTGCGAGTAGGTCTTGTCGCTCCGGTAGTTCCCGATTGACATCCCGCCGGTGTTGTGGTCGGAGAGGATGAGGACGAGGGTGTCGGGGTTGTTTGCGGCGAACGTGATGACCTCCTTCGCCGCGTCGTCGGCGGCCAGGAGCTCGTGCAGCAAGTGCGCGGGGTCGTTGGCATGGTTGGCCCAGTCCACCTGGCTCGCCTCGATCATCAGGAAGAAGCCGTCGGGGTCGGTCGAGAGGACTTCGAGGGCCTTCCTCACCATCTCGGCCAGGGTGGGCTGCTTCCGGCCCTCCGTGGGCTGGTCAACCTCTGCGTTGAGATGGCTTTCGGCGAAGAGGCCGAAGAGCTTGCTCCCCTTCGCCTCGCTGAGCTCCTTGCTGGTCCTGACGACGTCGTAGCCGGCGCGGCGGAGGGCGTTGAGGAGGTTCTGGCCGTCGCGTCGCTTGCCGCCCATGCTCTCGGGGCGGAGGAACTCGCGGCCGCCGCCGAGAGCCACGTCTACCCCCTGGTGGACGAGCTGCTCCATGATCCCCTCCTCCGCGTCGCGGTCGGGCGTGTGGGCCACGAAGGCGGCGGGGGTGGCGTGCGAGAGGCGGCACGTGACGGCGATGCCCGTGGCCTTCCCGAGCCTCTTCGCCCCCTCGAGGAGCGTGGCGAGCGGGCGGCACTCGCGGCCGCCGGGCGCCTTCGGCACGCCCGCCATCAGGCTCTCGTCCTTTGGCCCGATGCTGATGAACTTGTCGCTCGTGCGGACCCCCGTGGCGTAGGCGGTGCCCGTGGGGGCGGAGTCCGCGATGGCGGAGTCGGCGATGAACGTCCTCACCGCGCCCACGCGGAACGGGTCGAAGGCCAGCGGCGCGGGCTGCGCCTCCGCGAGGTCCTTCGCCGCCTTGCCCCCCTTGTACCAGCGGGCGAGGGTGTACTGCTCGCTCGAGCAGCCGTCAATGATGAAGACGATCGCGTTCTTCACCGTGGGGTGTGCCGGCTCAGCCGCGCGGCATTGCGCCGCCGCCCACAACACGGCCAGGCCGCAGGCGAGGAGCAGCCCACGCCGCGGCCTCAGTCGCACGGTCCGCATCGGCAAGTCCCTTTCCCGTCAGCGGACTAAAGTGCTACACTCCCGCCGAATGCCGGGGAAAAGAAGGTCAGAGTGCCAGTGCGCCTGTTCGGGATCTGACACTCTGTCGGGCCGATCGGCGCGCACCCTTACCCTGTGCTTACAATAACTTACGGAGTGCCCCCGGCGGCGCCACAGAGCGCCAGATCGAGCCCCCGCGAAAAAGTGGCCCTCTGGCGCCACAACCTCGGCTGAGCCGCTCACATGCGGGATAGTATTTCGTTTTTCTTCTGCTCGTACTCCTCGGGCGAGATGAGGCCGCGGCTGAAGAGGTCGCGCAGCCGCTCCAGCCGCGCCATCGGGTCGTCGGCCGGGCCTCCCGGCGGCGGGCCGGCGGGAGCCGCCGGGCGAGGGGCGTAGGGAGCCGGGGCGGGAGCCGCAGGCCGCGGGGCGTAGGCGGCCGGCGCGCCATAGGGCGCTGCCGCCGGGGCGCCATACGCGCCGGCAGCCGGGGCGCCGGCTGCCGCAGGCGCTCCACCACCGCTCACGTTCACGATCAGGTCCGCCAGCCCCGCAGCCACCAGAAGCGTCAGGCCGAGCGTCCAGCACCCGCACTTCACTGTGCTCAGGAGCACGGCGGGGATGAACTCGCTTGGGAGCCGGCCGCCCTGGAGGCCGTTGACGAAGGACACGCCGAACGTGCCGAGCATGAGGCTGACGAAGAACAGCCAGAACGCCGCCTTGCCCAACCCCCCGCCCCTTGCGCTGAGCGGGATGTTGATGAAGCACAAGATGGAGGCAAAGAGCGCGAGCGCCGTGCAGACGAGCGAGACGACGCCCGACAGGAGGGAAAGGCGGTCGCCGAGCATCTCGAACTGAAGGACGATGGGGATGGTGGTCTTGCCGCCCGGGCCTTCGAAGGGGATGACGAGCGAGGCGATGAAGAGCGCGCCGCCGACGGCGGCAAGGAGGGCCGCGGCCAGGCTCATCGGCCGGAAGCACCGCGCGCGGCTGCCCGCGTAGAGCCCCACCGTGCCCAACAGGGCGCAGATTGAAAAGATGGGCGAGTCCGGCCCGACCAGGTTCACCAACCCCTGCATCACGAGGGCCACCCTCTCGTCCAGCAGGGGCAGCACGAAGGCCCCAATGCCCAGGGCCAGGAGGATGATCGAGCGGCCGACGTTTCGCATGACGAGCGCCAGCACGAACGTCACGATGCCGGCCAGCCCCGGATAGAGGAACATCACCTTGGCGAGAAAGGGGCAATCGGCCTCGCCCAGGACGATGAAGTTAGCGAACACAGCCTTGGCTCCCCCCTCGCCAGGCGTCATCAGGGGCAGCCCGAGCGCCAGGAGGAGGGTGATGGCCAGGAAGACCAGGCCGAGGGTGCGGGCGCCCTGGGTGGCGTCCGGGCCGGCGGCAGCGCCCGGGGCCTGCTGCCAGGCAGGCGTCTGGGGCATGAAGGCTGCTGCGGGGCGTGGCGCGGGAACGCCCGGCGGCGCGTAGGCCGGCGCGGCGGGACGCGCCTGCGGCGCGTAAGGCGCCGACGGTGCGGGAGCCGGGGCCGGCCTTGCGGCGGGCGGCGGACCGTAGGCCGGCGCGGGCTGCGGCGCGTAAGGCGCCGACGGTGCGGGAGCCGGGGCCGGCCTTGCGGCGGGCGGCGGACCGTAGGCTGGCGCGGGCTGCGGCGCGTAGGGCGCTGGCGCGGGAGCCGCCGCAGCGGGCCTGGCCGCGGCCGGCGGAGGGGCGTAAGCAGGGGCCGGAGCCGGGGCCGGCGCCGCGGGGCGCGGCGGGGCTGCCGCAGCCGGGGCCTCGGGCGCCGACGGTGCGACGGGCGCGCGCGGCGCCACGGCGGCCGCCGGGGCCGCGGGGGGCGGCGTCGCAGCGGCGGATGGGGCTGGCGGCGCCGCCGCGGGCGCGGGGGCCGGAGCCGGAGCGGCAGGGGCCTCCCTCGGAGCGCTCGGGGCCGCCTTCGGCTCCGCCGCAGCCGCAGGCTCCGGCGTCCGATCAGGGATGGTCACCACCCGGCTGCACGCGGGACACCTGGCGTGGTGGCCCCCCATCCCGTCCGATGCCGACAGGGCCTTCCCACATTCGCAGTTCCACACGATTGGCATGGCTATGCCCCAGACAGAAGGTTACTGGCCGGCGACTGCCCACCCGCGTGCCGAGCCCTGGCCGGCCGCAGCGCGCGGCAGGCAGATTATACCCGAAAAGTCAAGGCAATGCACGGAAGGGAGGAGGCGAGAGCGAGGAGGGCAGAGGAGCGACGGGCCAGGGGTCACGGGAAGATGGCGGATGCAGTGCGGCAGCGTCTGCAGGTGCGGTATGTCGATGGCGCGTTTCAGCCGGCTTCCCACGGGAGACACCGGCTCCTGCCTCACCGGCAGCGGAGAGGACCGCGGAATGCGCGGAACACGACTCTGTGCTGGTCTTGGGAGGGTGTGACTACAATGCCCTCGGTCGCCAACTCCATGGTAATCGTGCCCGCACAGGTAATCGCGGGCTGTGGCTTCGTGCTGAAGGGCTTTCCTTCGGGCTCGGCACAGTGATAGCTCGCTTCCGTGCAGAGGATGCGCACTCCGGCTCCACCCTTCCGCCGCTTACGAATGGCCTGGAGCACCAGCGGATCGGGATGGTCGTTGCGATTTGCCGTGCCTACAGAGATGACGACGATGGATGGGTCTACAGAGCCGAGGAACTCCTCCTCCGTCAACGCTTCCCCCTTGCGGTCTGGGACCGGAAAGGCGGCCCCATGGTGAGGGAAACGGAGAACGTCCGCAGCGATCTCCCTGTGCTCCTTGCGGATGAGCTTGCGCCAGCCGGGTTCGCCCAGGTCGGCACCGAGCAGAACCCTGCGTCCAGCCCACTCAACCATCAGAACCGCGCTACCTTCGTTCGGGTGCTCGCGTAGCCGAGCAGCGAGCTGAAGGTCCTGGAACGCGGGGTAGAGCAAGTGGCCGACCAGGGTAGAGTCGAGCGCTGCCTTGAGCAACATGTCATTGGTCGTGGGCTGGCAGAGGATCGTGCCGCCCTTCGCCAGTTTGTCGAGCATGGCGAGAAGGCGCTTGTAGCCTTCGCTCGCCTCTAGCCTGGACTGGTCCACGGCAACGTGCTGGACCCTCCCGCCTTGGTCCACGAACGTCCTGAGCACCGGCCCGAACCCATGGATGTGATCCTGATCGTCGTGCGTGACCAGGGCAAGGGTGATCGTGTGGACTTGCTCCCGCCAGAGCAAGTCAAGGACCGGCTTTGCCCTGGCAGCATCCACGAGGATTGCTGTGCCAGGTTTGGGCCCGAGGACGACTGTGGCGTCACCCTGTCCCACGTCAAGGCACACGACGCGTACATTCCCCGCCAAGCCCGATCTCCTGCCGGGGCTGGAGGTGGTCCCGGACGTGAGCGACGATGTCTTCCCTGGGCCGGTCGGCCTCTGGGTAGGGACGGAGTGCAGCCAGTACGATTGCCTGCATCTGCGACGCGTTCTCCACGATCTTGACCTTGAAGTGCCTGCCAGCGGCCCTAGCCGAGCGGGCAAGCTGCGACACCTTGACTGGGACAGGGATGCCGATGTCCAAGCCGTCAACCGACACGATGGCCAGGCCGCTGCCCTCGGGCACGGCGAGCACCCGCCCGCATGTGCTGAGGCATTGGCCTGCAATCTCTGGCGGAGCAACCTTCCGCACTGTAACAGGCATCAATTGCGCCGCCGGGACGGGAGCCGGGAAGCACGGTCTGGCCTCTAGTGGGCATCGCTCCAGGACGAGTCGCCGTTCCTCAGAGGTCAAACCGTACGCCTCGAACACCATCACGTCCACCGCTACAGTCAACGCCCGGATCATCCAGTGCTCAACGCCTTGGCTTGGAAAAAGTGAACCACCATTGCCGTTCCTTGCTGGGGACAATCCCTCGCCTTTGGCGAGGCGGTAGGCGTTGAGGGCGTGGAGAGACCGCACCAGTTCAATGAGTAGGTCGCGCTGGTCTTGCGTGAACTCGGGGAAGGGCATCCGGCCAAGGTTCTTGCAGATGATGTCCCGCTGCAAGCTGTTGTCAGAGTACCACGCGCTGGCAAGAGGGCTGTTGAGAACAGCCACGATCTCCTCGATCGTGGGCGCACCTGCACGAGGCAGCATGTAGTGAAGCCTGTTCGTGACGAACAGCCCAATATCGTCAACGCAAGCTCGAAGCCGCCAGGGTGTGGTCTCGTGTGTGCCCTTGGGCACAATGGCCTTGCGGCAGGTAAGGGTGGAAGGCTTGCATGCCTTGTGGAAACGCTCGTGATAGTGGAGGTAGTCTATGAATTCCCTATGCACGTCCCAGCCGAGCGCGTATGGCCCAACTAGCCCGTGCGGCCTCGATAGGTACGGTGACCATCCCCCCGGGTTAGAGGTTCCGGTGAAGTCCGACTCCTCCACCCCTTTGAGATCCGCATCTCGACCGAAGAACTGCATCCCGTTGCCCATCTTGGCAACGCCGCTGAGTGTTCGAGGTGAGCCTGCCAGCTTGCTCCACAGGGTTCCGAGCGTCTGGTACGTCATCATGGCACGTGGCCGCTGGAGCCATGCCTGCTGGTCTATGACCCGGTCAACGCAGACCCTGGGATCTGCCTGGAACGCCCACCAGTCCTCTTTCCTGCCGACCGACCCTAGCCTTACTTGGTGACTCACTGGCCCGTCCCGGCCCCGTTTCCGGGCGATCAGCGCCATGGCCGGGTTCCTGGCCTCAGCAAACAGCCCTTCCGGTAGTTCGAAGATCTCCATGATGTCCATGCTGCTGAGCAAATGGCGTCTGGCCTCTTCCGCCGACCACTGGTCTCGGAGATTGGTCGGCAGAACCGCGCCGAACAATCCATCGGCGGGTAGTAGCCGAAGGCAGACCTCAATGAACGACCTGTCCAACCTGAATGGCGGGTTCCCTACGACGATCGTGGGCCTGATTCCGGCAGGCGGGAGCCGCCTGTCTCGGAAGTCCCTTTCCGATACTTGCCAGCCGTTCACTCCGGTGCGCATGATCAGGCTTAGCGAGGTCAGGCCGGCTGCCAGGCGGTCATCGTCGTTCCCCCATATGTAGGGTAGCATGTTGCTCAAGGCTGCCGTGTGCCCAGTGATCGTGTCGAGCTCGCGGATGGCGGCGTGGAGGAATGTGCCCGACCCACAAGCCAGGTCGGCCACACAACGCTTGAGAGGCGGGATGTCCTGGATTGGCAGCCTGCCGAGAATGTAGTTGGCGACGGAGACGGGGGTGTAGTAGATCGCCCGCTTCTCGCGGAGCTTCTTGCTTACGAAAGCTCGCTCGTAGAGCAAGCCGATCCCATATGGGCTAAGGAATCTGAAAGAGTACTCGGCCAAGCCTTGGCCGATGGCGTTGAGTTCTTCGGGCGGCAACTGACTCCAACGACTGCGGCGGAAGAAACAGGCAAATTTCCCTGACGCGGCCTCCTGCAAGAGGGTGTGAGCGTCACTTCCGGGTGAGCCGAGCATTCCCTTGTCCCGAAGGACACATGCCCCGAAGACCAGGAGCGCGGCCCACAGGGCCTCGTCCTCCAACGTTGGTACCCCCTCGCGCTGCCCGCTGGGCCTCTGCGTCTTGCGGTCCCACGCCATCTTCCTGAGCCGGTTCAGGCAGGTCCTGACGATGCTCTCGTAGAGGTCCGGCACCGTGTCCGCGGTTGCCTCAAAGGCGGAGTCCAGGATGCCAGCGCCAAACAAGCTCTGCTGCGTGACGGCAATGCCACGAGCCCACTTACGGTCGGCAACCTCTTGCGCCCGGGGTCCAGCGTCGGGCTGACGCCAGTACGCTTCAAACCTATCGAGAGAAGCAAAGTGTCCGGCGGCCTCCGGACCGTGGGGCGTCCAGGTAGACAATCTCACCGACCCGCCAGGCCGTCCCGCGATCATTACGGGGGTGGCCAGCGGGCGAGCCGCGTCATGGAAGTGACTGACCTCGACATCCTTCTCGCAGAAGTGGGCGGCGTAACAAGAGGTCTCCTGGTCTTGACGGTCCGGTTCTGCGAAGCCAACAAGATCGAGCTGACTCAGACGGTGAATGGGGAACGGCAGCGGGTACGGCCTGTTGATGCCTTGGCGAGGGCATCCCCAGGCGAGCATTGCCTGTTCCGCGCATGCGATGAAGCTGCCACGCCAATCTTGTTCACCCATGCTGCGCGGAACGGCGGCGGTCGTCATGGCTTTCGTTCCTGGCTAGACCGAAGCATCCTACTCCATCTCCGGGAAGCAGTGGGGGAAGTGGGCTTTGACGTGGTCAATGTGGAGGGCGAAGCCGGTGCGCTCGATCATGGCCTTGAGCGTGACCATGCCGATGACCTGGCCGGCCATGTTGAACAGCGGGCCGCCGGAGTTGCCGGGGTTCACGGCGGCGTCGGTCTGGAAGTAGTGGAGGTTGTTCATCGCACGGTCGCGGTTGGAGATGATGCCGCGGGTGACGGTGTAGTCGAGGATTTGGCCGCCGAGGCCTGGGTTTCCGATGACGATGACGTCTTCGCCGGCCGCGGCGTCCTTGGCGGCGCCGAGGACGAGGGGCTTGAGGGGGAAGACGCGCGGGTCGCACTTCAGGATGGCGATGTCGCTCGCGGGGTCGCCGAGGACGAGCTGGACGTCGGGGGCGCTGACCTTCTCGCCCTTGCGCTTGGTGTGGACGCCGAGCTTGCCGCCGGGGGCGATGACGTGGAAGTTGGTGGCGACGTAGCCCTCGGAGCTGATGACGAAGCCGCTGCCGGAGCTGTGGGTGGCGGTGACGACGACGCAGGATTCCTCGACCTGTTTGACGAGCTCGGTGAGCTGGAGCTTGGCGGTGGGCGGGTCGGGGGGCTTCTGGCCCTTGGCCTCGGCCAGCACACGGAGGGCCTCGGGCTGGTTGGGGTTGATCTTGAGGGACTTTTCTAGGGCGGCCACGGCGTCGGCCTTGGCGCCCTCGGCGAGGTGGACTCTTCCGAGGGTGGTGAGGGCTACGAAGTCGTCGGCCTTTCGTGCGAGGGCTTGCTTGAGGAGGCCGACGGCCAGGGGGAAGCGCTTGGCGCGGGCGAGGACGCGCGCCCCCTCGATGAAGGAGTCGAGGGTGACGATGGTGCAGCCGCGGTCGAGGGTGCGGGCGCTAGCGTAGCTCTCAAGGGCCTTGTCGGTCTCGCCGGCGCGGGCGTAGAGCTTGGCGAGGTAGTAGGGGACGTTGGGGGACCAGGGATAGACCTTGAGGAGCCGCTCGCCGGCGGCGATCTGGTCGGGGAGCTTGGGGAAGTTGATGGTGGTGGGGACGATCTTGTCGCCCTGTCGGGTGAAGCCCTGGAAGCTGGTGACGCCCTCGGGGCCGCGGATGTTGAGGATGCCGCCGAAGGCGCGGCCGAAGTCGGTGTCGTTGGCGTAGACGTCGCCCACGCCGTTGTCGCTGGCGGGCGGGGCGTTGGGGTTTGAGGCCGTCTTCTTCTGAAGCTCGACGAAGGCGCGGGCGAACTTGAGGTAGTTCTCCCTGCCGGGGAGCTTCTTCTCCTCGAGGGCCTTGACTTCGGCCAGGGCCTCGTCGAACTTGTCGGCCTTCACGAGGTCGAGGACCTTCTTCTCAAAGTCCGCCATGGAAACGCCGGCCTTGGCCTGGAGCTCGAGGGCGTACTTCTTGGCCTCCTCGGCCCACTTGGAGCTTTCGAGTCCGCCGGGGAAGCCTTCCATGAGGCGGACGGCTTCGTCGAGCTTGCCGGCGGCGGCGAGCTTGTCGGCCTCGGCCTTGCGCCGCTTGAACTCCTTTTCAGCAGAGGCCTCGACGTTTTCGGGCTTCTCGCGGCGCTTCCTGTCGTACTCTTCGCCGAGCTGCATGGCCTTCTTGATGGCCTTGGTGCCGTAGTAGCGGTTGGGGAACTTGTCGAAGAGCGCGACCGCTTCGTCCCACTTGCCTTCGGCGGCGAGCTTGTCGGCCTGGGCCTTGCGCGAGGCGAGCTCCTTGTCGGCCTCGGCCTCCAGGGGGTTGTCGCCTGGCCCCTCCGCCTTCTTCACCTCGCAGTTCCGGCTGTGGAGCCAGCCGAAGACCGGCCGGTCCTTCCCCTCGACCTTGACGTAGACACCGTACCAAAGGTCGCGCTGCTGGACGACCTCGAAGGAGTCGCCCTTCTTCACCGTGGCGAGGGTCTTGTCGCCGATCATGACCGGGGCCGTGTCGGTCGTGACCACGACAGTGAGTCCCTGGGCCGCGCGAGCCGCGAGGAGGATGAGGAAGAGCACCAGCGATGCGAGGGTTCGGG
>VGYW01000221.1 GCA_016872875.1 Planctomycetota bacterium | reverse complement strand
GGGCGTGGCGAAGACCCCCACGCGCAGCGGCTCGTTCGTCCGCAGCACCGCCACGTTGCCGCGCGTCGCGTCCGGGCCGTCTTCGCCCTGCCAGACAACGGCTTCATCCGGCGTGCCGGCATTCTGGAGCTTGTACTGGCCGCCCGCGGAGGTCATGCCGATGATCCGGTCCGTGCCCCAGGCGTATTCGTTCGGCACGGGCCGCAGCGGGCCGCGGCAGGCCTTTTCAAATTCCAATTCGGTCATCGGGCGCAAGCCGGCCCAGGCCGCGAACGCCACGTCATCGTCGTGCCTGAGGAAGTTGCAGGCCACATGGGGGGCGTCGGTCTCATACACTGCCGGTTTGCCGGGCTTGACGACATTGCCCGAAGCAACAAACGAGCCCCTGCGTATGACCACTGCTTCGGTAACGTCGGCTACGCCCGAAACGGCGATCTTGATCCCATTGCGGTAGTTGCCTCCAGACTGGTGGCCTCCGGAGTCGGTGGGGTTCATGACGAAGGTGCCGGCCGGGGCCTCGGGGCCTTTCAAGTCCTTCTTGTCCTTCCCCTGCCTCTCCGTGCGCTGACACTGCCCGGCGTAGGAGAGCGTGTTGAGGAAATCCACGTACTGCTGTTGGCCGATCTCGTGCCTCATGCAGTAGAATGCCTGATAGCCCTTGGGGAATGCCGCGGGAAGGGTCCGCGGCAGGTCGCAATTGAAGTCGTCCGTGCGGGAGGGGTCCATTCCGGCCGTATCGCGGTTGTTGAGTGTCTCGGCGGCCTCGCCGCCCAGCGTCAGCGTGCGCTCGCTTTGCACGCGGAAGGGATGGACGCCGTAGCCGGCCGAGAACTGGCCCGCAACCTGGTCCGTTGCGCCGTCGCCGGCCCAGAACGCGCACTGCGGGACATATACCATCTGGAGCGCGAACACCTTGAGCTCGACAGCGGCGGGACCCACCGCGCCGTGCAGCCAGCGGAGAACCACGCCCTTGAAGCCGTTGGGGCCGTGGCCGGCCGCCGCGCGGTAGACGAACGCCCCGACCCCTCGCTTGGCATCGTCGCTCAGGCTCACGTCCAGCGCCGCGCCTGCTGGAACCCGGTGGTCGGCTTTGTTCGGCGAGAGCATCGCGTGCGACCATTTGTCGGCGCCGGGTTCGCGGAACTTGGCGAACACCCATGCCGCGTCCCAGCTCTCCAGCTTCAGCGCGCCCTTGCCGCCGTGCCGCTCCTCCGGCTCCTCCCAGGCCGCGCGCCAGGAATGATCCCAGGCGATGTCGCACGTGACGGAGCTCTGTCCGGCGGCGGGGCCGTCGGCCCGGCGCACGTTCTCGATCCTGATGGGATCGGCCTTCCCCGTGCCCCGGAACCTTGCCTCCGGATCGTTCTCCGCCGCAAAGGCCGGCGTGCAGGCCGCCAGCAAGGCGGCAATCGCAGCCCCCCGCGCGCGGGCGAACGAGGTTACATCAAATGACCGATTCATGGCTATCTCCTTTCCGGAATGCTCCGCCAGGAACCCTGAGCTGGACGCCGTTCTCTCATCTCTGAAGCTCCCTGGCCGTCTCGCCCGCCAGGTCCAGCAATCTCTTGTCCTCCTCGATCTGCATGAACCGCGGCACAAAGTCGCCCTGGATGGTCCTGTCCCGCTGGCGAAGATAGCGTTCCAACCGCTGCTGGAGGGCAGCGTCGAGCTTCTTGTCCGCCACGACCCGCCGAAGGAATAGGACCGCTTCGCACAGTTCCACGCCTTCGCGGAACATCTCGAAGCGCTCCGTGGCCACCGGCCCATCCGGACCAGGATAGAGGATGGCCACGAAGCTGCCCTGACCGGCCCAGCCTGTGCCGCGCCCAGCCGGCGGCAACCCATACCCGCCCACGGATTTCTTCAGGGGGAACAGGTCCACGCCGAGCTCGCTCACGCCGTCATAGCCTCTGTTCACGGCGCAGAGCTCGACGAGCCGGCGATACTCCCGCAGCGGCGAGTTGTCGCCGAGCACGTTGCGACAGATATTGGTGAAGGTGTTGCGCCGCGGCGTGCCGGGCAGTGCGCCGCGCGGCGCATGCCCCCAGACGCCGTCCGCATGGCGGACCGTCATGACAACGTTCTTGTCGGTCCCCACGAAATTCTTCCCCTGCGAGGCGCCGTGACTGGTCCAGCTCCACTCGCCATCGGGCCAGAGCGCGTGGGCCATCTGCACCACCTCAGGCTTGGGCTCGCTCGCATGCGCATTGTGGCCCAGGGTCGTGTCATCCAGCCAGCCGCGCGCCTTGAGCCTCTTGAGCAACTCCGGGAAGACCGGCTTCCAGAAGGCTAGGCTCTCCGGCGTGCCGACGGCGGGCTGAGGCATGCTCGAAAGCGCGCCCGTCGCCGGGTCGAGCACGGCCACGGACATGCAAGGGTTGTCCCACCGATCGTACGAACCCCAGCAGTTCAGCCGCAACGTGTTCGGCGTCCCGACGGACTTGGCCACCATGTCCAGGTACCGGTCGAAGTGCGCGTAGTCGTGCTTGAAGCTGCCGTCTGGCTGCTTGACCCAGCGCACGAGCGACTCGGGGTTGGAGCTCGCCGGGACGTAAGCGGAGTAGTTGATCGCCAGGTTGGCTTGGACCTGGCGCGAGTTGGCTTCGGCCATGATTGACAACGATTTGCCGACCAGTTCGAGGTGCTTGTCCGAGTAGTTCGGGACCCCGTAGTACTTGGCCTCCACCTCCTCGGCGTGATAGAGGAAATTCTGCACGCAGAAGTCCTTCGGATCGGGCATGGCCCAGTCGCACACCTCCACCCGCAGTGGAACGGTTGTCGGTTTGAGCCCGTCCGCCGAGACGCTTACACGGCCATCGTACACGCCCGGCTTGATGTCCCGCGGCACCCGCACCGTGAACCAGAGGGGCGCCACCGCCCCAGCAACAAGCTTCGGCGCGGCGCGGAAGTGGTAAAGCCCCAGCGCCGGCGGCTGGGCCGAGGCCACCGGGATTTCCGCGGGAATGGCGTCGAGCAGGCCGTCGAAACGACCGGGCCGGACCCAGGACTTGCCCGCTTCGGTCGCCACCGCGTAGCGGGCGCGCATCGCGGACGTGGGTATCGTCGCGCCGCTTTGTTCGTGAGTCAGGTCCGATACACTGACCCTCAACCCCCTGAGCGGCTGGTCGGAGCCGACCATCAGTCGCCCGGAGAACACGCTGTTGCGCGCGGCGCGGACCAGGATCGGGCACAGGGGATCCGCCGGAATCCCATAGTCGAAGACGCTGAGGGTGTCGCAGGTTGCGGCATTCCAGACCTGGATGCCTCGCGGGCGCGACCGACTGGCGACCGCCGTTCCCGCCGGCGACACGGCCAATCGCACGCTCAGCAGCCCGATGGGCGGCCAGCCCTGGTTGTGATCGCGCTTATCGGTGAACACCCGGGAATTCACCGGGGCGGCGTGCGTCTCGATCGCCAGGACGTTCACGCCCTTCCGCAGCAATCCGGCAGGGATCTTCACCTCGCTCAGCTTGCGATTGCGCAGCGCCAAGCGGTCCCGATTCGTCTCGTCAGTGGTCACCAGCACCTTGCCCTGCGGCGTCAGGAAGGCCCCCTCCGGGTAGTCAACGGCCGGAGAAGCCAGGTCCGGCTTCTTGCCCGGCATGTGGTCGCGCGCCACTTCCTGGCCGTTGACATACACCACCACGCCGCCCCAGTAGTCCAGGGAAAGCATGCACGCCTTCACCCGCGAGGGGGCATCCACCTCGAACCTGCTGCGCGCCAGAAGAAGAACCGTGTCGTAGGGGTTGTACGACCCCAGGGAGTCGCTTTGGTTTCCACTCCACCCCGCTGCGGGAACAGGCTGGGGCAGCCAGACCCGGGGCCAGAGGCTGTCGTCCATCGCCAGGCCGGTCCAGTCGGCCGGTGGCAGTTGCGACGTCTCTGTGCAGAAGGTCATATAGGAAGACGCGTCTCCTGCGCTTTCGCCCTCCTTGCGCGCATGCCGGCAGGCGGCCCCGGAGGACGGACCTGCGATTGAGAACCCCCAGTTCGAGTAGGATCCTGTCTCGTGCTTGATCCGCCCGGGGAAGAGATTGCCGTCGGTTGACCGGATGTGGTGCGAACCCATCACCTGGAACTGTCGCCACAGCGAGGTGTCGTCCAGCACCACGACGGTGTCGGGGTCCGGAGCGGCGCCGGTCGGCTGCTCCGCGGCGCCGGCGGCAGTCGCGATGGCCAAAGCAAGCATTGCCGAGAGAGGAGAGGGCAGTCTCATCCTTTCGGTCTTTCCGTCTTCTTCTGCTGGATCGCTTCGGCCTCTTTGAGGAAGGCGTCGAAGGTCCATGTGTAGTAAAGGAATCGCTGCCGGGCGACCGGGTCGTCGGCCATCTCGGCCAGCGCCTTGTCGCGCAGGGCCTTCATCCGCTGCACCATGTCAGGTGTCCAGAATCTGGGGAAGAGCTGTCTAGGGACGAACCAGCCGCCCGGCACCTTTACGCGGCGGCTCTTCCAGTCCCCGGCCTCCCAAACGTCGCACTCCAGCCGTGTGAGTTCGCGCACGGTGGCCCCAGCCTTGCCGTAGAGCCGCCGGCACATCTCGTCGAGCACCGCGTCAACGTCCAGCTCGGGGTTCCACAGCGCCTTCATCCACACATAGAGCGTGGGCGCATTGAGGGTCCATTCGCCCAGGTTCTCGCCGTTGATGAACACCCCGGCGATCAGGCCCTGGGCGCCCTTGTAGAAGTCGCACACGACGTGCGGGTACTGGTGCGGCCCGTAGGTCCAGTTTACGCAGTAGTCCCACATCGTGACGGGGAGGCATGCTTTCGCCCGCCAGGCCCACAGGCGCTCCATCGCTTCCTGGGCATTCTCGGGCTGGACGTTCAAGGCCATCGGGTAGGTGGTCATGGCGGCCATGATCACCAGGTTGTCGGGGTAGTCCACTCCCTTGGGGCATTCCTGGTAGTTCCAGTAGGGCAGGTAGATCACCTTCTTGTCGGGCCAGCGCTGCTTCACGGCCTCGCACATCCGCTTGACGAAGAGCCCCATCATCATCGAGGGTCCGTCAATCCACGTGCCGCCGCCCTTGGCGAACGCTTCGCGGCAAGGGGGGCAATGGCACTCCACAGTCGAATCGGGAGGGGAGACCGTGACGCAGGTGGACGTGACCCAGGGACGACCGCCTTTGCCCTGGGTCCAGGTCCTGTCGCAGCCTTCCAGGAGGTACTCGAGGGTCTTGGGCGAGTTGTAGCAGAACATCTCGAAGTTCCGTGTGCCATCCTTCTTGAGCGCGAACATCTCCTTGTTCTCTTCACGGAACTTCTCAGGGAGGCGCCCGAGGTTCTGAGGCTGGTGGACCTTGATCTTGTAGGGCCAACTGCACCCGCCGCGGACGAGGGGCAGGTAGTTGGCCGTGCTGATCACCGCGACCCCTTCAGGGACGGCGCCTGCCGGAAAGGGAAGCGGGTCTTTGTCCGAGGAGCGAGCCTTCGCCGGAAGCTTCCAGCCGTCGGGCGGATGGTACTCGCGCTGGCGGAAGACAGGCTGGTCGCTATAGTGGACGGGAGGGATGGCGAGCGACTTGGCGGCGGTGATGGTCCGGCCGCCGACTTCGGTCGGCCAGTACCAGCGCACGCCGACGAACCGCTCCAGGAAGTCCGCCACCGCCCAGGCCGTGCCCTCGTTGCTCCACACCGCCCACGGGTCGCTCCCTGGTGGCACCGCTTGCGTGCTGCCCACGAGGTAAACGCGGTTCGGAGCGGTCTTGACGATGAATCCTTCGACAGGGATTTTCGCGGCATCAATGCCCGCTCGGCGCGATTCGTCGCAGTCGCCGATCACGATGGCGAGCCGGTCGGCGGCCGGCGCCTGCTCAACCCGCTCGAGGGTGGCGCCAGTGCTCAGGCGGACAACCTCGATCAGTTCGTTGATCAGGAGCGGGAGCGCCGGGGGATGGTTACCATGCTTCTTCCGATCGTACTTTTCGTTACCTCTCGGGTCAGCCACGTAGACGACCGCCTGCGGGCGTCCGTTGCGCACGATCTCCACGGGCGGGTGCGTGGGAGTCCCCAGCCAGGTCACAGGCGCCAAGTCGCGTGGCTGTGGGCTAGTCTTCGCTGGCTCAGCGTTCAAGGCAACGCAACCGGCTCCAGCGAGCGCGAGAGCCGCCAGGTTCGCAAAGGCGGCTAGCCGTCTCATGGGTTGTCTCCTTGTCGCAGTCGGTTCGCCGCGCTCTGTTACGGCTTCTCGATGGTGAACTCGCAATGGCCTTCGGGCGGCGCGACGGCGAGGATGCCGTTGGGCGAGTTGCGCTTCTCGCGCTTGCCATTCAGCGTGAGCACGACGTCGCTGGTCCACTCCCGCCCGAGGACCAGGTAGATTTCGCGCTGCGAGCCGTCGGCGGAGCCGGTGAAGCCCGTAGGTGTCTGCATGAGCGACACTGGGCCTTTGCCGAAGACATCAGCGCCGCGGCGGGCTGGGCCGCGCTGGCGAAGGTGCCGGGGTCCCAGAGCACGGCATACCTCCGCGTTCCGTTGGCAGGCAATTCGTCCACGAAGAATGCGATGGTGGCCGACTTGACGAACTGCCGCTTCTCATCGTGAAAGACGACCCCCGAGAGCTGAAAGGGCACTTCCTTCCCGCCGTCCGCGTCGTAGAGCCGGATGGAGTCCAGCGTGGCCTGCCTCTCTGGGAAGTCCAGGGCATAGGTCACAAGCTCATCGGCCCACTTGTGGTTTAGCACATCCGTGAGCCGTATCTCGCGCGAGAACTTCCGCGGCTTGCCATCCGCAAGCTTAGGGCCTTCCGCCAGTGCGCGCAGCGCCAGGCACAGACAAGCGGTCCACAGGATCGTCCGGGTGCAATTCATCTTATTCTCCTTCCACATGGCACGACTGGCCACTGCTGCGTCATGCACATTTCAGGCGCCCGCCGGCGCCAAGAACCCGAGCTCCGCGTGCCAGCAAAGTGGAGAATGTGGAGCTGAGCCCCGGGCTCCATGGTCAGTCTGGCTTTCCTCGGCGCGCCCGTACAGGGTGGCGGGCACCAAGCGCATGATCTGATACCCAGGACGATGTAGTTGAGACGCCTGCTTCAAGACACAGACACTAGCGCCGAAACGACCCTCTCTGATTCCTTCAGAGCCTTCGCTTCGGTCAAAGGTTTTCGGTCACAACCCCAGAAGAAGGGAAAATGAACTTCCGCAAGAGTCCGGGAAACGTGCTCCCCGATATTCAGGAAAGCATCTTCAGCATGTCTCTTTGACCAGTACCTTTGTCCAGCCAACACGAACGGTATGCCGAACCCGGAGATCAGAGCCTCCAAGAGGCGTAAGCGAGGATCCTCTTCCAGCAGGGATACGCCAGCTGCCACGATCAGGGCGGAGAGCCATTCAGCGAAGTTGAGTTTCTCGAACTCCTTGACAAACCTGCCGACTCCTCTCCCACTTGGGCGAACCCAAAGGCCATGGCCGATTTTGTCCTTTCGCTCCTCCCTATCACGACCCGAGAGAAACAAGTGTCTGCCATTGCCAAGCGTCAAGTAGTCGTACTCGGATGGGAACGCGTCAACCCCAACAAGCCCGAAAGAAGGAAGCTGAAGGAACCGCGCAATGGTCTCCTTTGAGTGGGCCATATAGCGGTCTGCAAAGTCTTTGCCTGCCGCTGCTTGGAGTCTTGCGATGGTCTTCTGAAAGGCCTTCCCGGCGCGCTTGATCTCGAAGAAGTACCATCGCGGTCTGCCACGAACATCGGCCAGTGCCCTGAAATACTCCTCGCGCTTAGGGTTCTTGTCGCTTTCCTCTACGAGCTCGGGTACTGGTAGAATCTTCTCAAAGTAGTCGGACCCGTAGTAGTCCTGCGGCAGCAATATGCCGCTTGTCGTGGCGAATATGTAGTGCTCACGTCCGCGACCCGCGGGGGCACCATAGTACTCGATCCCGGCTTCGTAGAAGTCCGTCGCAGTGGGGAGAAGCTCGACAGACAATGTAGACAAGGTGGACGCGCGCCAGGTCGGCGGAACTACCCTTGCAACGTGCCGTCTCAATGCTTCCCGCACAGCGTCGGCAAAGGGCTTCACGAAACGAGCTTCCATTTCGCGTGCCTCGTCAAAGGTGAGGGACGTCCCCCGAATGGCGGAAATGGCCTTGACATGTCTGGCGCGGGACGGGGATGTCAGTAAGGCAGCGAGGCTAAATGCCTGATTAAGCATGCGCGGGCTGAGGAACAGCGCGACAGTGGCGTTGTCTGGCAGGATTTCTATCCCGCCAAGTAGGTGGAGTGCTTGTAGCGAACCTTCGGCCACCGCATCATCCGAAGCATCGACGGCTGTTGCCTCGCGCAAACGCTGCTGGACACCCGAAAACAACTTGCGAAGTTCAAAGTAATCTCCTTCCGTGAGTTTTCCGTTCCGCCTGAGCGCCGTGGCAAAGCCGACGAAGAGCTCCTCATACCCATAGAGAATGTCCAGGACGGGGGACGCCCTGTCTCCCCCTAGTGTGCGACCAAGATCCCGTATCGTTGTCGCGCATGCCTTAGAGCCGATTTCTTCCATGAGGCCGACAAATGGCGTGATGTCATAGGGCGGATGCATCTCAACTCTCCTTGACCTGATTTCCAGTTGTCCCACGAGGGGATTGTCCACGGAGCACTTGAAATTCCCGGCTGCCCCGACATTGTGGATCCTATGCCACCTCCTTTCTGTTGTCAAGCCTTCCTTCCAGGGCATCTCGCCGCGGCGCCATCGGTTGACGTTGCGGCATCCCGTCCGCGTGGCCGAGAAGATGAGCTATGAGGAAGGCAGGAAGGCAGGAATTCGCTGCCAGCGCAGCGCGAGGTGGTCATTGTCCTTTCCTGGTTTCCTGCATTCCTTATAGTCCATTCTTCTCTGGCCTCTCTACGAACTGGGGCGCGGGCGGCAACGAGCGGCCACGGGGGGCTTCCGAGGTGGCGCGCATGAAGCTGCCGACTTGAACCACATGAACCACTTACAGCCGGCTGTGGTGTGACCGGGGGCGGCCACAACCCGCGGGGCAGGGGTCGCAAATAGGAAAAGGTGAAGGCCTGACCCCGGGGCGCCCAAACGTGCTGGAGCTTGTGAAAAAAGGTGCAATCCGGCACTCACGCCGGGGCAACTTGCGCCCCCCGGCGGCAGAGTCGGGCGCAAGTTGGCAGGCCGGGATGGCCTATCTCTATGGCAGTCCAGTGGTTGCGGATTGGCACGCTTTTTGCGCATATATGTGTGCGTGGGGCGCAAGTTGCCAGGACCGCCATAGAACGCACCGGATGGGCGATCCGGGCAACTTGCGCCCCTTTCGGGGGGGCGCAAGTTGCCCCGGACCCGAGCTGCCACAATCTCCACGGCTATCGTGCCACCTCCACAAGCTCCAGGTCGTCGAACCAGGCCGTGCCCGTGCCCTCGACGCAGAGCTTGATGAGGAGGAACGGGTCGTGCGGCGAGGGGGCGAAATCAACCTCAAGGCGGGTCCAGTTGTGGCCGCCGGTGAGTTTGTCGGTCTTGCGCGTGGCCTTGACGTCGTCCCAACTGAAGAAGGCGTCGTCCACCTGGACCCAGGCGCCGCCGTCCTCAAGGCCGTTGGTCTTCACCCAGGCGGCGAGGCGGTAGCGCTTGCCCGATTCGCCGTAGACGGCCGGGCCGCCGCCGATGGGCGAGGCGGTCTTCACCTTGCCAGGCCCCGGACCGCGCAGTGCAATGGACTTCGTGCCCGAATGCGCTTCGCCCTCCGTGGCGGCGATGCCCGGCTGCCAGATGGGGCCGTTGTAGACCTTGCCGCGTGGCACGGAGGTCTCGAAGTCGTTCAGCTTGCCCTGGAGGAAGCCGGCCATTCCCGACTCGCCCTCGGACGGGCTGGTGTAGACGGCCATCGCCTCCAGCTCCCGCGCGACCGGGGCGGGAAGGGAGAGGAGGCGATACTTCGCCCGCAAGTGATACAGCCCGTCGGCCTCCTTAGCCTGGGGCGCTTTCATCGCGATATGCTGGTCGTACCACTGGCTGCACGTGGCGAAGAAGAGCGGCCCGCTGGTCTCGAGCATTTCCACGAACGGGTTCATGTCCTCCTCGGTCACAAAGCCCACGAAGCCGCCCGCCTCGACATTGTCCACGGGGACGTGGACCGGGTTGTGATGGACGAAGGTGATGCGGCCGTCGGCGAGCCGCCCGCGGACCGTCTTCTGCCAGCGTTTGTGGTCGTCGCGCGAATCGGAGACGCCGCCGGCCAGGAGGTTGTTGAACTCGATCTGCCTCGGCTCGGGCATGGCCAGGTGGCTGGAGCAGTGGAGCACGTAGCCGAGGCGGTCGTCCCAGGCAAGGCGGAACTCGGTGCCGCCGCTGTAGCCGCCCTTGTGGGTTTGCTCGGCCTTGAACTCGAGCGAATCGCCCTTCTCCTTCGTGAAGGTGAGCTTGAACGACTCGATTGGCGGCACGGGCGAGTGGTAGCCGCACATCTGGAGCGGCAGCCGCGCCCCGAGCAGGTTCGCCCAGTGGTAGATGGCGGGAATCTCGTACTTCGCCTCCTTGTTGATGTCGGGCGAGAATCGGAACAGCTCGACGTGGTTCACCCAGGTGGTGATCAGGCCGATCCGCTCGTCCCCGTCGCAGATGTACCACCACTGCTTCCCCTTGGCCTCCTCGCGCACCTGGACCGGCTCGAAGACCTCCAGGCGGAAGGCCGGCGTATGCTTGATCTTCGGCATCGCCGCGAATGCCTTCGAGTTGTCCAGAATCTTCTGAATCTCCCCGCCAGAGGCGCCTGTCACACCGAAGGCCAGAGCAATAAGTCCCACCATCGTGAACGTCCAAGCGTTTGCATTCAACATCCCAATCTCCTTCGTGGGGCCTGATTGGTTGGCGGTGGCGCCCATTCATTTCCTGGGGTCGCTGCCATCGCCGGTCTTCTCGAACTTCTTGTAGAACTTGCCGCGCCAGGGCTTGATCTTAACCGTCTTCGCGTCGCTCGGCTTGTCGGCAAACCCCACCCACCAGGGGTCGAGCGATGGCGGCAACGGCGGACGGAACAGGGCCAACTCGCCCACGGACCAGCGCGGGCCGGGACGCGGGAACTCCCACTTCGTCCCAGGTGGAACCGCCCCAAGCGTCTTGTGCAGGTCCTTGTAGTCGGCCTCGGGCAGGCCGCTCTCCTTGATGACCCCTCGCAGGTATTCCTCGCTGACGGAGAAGCTCACGCGGGCGATCTCCTTCTCCTCCCCAATCTCCGCCTCGGGTACGAGGCCGGGGAGCGATGGTGGCATAGAGTCGCAGAAATACGTGTCCTTCTTCACGAAGGGCTCTTTGTTGCGGGTCCAGAGCGCGCCTGGCGGGGAATGCTTGGGCTTGCCGGCCTCAATCGCCGGCCCGACACACAGGTTGTTCTTCTCCACCGTCAGCCCCTCGTTCCACGGCAGGCCGCTACAGAAACCCCAGTCGCGGGCGTAGATGATATTGCTCGCCACCGAGTTGTCGTCCTTGAAGTACTTCCCGTGCCTGCCACTGGTGCCCCACGAGACGCCGCTCTTCGCGTTGATGAGCGTGTTGTTGCGGATGACCATGCCGCTCAGGGGGTGGAAGCCGCCCTTGTGGAAGGCGCTCGCCGAGGGCGTGCTGAACTTGAAGAGCACGCTCCACGGGATGCCGTACCCGGGGGAGGCGTAGACGATGTTGTGCTCGATGGTCACGCCGCCCTTCTGGACCGGCGAGAGGCCCAGGAGGCACTGCCCCTCCAGGATGACGTTGTGACGCGCGCGGACGCCCGCATACTCAATCGCATCGAACTCGATATTGTCGTCCGCGCATCGGTGCAGCAGGTTATGGGCGTATTCGTGGTCAAGGGCGGGGTCTTTGACGCCCGTGCAGGCCACGCCGATCCCGTCGTAGGTGTCGTGGATGTAGCAGTGCCGTATCTTCCAGGAGCTTACGTTCCCTCCGGGCGAGATGGCGTTGCCGCCGAGGCAACTGTCGTACATCGCGCCCCAGGCCGGCTGCTCCAGGTGCATCGAGTAGTGCAGCCAGTCATAGGTCGGGTAGTTGCTGAACTGGCAGTGCTCGATGGTGACATTGGACGGCCCGAACTCCACCGCCCCGCCCGGACGGTCCACCCGAACGCCTTGCCCCACGATCGCATGGTAGGAGCCGAGGAAATAGCAGTCCCGAATCACGATGTGCTTGCTCGTGTCGTTCCGACGCACCCCGACGCGGATGGCGTTGTCGGGCGCCACGTGGAAGCGCAGCCCTTCAATGACGATGTGCTCCTGGCCCTTGGTGTCAAGCAGGATCGTGGTGTCGGGCCTGCTGATGGCGACCTTGGCCTTGTTGGGGTCGGCGCCATTCAGGAGGCGGAAGTACATCTCGCCGTCCTGGTAGAACCAGCCCTCCTGCGGGGTCGTGTCGCGCCCTTTGCCCCAGCGACACGTCTTCATCTCCTCGAGGTTGGAGTAGTTGTACAGGCTCCGCCCGTCGGCGAGCACCCACGCCTGCCGGGTCCCGCGCCCGCTCCACTTCTTTGTGAAGGGCCATTTCGTCTTGTAGATGGCGCCCTCGATCTGCTCCAGCTTCGGCGGCTCATTCCCGGCCGTGACGGACGCGGGGACCGGCTTGTGGATGGCGCCTTCGACCCTCTCGAACGTCGGCGTGCCCTCGATTGCCCCGGTGATGATGGCCTTGCCGGGCACTGCGGCCTTGATAGTGATCGGCTTTCCCTGCTCCCCGCTCGTCTTCAGATCGAGGCGCTGGTAGTAGGTCCCCTCCGCGAGCAGCAGCGTATCACCCGGCTGAAGCTTGTCCGCGGCCTCCTGCAAGCTTTGCCCGGGTTGCACGGTCACGGTCTCCGCGACGAGCGGGCCGACGGCGGACAACAGGCACACGGTCGCGAGCGATGCAAGCGGTCTCATGACTGGCTCACTCCGAGTAGAGGAATCATGGTCCTATTCCCTTGGGCGCCGTACGGACGCCGCGCCATCTGTGCGAGAAGAGCCGCTGGGGGTCCGCCACGGCGGCCAGCAGGCGGTCCGACACCCGCGCGCGCAGCAGGTCAACCTGAAACGCGGTGTAGTATGTGCAGCGCATCCCGGAGCCAACGGCATCGTCTTGCGGCCAGTCCGCGGGCAGGGCCGTCGTGCCGAGGCCGTGTGTGCCCTTGAACCTGCGCCCCGCGGCATTGCCGACCGTCACCGGCCGCTCGCACTGCGGATCGCCCTTGTAAGTGTCCCAGGCGTTGCGGGCGAAAGTCTGGATGCCCCAGTACGAAGGGCCGACCTCCTCCGGGATCGGCTCGCGCGCTCCGCGCACGGCTTTCTCGAGTTCCAGCTCTGTCATCGGCCGCAATCCGACCCAGGCCGCGAAGGCCGCGCCGTCCGCCCAGGACAGCCCGAAACAGGCCACCCCACCACGGGGCCCGCCCGGCTTGGTGGAGTAGCGCGCAGCCGGGGACTTCTCATCGCGGACGACGCGGGGACGCGCCCCTGAGTAATTCATCCTGGGCGGCGCGCACCGCTCGTCCCCTGCATAGCGGCGGTCTGCCTCCTCCTCGCTGAGCGCGTTCAGGAAGAAGGCGTACTGCTCAGGCGAGATCTGGCATTTCATGCAGTAGAAGGCCGGATAGCCATTGGGGAAAGCGGCGGGAATCTCGCCGCCGTCCTCTGGCTGGGCGCCGCCCTTCCCCGCCCAGAGCTTGCCGGCCTGCCGGCCGGTCGGGATAGCGCCAGGCCCTGTTACGTGGTACGGCAGGGCGTGCTGGGTGCCGTCGGTGTACTTGTAGAATCCGCCCGCCGTCAGCCCGCCCGAGCCCAGGTGGAACGGCCCCTCGGGCACATAGACCATGAGGATGCCAAGGGCCTGCATGCGCACCTTCGCATCCTTCGGGAT
>VGYW01000220.1 GCA_016872875.1 Planctomycetota bacterium | reverse complement strand
GGCAGAGCACAAGTCTGTAGCCGTCAAGCTGAGCCTGCGTGCTCACGATGTCGGCTCCGATCCCCAGGCGGTGGAGGCCCTCGTGGTAGCGCTCGACCCAACGGAGGAAGCTGAAGCCCGGCACCTGGGGCTGCACCTGGAGCGCCCAGATCTGATCGTAGGAGTAGAGGATGGCGGCCTCGTTGCGGGGGCTGGTGCCTTCGAACTCAGGGCCGAGTTCGCGGAACTCGCGGCCGAGCTGCGCCACCTCGCGGTAGCGGCGGCCGGGCACCGCGTCGTGGTTCAGGATGCCCTGCCAGAACTGCTCGGTGCCGGAGCGGCAGCTCCGCCACCTGAAGAAGACGATCGCCTCGGCGCCGTGCCCGACGGCCTGCCAGGCCCAGGCCCGCACCTGGCCGGGGCGCGGGATGGGGCTCATCGTGTTCCAGCCCGTGTGGCCGCACTTTTCCTCCATGATCCAGAAGTTCGCCTGCCGGATGCCGCGCATCACGTCGTGGGGCAGGGCCGCCGAGCCGCTCGGATAGTTGTCCCACGACACGAAGTCCAGGTCCTTCGCCAGCGCGTAGTAGTCCACCGTGTCGTGCAGGCCCATGAAGTTGTGGGTGACGAAGTGCTCGGGGCAGAGCTTGCGGAGGATGGCCACTTGCTCGCGCTGGAACTCGACCGTGGTGTCGGAGGCGAAGCGGCGGTGGTCGAGGAGGAGCGAGGGGTTGTGGGCCATCGAGCCGCAGGTCGTCCGCCAGGGGAGCGGCACCTGGCCCCAGGCCGTGTACTCCTGGCTCCAGAAGGCCGTGCCCCAGGCAAGGTTCAGGGCGTCGAGGGTCCCGTACTTGCGCTGGAGCCATTCGCGGAAGGCCCGCGCGCACTCGTCGCAGTAGCAGCGGTTGCCCGAGAACTCGTTGTCCGTCTGCCACCCGAGCACTGCGGGGTGGTTGGCGTAGTGTTGCGCCATAGCGGTGGTGATGGCCTTGGAGTAGCGGCGGAAGGTGGGATTGGCCAGGCAGCGGTGGAGGCGTGCCCCGAAGCCGAGGGGCTGGCGTAGCTCGTCGCGCGGCAGAATATCCGGGTGCTTCGCCACGAGCCAGGCCGGCGGCGCCGCCGTGGGGGTGCCCAGGACGGCTCGGATTCCGCGAGCCGAGAGCACGCCGAGCGCCCTGTCGAGCCAATCGAAGCGGAAGTCCCCCTCGCTCGGCTCCAACCTCGACCAGGCGAACTCGGCCAGGCGCACCACGCTGATCCCGGCCTCCTGCATCAGCCGCGCATCCTCTGGCCAGCGCTCCTCCTCCCAGTGCTCAGGATAATAGTCCACGCCCAGAATCATCCAGTGATCCTCCAGTGTCACCCTGAATCGAGGCAGCAATTCGTATTGTACCCGAACCCGACCGTGCCGCAAGCGCGGCAGAAGAATCTCGCACCGCGCGGGAGAATGCGTGAGCCTGTGGGAGTGCGGCGGCTCGACGCCGCTGTGGGCTTTGCCGGCGCCTGCCAGAGAGAGCCGTCACCCTGGCGTACAGGTGAGATCCGGGAGGCACCGGGTGACAATGTGCCAGGTGCTTCGGCAGTCCACAGCGGTCTCAAGCGACCGCACTCCACAGGCTGCCGCATGTTGCGCGGGGCCCCTCCATGCACAGATGTGGACCGTCGACCCACGGTGACCGTTCACCATAGCTGGGGGGCCGTACCACAGAAACACGCTCTATCCACTTCTCGTGCAGGAGCTTCGACGACGAGGACGAACGACGACAACGACGACGATCGTGGTTTGCATGATTCGCCGAAATATGGTTCTCTTTGTGGCCGGTGCGGGAGGATGTCGGAAGCCCCTATCGGAGGAACCTGAGATGGGAAAGCGAATGGCGGCGGCGCTGCTGCTCGCGGCAGTGGGCCTCGCCGGGTGCGCGGTGCCGGGCGGCAGAGAGGCGACGGCGACGTTCGCTGGCGACGTGTCGTTCCTCAAGGCGCACACGGACGTGCTTGTGCTGTCGGACAAGAGCGGCCAGGCACAGGTGGCCGTGGTGCCGCTCTACCAGGGCCGCGTGATGACGAGCACGGCGGGAGGCCTCGGGGGGACGAGCTTCGGCTGGATCAACCGCAAGCTCGTGGCCTCGGGCGAACGCAAGCCGCACATCAACGTCTTCGGCGGCGAAGACCGCATGTGGCTCGGCCCAGAGGGCGGCCAGTTCTCAATCTACTTCGCCAAGGGGACGAGCGACAAGTTCGACTTCAAGGACTGGCAGGTGGCCGAGCCGATTGACTGGGGCGGGTGGACGGTGGTGAGCAAGGACCGCACGAGCGCGCACTTCAGGAACAACTTCTCGCTGGTGAACTTCTCGGGGACGAAGCTCGACATCGTGGCCGACCGCACCGTGCGCCTCCTCGACCCGCCCGACATCAAGAAGCACTTCGGCATCGAGGTGCCAGCCACGGTCAAGTCCGTGGCCTACGAATCCGACAACAACGTGAGGAACGCGGGCGACAAGCCCTGGGCGCGCGAGACGGGCACCGTCTCGATCTGGATTCTCTGCATGTACAACCCCTCGCCCGCGACCACGGTGGTCATTCCCTACGTCGAGGGGCCTGAGGACCAGCTCGGGCCGATCGTCAACGACGCCTATTTCGGGAAGGTGCCGCCCGACAGGCTCAAGGCCAAGGGGGGCGTCATCTACTTCAAGTGCGACGGCCAGAAGCGCGGCAAGATCGGCCTCAGCCCCAAACGCGCCAAGCCCATCATGGGCAGCTACGACGCCGCAAACCGCGTCCTCACCCTCGCCACCTACACGAAGCCCGAGGGAGCGACCGACTACGTGAACTCGATGTGGGAGATACAGAAGGAGCCGTTCAGGGGCGACGTTGTGAACAGCTACAACGACGGCCCGGTGAATGGCGGCCCGCCGCTCGGCCCCTTCTACGAGCTCGAGAGCTCATCGCCCGCGGCCTTCCTCAAGCCGGGCGAGAGCCTCAAGCACTGCCACCGCACCCTCCACCTCCAGGGCGACGAGGCGGAGCTCGACAGGCTCGCCAAGGCCGCCCTCGGCGTCGGCCTGGCCGACATCAAGGCCGCCTTCCAGTAGTGTCGTTGTAGGCCGCGAACTCGCTGATGCTCGGGCTCCCGCTCTCCGTCCTCAAGACCAGGAGCCGGGCTTTGCGCGTGGTCCGGCTCACGATGGGGGCGATGAAGTCGGGGCCGATGGCCCGGCCGTTGAAGACGCCCACCCAGCGCGAGGTCCTCTCGCTCCACAGCTCGACGGCGTAGCGGATGACCGATGAGGATGGGGCTTCCTTGATTCTGAACTCATTGACGGTGGTGGGCTTGCCGAAGTCGAGCTCGAGCCATTGCCCCGTGGGCGCCGCGGCCTTCCAGGCGGTCGCCGCCTTGCCGTCGGTGGCATTCGCTGCCCCGTGGCCGGCCTCCTGCGACGACGCGGTGACGGCCGCCTTGGGGGCAAGGTTCGGCGTGCTGCACGCCTCGCTGAGGTTCTTGACCAGGCAACCGACGAACGTCGTCCGCTTCTCCTTCTCGGGGTCCATCACCCTCATGAGCACCTCCCCCTCCGAGAGGTAGAAGCGGCACTTCTCCCACCGCACCTCGTTCCAGTCCGTAGTGTTGAGTATCTCGCATCGTGGCAGGCGGATGGGGCGCTTGGCCTTGCCGTTCAGGACGCAGTTCTCCATGCGGATGCCCCGGTTCGGGTTCCCGTCGGAGGCATAGCAGCAGAGCAAGAAGCCGGGGCCGTCGGTGTCGTGGAACAGGCAGTTGCGCATGGTCATGCGGTCGCAGTTGCCCTCGAAGTCGAACGCCTCGCCGTCGCCGCTGCCCAGGCCGATGTCAATGAAGCCCCACTCGCTGTCCTCGAACACCCAGTCCTTGCAGCGGAAGAACATGGCCCCCGCCACGCCGTTGAAGGCTCGGAAGCCGCGGCCGATGTCGTGGGTCACGCAGTTGCGCACCGCTCCGCCCGCGACGCCGCGTATGCCCATTTGCCACTGGTAGCCTTCCTCGAAGAGGCAGCCTTCGATGGCCATGTTCCCGAAGTTGTAGACGAAGGAGGCGTTCTTGTTGAAGTTGTCGGGGCTGTTCGTCCAGACCCCGGAGGCGAGCCTTCGGAAGACGCAGTTGCGGAGCGTGATGTCGGCGAGCACGATGCGGTTCTTGCGCTCGTGGGAGAAGAAGCAGACGCCGAGGCCGATCTTGCGCCTCGGATAGTCCTCGTAGTGCTGGTAGAGGAGCGAATCGTGGAAATAGCAGTCCTCGATCCAGATGAACCGCTTGGTCGGGCAGCCCTCCGAGTATTCGGCGTAGATGCCGGTCATGCAGCGGTTGAACTCGAGGCCGGCGATCTTGAAGCCCTCCTGGTCGCTCAGGTGGATGCCCATGAGGTCGCGCTTGTCGTCCTGGCGGTCAATCACCGGCTTCTTCCCCTCGCCGTACGAGCCGATGGTGATGGGGTTCGTTGGTGTCCCGCTCCCCTTCGGATGAAGCTCCTCATCCCAGGTGTCGCCGCACTTCAGGAGGATGCGGTCGCCGGGAACGTAGCCCTCGGCCGAGGCCCGCGCAAGGGTCTTCCACGGGCCGCTGGTGCCATCGGGCTTGGGCGATTGCCCGCTCCAGGCGTCGTTGCCCGACGACTGGCTGACGAAGAAGGTGGCCGGTGCGCTCCTCAGGGGCGCAGCGCCCTTCGCAGCCCCGGCGGCCAAGACCAGCAGCGAGACACACAGACCCCTCAACGTCTTCTCCTCATTTCCTCTCGGAAGGCCCCGTCGGATTGGCGGGCGCCTTCGGGCCGCCGAGCAGTTCCACCATCGCCCTGCCCATGCCCCCGCCGATCAAGTAGTATGTCTCCGCGTTGCCGCACCAGTGGAATCGGAACCTGTGCGGCGAGAGGTCCTCGGAACGGTAGAAGCCCCGCGTCTCCACGTACCGCACGCTGTCCCTGAACTCGTCGTATTGAGCCACGGCGGCCTGGGCCTTCATGATCATGAGCCGGCGGTCTATCGTCTGGCCCCAACCCCCGAAGCCGCTGCCGCCGATCACGAACGGCAGCTTCGGCACCCCGAGGTCCTTGCGGATGTCGCGGATGAAGTTGGCGAGGTTCTTCTCGTATTCCAGGGCGTCTCGCATGCTCAAGCCGTCTTGCCAACCCTGGTGCCAGCCGAAGCCGGCGATCTCATAGCCCTTCCCGTCGTAGCTGGGGAAATCCGTCTTGAGGTCCGCGAGCTTCTTCTTCACGCTGGAGATCATGTACTGGTACTGCTCGCCGACGGAGCCGCCAGAGCTCGGCGGCCGCCAGGGACCCGCGAGGCTCGTGCCGCCCGGCCCGAACTTGATCAGGAGCACCTGGGCGTCCAGGTAGCCGCCGACGGCCCAACCGAAGCCAAGCTCTGGGCCGATGCAGCCGCGCGCCGCAAACCCGCCCACGGCAAGAGGGCCTTTCGCGTCGTAGTACGACACCCAAACGTCGTCGCGCACGGCCCACTTCCCATCCTTGTCCAGAAGGTGCCTGTAGCGTGCCGCGGAGGCGGGGTCCTTCGACAGGGTTTCCAGCGTGCCCCTCTGCGGTCCGGCGATGACCCCGTGCCCCTCCATGTTCGACTGGCCGGCCAGTATGAAGACCTTGAGCAGGCCGTTCTTCCTGGCCACGGATGCGGACCTCGGGTGCGCGCACCCGAAGTGCACGAGCGCAGGCAGAGCGATCGCCGCGGCAAGCGCGACGCCCCGACCGATTCCCCCCAACCTCACTGGTCTTCTCCTTCATTCGGGTTCGTAGTGCGGGCTTTAGCCCGTATCTTCGCGACGGAATCGCCAGTCCAAGATACGGGCTGAAGCCCGCACTACGAACCCGGGCCTTCCGCACGCGGAGCTCCGTAGTCCTCACCCCGGAAGCTCCGCAGCACGGACTGCTGCCAGGCCTCAAGCTCGGCCTTCATCTTGCCGACGAGCTCCGGGTGCCTGGCCGCGATGTCGTCCTTCTCGCCCACGTCGGCCGCCAGGTCGTAGAGCTCCCACCTGTTCGGGCTGGGACGGACGAGCTTGTAGCGCTCGCCGCTCCAGGCCGAGGGGCCGGAACTCGGGGTGATCTTGGCCGTACCGTTGAACTGCCAGAAGCCCATCGGCTTCCCACGCTCCTTCATCTGGCCGTCAAGGAGCGGCACCAGGCTGATGCCGTCGAGCGGCTGAACCTGGCTGGGCACTTCCAGCCTCAGGATGTCCACGATAGTTGGATAGATGTCGCTCGTGGAGGCGGGCACACCCGTCACGAAGGGCTGCCTGACCCTCGCGGGCCACTCGATGAGGCCGGGGACGCGGATGCCGCCCTCCCAGAGGTCGCCCTTGCGGCCGCGGAGCGGGCCGTTCGAGCCGTGGGCGTCGGGCTTCGCGGGGTCGTGCCACGCGCCATTGTCGCTACAGAACCAGACCATCGTGTCGTCGGCCACGCCGAGCTTTCGCAGGCCGCCGCGCAGCGTGCCCATGCTCCTGTCAATCCCGACGAGCTCGCCATAGTAAGGCGAGCCGCCGGCCGCCTTGAGGTCCTCGGGCAGCGGCCTGTGCGGAGCGTGCGGCCCGCCGAACCACACGACCGCCAGGAACGGCCGCCCCTGTCCCACCGCCCGGCCGATGAACTTCAACGCCTCCGCGACGATGGCGTCCGAGCCGTCGCCGCTCACCTTCACGTTCTCCCCATTGCGGCTGAAGGTCCAGTCGACCTCGAAGTAGTTCGACACCGAGAACCACTCGTCGAACCCGAAGGGGCCAGGCCCGAGCGGGTCTGTGGCCGCGATTGGCTTGCCCGGCCCCGCCACGCCGTTGAGGTGCCACTTCCCGAAGTGCCCGGTCACATAGCCGGCCGCCCTCAGGGCCTGGGCGATGGTCAGCTCCTCGCGCCGCAGCCGCATGCCTGGCCAGAAGACCCCCATGCGGTTCGGGTGGCGCCCAGTCAGCACGCTGGCACGAGTGGGCGAGCAACTCGGGTGTGCGGCGTAGAAGCGCTCGAACCGCACCCCAGAGGCCGCCATCGCGTCCAGGTTCCCAGTCTGTATCTGCCTCAGACCGTTGTAGCTAACGTCTCCCCAGCCCTGGTCATCCGTCATGCACAGGACGAAGTTCGGGCCTCTGGGCCGCGTCTCGGCGCGCAGCGCCTTCCCCCCGCAGCCGCCCAGCCCGGCCGCCAGCGCCGCGGCGCCACCCGCCAGGAACCCGCGTCGGTCCATCCGCTGCGCCTCGCTCGCGCCTTGCGCGCATGAGTGGAGGATGAATGGATGAATGGATGGGTGGATGAATGTCAGACAATCATCCATTCATCCATACATCCAATCATCCTCTTTGGTTGCGGCCACAGGCCGCCTTAGGCGATCACTTCCAGAGAGGGAAGCGTGATCGTCTGATCGCCTAGGGGGCCAAAAGAATAGCCCGCCCAGGTGGGCGGGCTACTCTCTTTCGGCGACACTTCGGTCTGCCTTAGTTCTTCAGAGCTACGAGGTCACCGGGGGACCCAACGCCGGTCTCGAGGTCAACGCGGGTGTGCGTCCAGTACTCGACGTGGCTGTCGAAGAACAGGACGGACATGCCGCCGTTGTCCCTTTCACCGTGGTTGATCGGGTCGTCGGTGTCGTCGCTCGCCATCGGCTCGTTCGGTGGGAAGTCGTCGCGGATGGCAAGCCTCGAGTTGATCGAGTAGTTCTGCTTGCCGGCCTTGGAGACGAGGTAGATAGCAACGGAGTTGCTACCCATGCCGGAGTAGCTCACGGCATCCCTGGACAGAGAAGCGAACCCGCCTGGGGAAGCGCCCGGGACTCCATCGGTGCCAAGCTCGATCCCCGATTCGTTGCTGTCCGGCGAGCTAGGGCAGTTGTACACGCCGGGATCGGGGATGATCTTGGTCCAATAGAGCGCCGCCATCCATTCGGCCCCGCCGAACTGCGGAGCCGCCTTCGTGCCGCAACCGGGACGGTTGGACGGCCAGGGGTAGAAGCGGTTGTCGCCGGCCTCGTTGAGGTACGTGGCCATACCCTTGGCGAGCTGGTTGAGGTTGTTGCGGCAGCGAATGCGCCTCGCTTCCTCACGAGCCCTGGCCAGAGCGGGCAGAAGCATGCCCGCCAAGATTGCGATGATGGCGATGACGACCAGGAGCTCAATCAGCGTAAACCCTTGCCTCTTCTTCAATTTCTCACCTCCTTTCTGGGGCGAAAAGGCCAAAGGTCATTCCGTACACCGCAATAATTATAACCCGACTTCTGCACTTGTCAAGTCGCTTGTCAAGATTTTATTTCAGAAGAGCCCCAGGGAGCGCAAGACCATGCCAGTCATGGGCTTAGGCCAGAAGTAGGTGGACTTCGGCGGCATGCGCTCGCCGGCGTTCACGACCGCCATGAGCTGCTCGGGCCTCACGCCGGGCAGCAGGCAGGCCAGCGTT
The DNA here is from genome assembly GCA_016872875.1 of Planctomycetota bacterium. Next base: position 5,501 of record VGYW01000220.1, on the reverse strand, counting down.
CGCTCTCCCGCCTCGGCCTGGCGGACCGCCAGCCCGGCGTCCGGGGTGTAGGTGACCGTGGCTCCGCGGAGGCCGGGGAGCTTGGCGAGGAAGGCATGGGAGAAGACGGCTGCGGCGAGGCGACGCAGAGGGGAGCCGAGGGGGTAGGGAGCGTCGCGAAGGGCCTCCTCGTCGCGCAGCTCGAGTGCAGTGTAGCCCGTCGCTTGCCCGCCGTGGATGACGAATGTCGCCCTCTCCCGCTCTGTCTCGAGAAGCCGCAGGGCGTCTTCGGGGCTCGCGGCGGGGAGCTTGCGCGGGGTGAACCACTCCTCGGCCTCGTCGAGGAAGTCGCTTGCCCAGAAGTCGCCCTGCCAGGTAACGACGCGATGGGTCGGGCGGATGACGAGGCCGGGGTCGGCCCCCGACATGCAGGCGGCGAGCATGAAGTCGAGGGGGAGCTCCCTGGCGGCGTCATGCGGTCGCCTGGCGCGCTCAGTGTCACGATACACTAATGCCGTCTCGTAGCGATGGTGCCCATCGGCGATGTAGAGCGGCAGAGGCGCAAGCCTTGCCGCCACAAGGGCTTGCGTCGAGGCGTCCAGTGTCCGGTGGAGGGTGTGCCCGATCCCCGCCTGGTCCGTGAATGCCGCCGTGGGAGGGGCCAGGAGCAGGCTCTCCATGGTCTGGTTGATCTGGCCGTCGGGGTCGGGGAAGAAGGCCAGGATGGGGCTGAGGTTGGTTCCCGTGGCTTGCATGAGCCGGAGGCGGCTGATCTTCGGGCCGGGGGTGGTGTTCTCGTGGGGGAAGACTCTGCCCTGGCCGTAGGCTTCGAGCCGGAGGGCGCCCAGGAGCAGCTTCCGCCGCAGCCGCCTGCCGCCGTAGGAGAACGCCTGCGTGTAGAGGTAGAAGGCCGGCTCCGCGTCGGGCACCAGGATGCCATCGGCCTCCCACGCGGCCAGGAGCCGCGCGGCCTCCTGATACCAGTCGTTGGGCGGCAGCACGTCGGGCGAGTAGCCCTTGTCGAGGATCAGGCGGACGATGTTGCAGGGGCTGCGGCGGGAGAGCGCCTCGAACTGTCCCTGGTCCACCACGTCGTATGGCGGGGCGACGAGGTCGGCGAGGCTCCCGGCCTTTGGGCTGTAGCGAATCCCGCGAAACGGCCTCAGTTCGGGCACGCGGCTCCTCCGGGGTGCTACTGGCTGGCCGTGGGGGTGACCTCCAGGCGCTCGAAGCCCTTGGAGCGCGCGGTGTGGGTCGCGCCGTCGCGCTCGTAGACGATCATGACCTCGACGCCTGGGCGCTTCTCGGCGAAGGCGAGGGCCTTCTCGGGGCCGAGCACGCTGAGCGCCGTCGAGTAGCCGTCGGCGGTTGTGCCATCCTTAGCCACCACGGTCACGCTCGTCATCCCCTCGAGGGGCTTGCCGGTGCGAGGGTCGAGGATGTGGGAGTAGCGGCGGCCGGCCACGGTGCCGAACTGCTCGTAGTCGCCCGAGGTGGCCACGCCCTGGTTGAGGAGCTTGAGCGGCTTGGGGAGGATTTTGCCTGGGCGGCTGGGGTCGCGGATGCCGACGAGCCAGGCCGGGCGTTCGGGCGGGGCGCCGTAGGCGGCAACGTTCCCCCCCATGTCCACCAGTGCGGCGGGGATGCGGCGCTCGCGCAGGACAGCGAGGGCCTGGTCCACCGCGTAGCCCTTGCCGATGCCGCCCAGGTCGAGCGACATCCCCTTCTTGAGCAACTGAGCCTGGGGCGCGTCGGGGGCCAGGCGGACGGCTCGCCAGTCCACGAGTGCCTTGGCCGCGGCGGTCTCCGCCTCGGAGGGCGCCTTGCCCTTCCGCCAGGTCTTCTTCCAGAGGGCCATGAGGGGGCCGATGGTAGGGTCGAAGGCCCCATCGGTCTCCGCCGACACCTCGGCGGAGCGGCGGAGGACGGCCCAGAGGTCCCTGCTGACCGGCATGGGCGGCCCGCCGGCAGCGGCGATGAGCTTCGAGATGTCGCTCGTCTCCCGATAGTGGCTTGTGGCGGCCTCGATCTCCTCCACGCGAGCGAAGGCGGCGGCGATGGCCCGCCGCCCGCTCTCCTCGTCGGGCGCGTACACCGTCGCCATCATGTACGTGCCCATCGGGGTGCCACCGTCCGACACCCGCACGAGGCGGGGCTCGCCGCCTCTCACTCGAGCGGCGCACCCGGACATCGCCGCGGCAAGGGCGAACACGGCCACCCACTCTCGTCGTCTCATGCACATACTCCGTACGCGTCCCTATCGTCCTCGTCCCTCGTCCTCGTCCTCGTCCTTCGTCCTCGATCCTCTCGGCGTGCGGGGGAGAAGGGCCGAGGACGAGGGACGAAGGACGAGGACGATTGAAGAGCAGCGATCCACAAAGCTGGGGGTCATCCTCGAAACCTCACTCGAGGTTCGCGTGCTTGGCCGACATCGCCTCGGCGGAGGCCCCCCGCCGGTCCTGGAGCAACAGCACGAGGGCGTCCAGGAACAGCAGGAGGGCCTGCTCGAAGAGCGATGCGCCGAACTGGCGCGACGTGCCGCCGCGCGATGCCTTCGTGGGCGCGGGGAGGACCACCTCGATGGCCGCCTGCGCGCCGAGCGGGGTGCCCGGCGCCGCCACGACCGCCGCCACGACGGCCCCCGCACGCCGCGACTGCTCGGCCCGGTGGCACGTGATCGGCGTCTCGCCAGACCCCGAGCACGCCACGCACAGGTCGCCCGCCTCGATGGCAGGCGTGATCGTCTCCCCGCAGGCGTAAGCCGTCATCCCCAGGTGAACGAGCCGCATGGCGAACGTGCGGGCGATGAGGCCCGACCGCCCCTCCCCCGCCACGTAGACCCGCCGCGCCCCCAGGAGCGCGTCCACCAGGCGGCTCACCGGCATGGGGTCCATGCGTTCCAGAACCCCTTGCAGCTCGCCGAGAATCCCGCGCAGCGCCGTCCCAGCGTCCATCACGGCCTCCATTCCTATGACATCAACAGTATACCCGCCCACGCCACGAATGACAAGCATCAACCGCCGCGAAGCACAGCCCCAATCCCGGCGGTGCGCCTCCCCCACTCGATGCGGCCTGTGGCCGCAACCAACGTGGGGCGGCGGAACACCGGACACCACACCGAACACTCCTATCGGCGTTTTGGCGATCCGGACGCTTCCGGGGCGGTCCCGCCATACTGGGTCAAGCCCAAACGTGACACACTATGGGTATTTTGGCGATCCGGACGCTTCCGGGGCGTTTTTTCCCATACTGGGTCAACTGCGCACGCACATTGACCCACTATGAGCCCGCTGACGCCCCTCTTGGAGCCCCTTGGCCCGCCTCCGCCCGCCCGCCCCCCTGCCCGCCGCCCTCTCTCAAGCCAGAAGCCGATGTCGAGAGCCAACCACCTCTCTGAGGCCCCAGACGTTCGGCGAACGACGGCGGGGCAGCGGGGAGGGCGCGCGGAGGCGGGCCAGCCACGTCTGGCGCATGTGCGGCTGTCACGCTCCGCGTCGGACCGGGCTCGCGTGGGCGTCAGGCCCGCGAAGGCCAGGTGTACGTTACTCGTTTTGTCTTTACGGACAAACAGAACACAACAAGAAGTCAAGAGGGTTGAAGCCAACTGCCGAGCGGACAAAGGCCCCAGAACTCGTTACAATCTTTTGGGAACGTCCCAAGTTCTTGAGCCTCCCCGGGCGACGCTCTCCGCGCCGCGGGAACGCAAAGGCGAACTCGCCTCTGGGGGACCAGTCCCCGAGACCCCCTGGGATTTATCGCATTCGGCCACCGGCACGTCTCCTGGAGGCCAGCGCGGCCATTTTCCTGTTGGGGTGCCGGCGGCCCGAAAGCGGAAAATCCTGGGGGTTCGGGGGCAAAGCCCCCGACGCACCGGCCGCAGGCACACCCACGATCTCAAGGACTTGGGACGCTGTCAATCTTTTACAAATCGCATCTCGATGCGAGCCATTCCCTTCGACTAAGGAACCCCGCGTGTCATGGACCTTGCTCATCTCCATCGCCTGGGCCACCCTCTACCTCTCCGTGGCCATCCTGTGGCGCCTTTGGCCGCGAAAGCGCAAGCCCCCCTCTCGGGGGGCTAAGACCCCCCTCGCTTAGCTCGCATTTCTCACCAGCGGCTGGTGAGAAATGCGGGAACCACCAAACCACAAGCACCAAGCGCCAAACAAGCCCCAAACTCCAATCCTCAATGGTCCAAGCGGAGACTACGTGGTGTTGCCCGCGACCCTGGGGGCTTGCTTTCGTCATTGAGCATTCCGGGCTTGGAGATTGTTTGGTGCTTGGCGTTTGGCTCTTGGGATTTCCCGCATTTCGTGAGAAATGCGGGTTAGCTGGTTGACCCGCGCCGCCGCCCCCCCTCCCCTGCTGGGGGCGCCGCCCGAAGCGGGCGTCGCCATCCAGCGACGGCGGTGCGGATGGGGCTGGTCCCTGTTCGCTCTGTAGCCACGTGGGGGCCGAAGCGGCCCCCATGCCCCCCTGTGGTTTCGCAGTCTGGGGCTTCGGTCGGCCCGTGCCGCCCCAACGGGGCTAAGGCCAGGGCAAGCGCCTCTCCGCGGATGCGGCCCCTTATGGCGCAGACCGAAGCCAACGGCTCTCGAGTCGCAAGGGGTTTGGGGGCCGCTGCGGCCCCCAATGCCGGGGGGCCAATGCAGCCACAAGCCCCTATGCCGCGACGCGGACACGCGACGCCCGCTTCGGGCGCGCGGGGCAAGGGGGGCGCGCGAGCGGCGTCACTGGCCCAGGTATGACCCGCTGCCGTCTGTATTGTTGTGGGGTGGGGGCCACAAGCGAGCGGCACACACTGGACACTTAGGGCAAACTCAGCCGGTTGTATGTTGCCAAACGGCAACACAATGGGTAGAAGGCAAACAGTGTGCCAAGCCGCAAGTCAAAAGGGGCAAACTGATACGCGACAGCGGATTGTCCGTGCAAACAAAACAAATCGCGGGCGGACAAGGGCGGCGGCTTCGCCGCCCGACGCCCGCGATTTTGTCTTGTTTGTTCGGAAATCTACACCAGGCGCACCCCGCTTTCACTTGGTCATTGGAGACTGGATGCTGGATATTGGACTTTGGGCGTGGAGGACGAGCGACGACGAGGGGGAGGACGACGACGACGACGACGAGGGGGAGGACGACGACGACGACGACGACGACGAGAACGAGCAGGGGAAGAGGCCCTTGACACCACTGGCCTCTGGCGCGATACTCTGGCGCACGGGGCGGGGAGGGGGCGAGACTTGGGGGGAAACGTGACGGCGCCGTCATTCTCACATTCTGTAGAATGTGAGAATGACGCAGGGGCCACAGTTGAAGGAGCGAGCCGTGAAGGTGGGACTTAGCGCGCTGGTGACGCCGCGTGAGTGGAGCTTCGCCGAGCTGGTGCGGCAGGCGAAGGCGACAGGCTACGAGGCTATCGAGGTGGTGCCCCGCGACGGGGGCGAGTTGACGCTCGACACGCCCCCAGACGCCCTCGCGTCCCTGGCACGCCTGGCCGCCGAGGAGGGGGTCGAGGTGGCCTCC
>VGYW01000219.1 GCA_016872875.1 Planctomycetota bacterium | reverse complement strand
GAGCTGCTTCCTCGCCGGAGGCCAGAACTCTATCAGGTCAAGCAAAAAGTAGAAAATTGAGGCTTGACCCCGCCGTCCCCGCCGCCGCCCCGCCGCCTCGGGCTTGCTCATAGATGGCCCCCGAACTAGTCCCACCCCCGACCCCCAACACCTACCACCCAACACCTGCCTTCTCTTCCCCTGCCCTCTGTCCACTGTCCTCCGCCCCCTGCCGTCTGCCCACTGCCTACTGCCTCCTGCCGGCTTTTCCCTCTTCTCTGCCGTCTGCCGGCTGCCTCCTGCCGACTGGCCTACTCCGTCCAGTCCACCTTGCACCCCTGCTTCTCCAACTCCTCCACCACCTTCAGCGACCCTGCCTTGAGCTGCTTCTCCGCAACTGTCCGGGAATCCTTGATTCCGGCGTTCCGATTGGCTACACTGAGTGTGAAGATGGGAACAAGGCAGGAGCGCCCGATGAGGAAGCAACGGGTCGGCAGCGGCGAGCGCCTGGAAGCCTGGCGGCAGACCCTTCACGACCACATGCCAGTGCTGCGCGAGCGTTTCGCCGTCAACTCGCTCGGCGTCTTCGGGTCGCGTGTCTGCGGACACGCCCACCGAGGCAGCGACCTCGACGTCCTGGTCGAGTTCTCCACGCCCCCCAGCCTCCTGGAGTACATCGAAGTCGAAGAGTACCTGACCGATCTCCTGGGCGTGAAGGTGGACCTGGTTCACCGCGGCGGCCTCAAGCCTCGTATCGGCGAGCGCATCCTCAGCGAGGTTGTGATGGTATGAGCACTCCGAGGGACTTCCTCGACTACCTCAACGACATTCTCGACGCCATCGGGAAGGCCGAGGCGTTCGTCGCTGAGATGGACTACGACCAGTTTGCCGCCGATGACAAGACGGTCTTCGCCGTCATCCGCGCCATCGAGATCATGGGCGAGGCCGCCAAGCACATCCCGCCCGACGTGCGGAAGAGGCACCTCGACATCCCCTGGACCCGCGTCGCGGGGATGCGGGACAAGGTCATCCACGGCTACTTCGGCGTCAACCTCCAGACCGTCTGGAAAGCGGCCACTCAGGATGCGCCCTTCCTCAAGCCCCTAGTCACCCGCGCCGTCGAACAGGAAACCCGCGCGGAGAAGCGCGGCAACGCCTGAGCCGTGGGGCCACCAGAGTCCAACTTGACCGCGAATCACGCGAACCTCTTACCCCGAAAACCGAAAACCGGTCACCGAACACCTGTCTTCTCTCCCCCTGCCGTGTGTCCCCTGCCGTCTGCCCACTGCCTCCTGCCTCCTGCCGACTGCCTACTGTCTACTGTCCACCGTCCACTGGCCGCCCCCGCCCTACTTGCTGAACTCCCCCGCGTCATACCTTCTCCAGAAATCGCTCGCCGTTAAGTTCTTGCCGCGATCAACAGTGACAATGGCAAGTGACTTCATGGCGCGGACAACCTCAATCCCCTTCTTGATGTTCTTGGGCGTGAAGCCAAGCTGACGGAGTTTCATCCCCTCAAGAGGGGTGAGATCACTAACGCGGGTGGAGAAGACGCTGAGGACGGCTAGGGGCATGCCCCTCAGTGGGGAGAGATCCTCCAGGCTTGTCTCGATGCAGTGCATTTCCTCTAAAGGCATGCCCTGCAACGGCGCAAGGTCAAGAACACTGGTGTTACTCACGGTAAGTGACCTCAACGGCATGCCCTTAAGCGGCGAGAGATCGCACAGCCTCAGGTTCGCATGACAGCGCAGCAAGACCAGCGGCATTCCTGCCAGGGGGCTGAGGTCTGTAACGCCGGTTGAGGCGACATCCAGATGCTCAAGACGCATGCCCCGCAAGGGGCTGAGGTCTTTGACTCGGGTCCCTCCACAATTCAGCTGCGTGAGCGGCATGCCTCTGACGGGGCATAGATCCTCAACCCCCGTGGACTCGATACTCAGCTCAGTGATGGGCAAACCGCGCAGGGGATCGAGCCACCTCGCTTTGCTCCCTGCGTAACCAAGGGATATCCTGAATCTGCCGCCCTTCTCAATGACCACCCCGTTGCTGTAGTAGATCACCCCACCTTGGTAGGCCTCATTGATTCTCGCAGCAAGGCGTTCCTGCTGCTCATCCAAGGGGAGTTTGCGAATTGACTCGTAGAAGCCCGCCATCCTGAGGCGACCATTCGCCTTCACGAGCTTGTCCTTGAATGCCTCCTTGGTGGGGGCTGGGATGGCCGGGTCCGCCTCGCATAGGTGAACCGCACGCTGGTAGGATCTGGCGGCGTGCGCGAATCGATCACTGGCATAGAGGGCATCCCCCGCGGCCACGAGGGCCCTCCAGTGGGTGCACTTGTCGGCCTCGGAGGCGAGTTGCTCCCACTTGGCTAGGTCGCCGGAGGCGGCGAGGACGGTGGTGTGGAGGAGCTTGGAGGGGCCGTGGGCAGGGTCGAGGCGAAGGGCCTCGTCGAGGTGCTTGCGGGCGGAGGCGAAGTCCTTCTTCTCGTGGGCGAGGACGCCCAGGGCGTAGTGGCCCCAGGGGCCGTCGGGCATGACCTCGACCGCGGCGTCGGCTCGGACCTTGGCTTCGTCAAGGCGACCTTCGCTTGCGGCTCGGACGGCGCTTTCGGCCTGGCGCTTCGAGGCAGAGAGGGCGGTGGCGCGCTGCGCGTCGCGGGCTGCGACGGCTGCCTTCTCGTTGGTGATGGCTCGGCCCTCGCTCGCAACGGCGCGGTCGCGCTCGCGGGCGAGGCGGAGCATGAATAGGACGGATAGGACCGATAGGACGGATAGGGCGACGGCTATGGCCGCGCTGACAGCTTTGTTGCGCTTGATGAGCTTCACGAATGCCTGGGAAAAAGAGTCGGGCGCGGCCGAGACGCTGCGGCCCTCAAGGAACAAGGCCACGTCGCGCTTGAGGTCGAGCGCGCTCGCGTAGCGACGGCTGCGGGTGCGGTTGAGGCATTTCATGACGATGGCGGAGAGTTCGCGGGGCACGTTGCGGTTCGGGGCACGCTGCTCGGGCGGGACGATGTTGCCTTTGAGCACCCCCGCGAGAATGGCATAGGTGGTCTCCCCCGCGAAGGCGCGCTCAAGCGTGAGAATCTCATAGAGGATTGCGCCCAGCGACCAGATGTCGGAGCGGGCGTCAATGTTGTCGAGTTCGCCCCTGGCCTGCTCGGGCGACATGTAGGCTGGCGTGCCGAGCATGGAGCCGGCGAGGGTTTGGAGGGCGGTGATTTCCTGGCGGTCTGTGGCAATCTGTGGAGCGGGTTCCTGACGCGTGACCAGATTGTTGTAGGCGGGGCGTCACTGCCCCGCTCGGCTCGGGGGGAATTGTGGGCGGGACGTCCCCGTCCCGCGTCCCGCGGCGTGGGGACACGCCGCCCACAACAGCCTCGCGGGGCGCGGAGGCCCCGCCCACGTCCCCAGCCCGAATGATCTTGGCCAAACCCCAGTCCATGACCAGCACTTCGCCGAAGTCGCCGACCATGATGTTCGCGGGCTTGAGGTCGCGGTGGACCACGCCGCGCGAGTGGGCGAAGGCGACGCCGTCGCAGACTTTGAGAAACACTTGGAGCAGGTCGCCGAGGGAGAAAGCGGTTGCGTCCCGCGTCCCCAGAACCCAAACCAATATCCGCCTCTTCCTGGGCACGCGGCACGCGGGACGCGGCACGGGATGTGGCCCTTTCGTCCCTTTGGTCCCTGATGTCCCTGATGATATCCGCCAGCGAGCGCCCCTTGACCAGCTTCATCGTGTAATAAACCGTCCCATCAGGCTGCCTCGTGAGCTCGTAGATGGGCACGATGTTGGGGTGCTCGAGCTGTCCGGTGACCTGTGCTTCTTCGACGAAGCGCGCTCGGCGGGCGGGGTCGGCGGCGGTGGCGGGGAGCATGCGCTTCATGGCCACGGGGCGGCGAATGTCGCGGTCAACGCAGAGGACGACCTCGCCCATGCCGCCCTTGCCGATGGCGGCCTGCTCGACGTAGCGGCCCGCGCCCGGCCCCGCGGAGCGAAGGGCGTCCTCCACCGACAGCTCGGTCTCTGCCCCATCACGGCTTCGCGTGGGGTCGCCCGCACCTGGCAGGCTCAGCGTCAGCTTGGGGTCGTCGTCGGAACCGGCAAGGGTGGCCGGGGCTGCGACGGTCTCCGCGCCGCGGAGCGCGGGGAGCGGCACCTTCGTCCCGCACTTCGGGCAGGCGAGCTCCTGAGTCGGCTGGGTGCCTTCCGCGTCGTCGCCGCCCGTGGCCCCTGCCCCGATGGCCAACAGCCGGGCCAGCCGCTCTGGGTCAAGCCCAAACGTAGGATCTTGCTCCATGCCTCAAGTCCCCTTCACCCGGCCACCGCGGCCATCATCTCGCGAATCTCGTCCTCCACCTCCGCTTCGGAGCCTACGACTTCGAGGACGAGGCCCCTCAGGGCCGCCTGGAAGCGACGCTTGACGGTGACGATCATGTTAGAGGCCTTGGCCTGGTCCTCGATTCCGAGCCTGGCGCAGACGTCCGCGAGGGGCGGGGCTTCGGCACCGTCCAGGATGGGGAGCACGACCCGTTCGCGGAAGACCTCCCAGTGGGTCGCCTTGCCGGTCCGCCGGCACTCCATTTCGGTCTGGGTGAGGGCGCGGTTGAGCATTTCGGAGGCCCAGGCGTAGGTGAAAGCCTTCTCGGGGCTCGCGGAGGATACCCGCCCGAGGACCTCCGGGCAGTGGAGGCCGTCCAGGCTCAGGATGGGCTGCCGGGGGCTGCGCTTCGCCGCGCGCTCCGCGCTCCGCGCGTAGTTGGTCACGGCGGTGAGGAGAAAGGTCCTGAACCGCCCGACTGCGGGGTCCGCCTGCTCCACGATGGCGCGGTCAGTGAGCAGCTTCTCGAAGAAGCCCTGGGTGAGGTCTTTGGCCTTCTCGTTGTCGCGGCCCGTGCGTCGGAGATAGCAATAGACCGGCTTCCAGTAGAGCCTGGCGAGCTCCCCGATTGCGACGAGCGAGCGCGGGGGGTCATTGGCGCGTGCTTCCTCGATCAGGCTCCAGTGCGTGCTGGCGGCCCTGCTGGCCTCGCCGCCCATCGAAGTATTGCCGCGTTTCCCGCGCACTGGCTTCCCCTAACAGGCGCCGCCCATAGTTTACGCTTCGCGGCAGCGGCGTCAAGCGCTATCCGGCCAGGTTCGTAGTGCGGGCTTCAGCCCGTCCTGTGGGCGGGGCCTCAGTGCCCCGCGTCCTCCCCCGCAAGCGCGGGGAGAAAGCCACGGCCTGAAGGCCGCACTACGAACCGGCTCAGTGGGGAGGCGGATTCTTTCCGCGGGCAGCGCAGGGCCAGGCGGGTTTCGGAGTATAGAGGGGCGAAGCGGAGGCCCACGACGCAAAGGAGGAGCAGGATGGGTGACAGCGCGTGCGGTTAATCGGGCTTCGGGAGGCAGACTCCGATGGAGACAGGAGGCAGAGCCATGAGCCGTTCACTGATCGCGAGATTGCTCCTCGCAGGGACCGCGGTGGCCGCCCTTCTGCCGTGCCCGGGGTGCGACACGCCGGCGAGGACCTACAGCGGCGTGACCAGCACGGGGACCAGCGGCTACAGCACGTACACCTACCAGCCCCCGACGTATCGGTACAGGTACTACCCTGTGCAACCCTACCAGCGTCAATACAAGTTCAAGGTGATCAGCCCCTACTCCGGCCGCGGGGGCTCCTCCCATCACGGCCGCAGCCACCACGGCCATTCCGGGCGGAAACACTGAGAGCGGAGGTTTGGGGCCGTGGGGCCCTGCCGCATACCCATCAGGAGACATTTCAGATGCTGAAGAAGCTTGTCCTCGCCGCGACCCTCGCCCTTGCAGTCCTTTGTGTTCAGGCAAGGAGATGAAGGATGAGACCGTTTCGCTGCATCAAGCTCCTGGTTGCGGCAGGCATGGCGCTGGGGATGGTTGCGTGCTTCAACACGAGCGCCGACGCGCGCCACTACACCCGCGTCAACCCCTTCAAGCCCCCCAAACGCCACGGTCGGAAGCCGAGGCCGGCCCCCGTGGCGCCGCCGCTCCCGCTGCCAAGCCCGACCCCGCCGGCGTGGAAGCCGCCCATACTGCCGCCCATGCCCTGGTCCGTGGGGCCCGTGTGGAGGCCCGCGCCTTTGCCAGTCACCTCGCGTTCCCTGCCCGTCTTCCCGCGGTTCAAGAAGTAGGCCGCCATCTGGCGGAAGGGCACCACGAGCAGACATGGCCCGGGGCTTCGGCTCCGGGCCATACTATTTCCTGATGATGGGCGTCAGGAGGGGTTGCGCTATCGGAAGGGGGGCCGGCGTTCGGGCGGCGCGGCGTCGGCGGAGCGGATGTCGCGGATGGCGAGGAGGGCGGCCTCGGCGGTGGCGGGCTCGCGCTCGGCGACGGCGCGTTCGAGGAAGGGAATGGCCTGGGGGTCGCCTATGGCGCCCAGGGCGCGGGCCGCGGCCCGGCGGACGCCACGGTCGGGGTCGCGGAGCATCCTGATGGTGGCGGGGACGGCGAGGCGGCAGCGGCGGTCGCCGAGGAACGCGGCGGCCGCGGCACGCGCCGCGGGCTCGGGGTCGCTCAAGAGCCCGAGGGCGAGGGCAATCCCCTCGCTGCCGGCCGACGCCAGGGCACGACGAACCGCGTGGGGGCTGGCCGGCTCCTTTCCACTCCTGCTGTCGAGCAGTTCCCGGACGGCGCGCGTGCCTGCGCCGTTGGCCTGGCGCTCGTCGCGCACGAAGAGGGCTGCGACACCCCCCAGCAGAACCACGAGGCAGGAGCGAAGCCGACTCGTCACTGACAGGGCCTCCGGCCGCGACGAAGGGGGATGAATGGATGTTTGGATGAATGGATGAATGAAAGAGTCGATCCCTCTGACATCCATCCACCCATCCACCCATCCACTCATCCATTCATCCCCCGCCGGCGTACACGCGAGCTGCCCTGCGAGCGGCTACTTCGATGGCGGCGTTGGGGCATCCTTTGGGAAGAAGTCGAGGCGGAGGATCGAGGCCTCGTCGCGGAGGCGCTTGAGGAGCTGGCGGCCGCGCTCCTGGCGCAGCTCGGCCTGGAGGCGCCGCTCGATGGCGGGCCGGGCCTCGGCGAGGGTCTGCTGGCTCGCGGGCCGCACGGCGGCGACCTTGACGATGAGGAAGCCGTCGTCGGACTCGATTGGCTCGGCGAGCTCGCCGACCTTGAGGCGGAAGACGGCCTCGTCGAGCTTGGGGGTGAGGGCGCCCTTGTTGAACCAGCTCTGGTCGCCCCCCTTGTCGGCCGCGGGGCCTTTCGAGTGGCGTTTGGCCAGGAGTGCGAAGTCCTCGCCCTTCTTGAGGGCTTCGAGGATTTCGTCGGCGGCCTTGCGCGCGGCGGGCTTGCCGCCGGGGTCGGGGGCGCGGACCTCGATCAGCAGCACCTGCCGCTGCTCGCGCAGGAGGAACTCCTCGCGGTGCTTCTCGTAGTAGTCGGCCACCTCCTCGGGGCTGACGGCGCGTGGGGATTGGAGGCTTCCGAGGAGGCGCGCAACCAGGAGGTTGTCGCGGATCATGTCGCGGAGGTTCTCCGCCTTGATCCCCGCCTTCTCGATCCGCTCGACCTCGGCGTTGACCTCCTCGGGCGGGACGGCGAGCTTGCGGCGGCGCGCCTCCTGGACGAGGAGCCTCTCCTCGATGAGGGCCTCGCGCGCCCGCTCCCACGTCGCGCGGTACTCGTCGGGCGTCAGGCTGGGCGTCTCGCGGTACAGCTTCACCACCAGGCCGTCAACCTCGAGCTTCGTGATCGCCTCGTTGTTCACCACGGCCACGATCGCGTTGGCCACGATGCCGCGCTCGCGCTCGGCGGGTTCCTCGGCCGCCCGCGCGCCGCCGGCCGCGGCCAGGGCCATGGCCAGCCAGACCGACCTCATGCCCGTTGTCCTTAACCGTCGCAGGGAGCGCCGCCGGCTTCCCACGGCGCGGATAGTACCACAAGAGCGAAGGGATTTCAAGACTCGCAGCGGCAGGCCGGCGGCGCCGTTGGGTTCGCCCTCGCGTGTGGCCGCGCTACGGGGTGCCGCGGGCGGGCGCGCCGCCGATGGGAAGGGCGGGGTCGAACTTGCCGGACACCTCCGGGCTCTGCGCGTTGCGCGTCGCCCGCCGCACCTGCTCGGAGACGTAGGGGCAGAGCTCCCCAAGGGTCACAGCGCCGTCCTTGTTGTAGTCGGCCTCGCCCTGGAGGCCCCTGAGGAGGAAGTGGGTGAAGACGCCGCGGCCGCCGCCCCATTGCTGGCCTTCCTGGGAGAGCTGGTCGGCGCCGCTGGCGGTGAGGACCGCGACGCCGCTGGCCGCCTTGGTGAGGCGCTGAAGCCCCTCGTTGAGCTGGTTGATCACGACCTTGATGTCGCGGACGCCCAGGTTGGCGAACTCGGCGCCCACGCCGCCTGCGTGGCAGGCGTCGGTGACGATCACGATCTGGCCCGCACGCACGAAGCGCCGGAGCGCCGTCTCGATGTCCCACATCGGGAAGCCGGTCGCCGCGATCTTCTCGTAGTCGGTGTCGTAGGGGAGGAGGAAGAGGTTGTCCTTGCTGGCCGGCGATTCCGGGGAGCCGTGGCCGGCATAGTAGATGACGAGCAGGTCCTCGGCGATGGCCTGGCGGCTCCAGGTGAAGAGCGCCTCGCGGAGCTGCGCACCCGTCGCCTCCTTGTCGAGCAGCAGCTTCACGTGGTCGGGCGCATAGCGCCCGCCCTTCGGGTCCACCAGCCAGTCGTAAAACGCGCGGGCGTCGCTCGCCGCGTAGCGCAGGGGCGGCACCCGCGGGTCGCGGTAGGCCGACACGCCGATGACGATGGCCCAGTGCTGGCCGCGCAGAGCCGTGGGCGGCCGGGCGACGGGGGGGGTGGGAACAACGACTGGACGCTCCGGCTCAGGCGGGGCCGCGGGCGGCAGGCCGCGCGCCGCCGCGATGGCGGCCCAATGGCCCTCGCCCTTCTCGGCGAGGGCCTTCTCCACGTCGCCCACGAACGCCGCGACCACCGGGCGGAGCAGCGCCTCCGCCGGGTAGCCGCACCGGTGCGGGTCACGGCCATAGTAGGCCGCCACCACCCCGTCGTCGCGAGTCTGGAATACGCGCTCGCATACGACCCTGCGGCTGGCGGCCTCGACGAGGCGGAGCTCGAGGGTCTGCGTGGCCTCCCAGGAGCCCAGGGGCAGGCCGAGCAGGCCGAGGAGCGGCCCGATGAAGACCGACGTGCCCAGGAGGTGCGGGCGCTGGATGAGGGTGAGGTCGCGCACGTCCCCCTCCAGGACGAGGTCAGCCGCCCCCGGGCGCGCCTGGCCCTCGACCTTTGCGAAGAGGCCGGAGCGCGCGAGTTCGCCGGCGAGGACCTCCGCCAGGTCCCGGCCCGCCGGCTTGTACTGCTCGTAGACCAGGCCCTCCCAGGCCAACCAGTCGGGCTGCTCCCAGTACGCCTGCGCGCTGAGGACCGGCACGAAGCACTTCCAGAGGGTGTGCTGCTCGCGCTTGCCGCGGCGCGACTCGGCGAGGGGCGGAACGGCCAGTGTGAGGCCGCGCGCGGGCGATTGGGCGCTCCGGCTCACCTGGGGCTGGTAGGCGTTCTGGATGGCCCCTTGGCGGTAGACTTCCGAGACGACGGTCCCGCAGCCCGCCAGCAGGGCGCCGCTGGCGAGCGCTGCGCCCAGCGCCACGCGGCGCCAGAGCCACGTCGAGCACCTGCTCCGTGATGCCATGCGCGCTCCTCCTCTATTGACCACTGGCGCTCTTGTTCGTAGCCCACGAAGTGGGCGAGCCAGTCGTAGCCCAGGGCGACCGCAGGGAGCCCTGGGGAACCACGCCGCCGGTGCATGAACCCCCGTAGGGGGCGACTCGTGGCCGTCTGAATCGCCCCCGTTCGGGGGCTCCCACGTTGGGCCGGCCTACCCAGGGCTCCCTACGGTCGCCCTGGGCTACGGCTGGGTCGCCCCCGTCGGGGGCTACAGGGCGCACATTACCTTCGCAGAGGCCAATAGCTCGCGCCACCGTCGCCGCCTGCCGCACGGGCCGTGCCGCGCGGCAGGCGGCCAGGCGGCGCCTCAACGCCCAGTCCGAGCCCGCGGCCCGTGGCCGCTAAGGCTCACTTGACGTTCGGATTGTACCGGACAGCCTTCCCTTTCACCGTCGCGGTGTCCTCGCGGTAGATGATGTAGTTCTTCGAGACCATGCGCCACCGCGGCGACAGGATGGCGTCGGCGCCCGGCTGCGCCTCGATCGCCTGGTAGAGGGCGGCGTTCACCGTGGCCGGCAGGCCGCCGCCCTGGAGCTGCTGGAGGAGGCCGACGCCGCCAATCGCGCCGACCTTCCGCTCGGCCTGTAGCGGGATGAAGTAGAACAGGTAGCCCGCCGTCGCCGTGCCGGTCGCATCGCCCAGCACGTCATAGGTCGCCGTCGTGGTCAGCGGCGCCATGGGCACCCCCGTCCCGGGGGCCGTGCTGTAGTGAGTCGTGCACCCCGCCAGGGCGACCAACGCGACGCCGACCAGAACACTCGCCGCTTTCATCGACATGATACGCTCTCCCGAACGGAAGTGATTGTGTCGAGCCCAGGTTCGCCCCCGCTGCCAGGGCCAGCGGCGGCCCGCCGTTCACTCACGTAGCGGCTGAAGGTGCGGCGGCCCCCTGGCATCCAGTGCGCCGGTGCCGCAGGCAGCAGGGGGCGCTCCTTCCCGCCCTCGAGCGGGCGGGCCGCACTGGCTTCCTCGTGGTCCAAGCGGCGCCGGCTGCATGCCCCACTCTCCTTGGTCAACCCGCGCGGACAACGCCGCGGCTTCTCGGAACGTCCGCGCGCGGCTTCCTCACGTGGGCATCATAGCAGATGAACGGTCCGCCCGCAAGCCCGGAGACCGCCACGGGAGCTCGAACCGCACTGCAAGGGCGTGCTCGCACGGCCGCCCCGGGGCATCGTTGCCGAGCCCCCACACCATGTGCAACAACAGGGCTCTGGGCGGACGTCTCGCAGGTCACTTCAGCCGGACGGCGGGGAGGCGTTTGAGGCGTTGGGTTCGGGGGTCAACCTCGATGCCAACAGACTCCAGGGCGGTGACGCCGAGGATGGGCTCAGCGTCGTCGGGGCCAAAGGCGATCGTGGTGCCCACGATGTCCCCCATGAACTCCACTTGTGCGACGGCCGTCTTCATCTTCACCTCTTTGCCGTCGGCCAACTCATAGGTCCTCTCCCCTACCGGGGTGAGGCCAATCTTCTTGAGATGCTTCGCCGGGGCCATGGAGTCGTACGCTCCCGTGTCAACGAGGAACAGGCCGTCCCACGACTTGCGCGGGTTCGCGGGGTTCCGGACGGTCACCGTGACGTGTGTCATTCCCATGCGCGCTCTCCTCGGCCGCCTTGCCGGCAGCTTCCACTCAATCGGCGAACGAGCAGCCAGCTTCTTCATACCCATATCATACCACGCGCGCGAGGTTTCTCAAGCGCCGGTTACGTGGCGACTCGAAGCTTCAGGGCCAAGGCGTGGCGGCAGGGGGGACTGGAGGCGATGGCGGCCGGGATGTCAATGATCGCTCCGCCGCCGCTTGGCCGCCAGGCGAGCGGCTCGGAAACGCCGAGCATGTGGACGCGTGAGTTCGCGGCGGGCTGGAGCGAGGAGAGGGTGAGCGTGGCAGGCGGGGTGTCCTGGCCTTCGTCGGCGAGGGCGATGGCGTAGGCGCTGTCGCCCTTGCGGGTGTAGCAGACGCGGCCCTCCTTGTAGGGGGCGATGGCGCGCGAGCCATAGATGGCCTCGCCGTTGACCGCGAGCCATTCGCCCATCTCGCGCATACGGGCCACCGCCTCGGCGGGCAGCTCGCCGTCGGGCTGCGGGCCGACGTTCAGGAGCAGGTTCCCGCCCTTCGACACTATGTCCACCAGCAGATGGATGAGCTGGCGGGTGCTCTTGTAGCGGTCGTTGGGCTTGTAGGACCACTGGTCGCCCATCGTGAGGCAGGATTCCCAGACGAAGCCGGGCGGGGCATCGGGCACCTCCTGTTCGGGGGTGCGATAATCCTCGAAGTCGCCGCCGACCGTGCGGTCCACGATGATGAGGCCTGGCTGATGCCGCCTCGCCATCGCTGCGATGCGGGGCATATTGATGTCCTGGCTCGGGGGCCTCACCTGGCCCCCGTCGAGCCACAGGATGTCTATCTTCCCGTAGCCGGTCATCAGCTCCTCGATCTGGGCGTAGACGAACTGCTGGAACTTCGCCCAGAGCTCGGGGTGCTGGGCAGTGTCGTAGTTGGGGTTGCGGTCGCGGACCGGGAAGTCGCGGCACCAGTACCAGGGGCAGTGCCAGTCCGACTTCGAGAAATAGGCGGCGATGGCGAAGCCCTGGGCGCGGAAGGCGTCGAACACCTCCTTCGCCACGTTCGCCCGCGGCTGCCTGCTGAACGGGCAGTCGGGGCCGGTCACGCGGTAGTCGGTCTGCCGCGTGTCGAACATCGAAAAGCCGTCGTGGTGCTTGGTCGTGAAGCAGACATACTTGAAGCCAGCGCCCTTGGCCTCGGCGGCCCACTTCGCGGGGTCGAACCTCGTGGGGTCGAACGTGCGATTGAGTGCGAAGTAGTCGCGCTGGAAGCGTGCGATGTCCTTGTCCCGTTCGGCCCAGGGCTTGAGGCCATCGGGCCGTGCCCAGGCGTCGGCCGGCACCAGCGGCCAGCTCTCGATGCAGCCCCACTGGCTGTATGGCCCCCAGTGCATGAAGAAGCCGAACTTGAGGTCCTGAAACCACTCCAGCCGTTCCTTCAGCGAAGGCGCATCCATAGGCCGTTGCATCCTCTCGCCATGAATGGCACCCCCGGGTCTCAGAGCGGGCGGCGCAAGTAGTCGAGCAGTTCCCTCGGCGACATGACCGTCGCCCCAACGCACGGCTTCTTTGGGAAATGCCGCCTGTTGCCAGTCACCAGGATGGCATCAGATGCCTTGGCGACTTCGAGGAAGGGAAGATCGTCGCGGTGAGGCAGGCGCGTGGCGAGAGGCGGCGGCTCAACCATCAACGCGACGTCCCGCACGATGTGGCAAAGCTCATCCGCCTCTGCTGGCACGACCGGCGGGTCGAGCCCATGCAGGACCTCGTCGTACTCCATGAGCATTCGCGCATCTACACAGCAGGTCAGCACGCGAGTGCGCACTAGTCGCAGGATCTGCGCGCATGTTCCGCCAGGGGTCAGAAGGCCCGACACGAGCACATTTGTGTCGAGGGCTACCCTCATTGCGCGGCCCTGTCGCGCCGTCTCCTCTCGCGCCGCACCCGGGCGATCACGGCGTCTATCTCCTTCATGCTCGTCTTCTCGAACCCCATCGCCTTCGACCTGGCCTGGATGCGATCAACGAGCACCCCGAAACGCGCGAGGCGGAGCGCGCGGACCTCTTCCTCAAGTGCATCCGGGCTGATGGGGACGATCGCGGCGAACGGCCTTCCGTTGGCCGTGACGATCATCTCCCTCTCCGAAACCAGGTCCCTGCGGAGCGCGGAGGTCTTCGTGCGTAGGTCCCGAAGGGTCATGAACCTCATGGCGTTGACTCCTTTGGCCCCTTCTTGAATCCTCAATCGCGCGCAACAATGTACACTATCGCGCGCCCGATGTCAATAGCGGTCAGTGCGTTGAGTATGGCCCCCAGCTCTGGTGAACTACTCCGGAGCCCCGACAGGGGCGTACTATAACAGCCCAGGGCGAAGCCCTGGGAACGGGGCGGTAGGTAGGTCGGCCCTGAAAGGGCGTGCTATGTGGTTCCGGGCGCCGCGTCCTGCCCAGGGTGGGTAGTACGCCCCTACAGGGCTGAATCTTGCCGCCCGCGTCTCCCAGGGCTTCGCCCTGATCTTTGCCCACATCTCGGGGCCTTGTAGCCCGCCGACGCGGGCGACCCAGCCGTAGCCCAGGGCGACCGAAGGGAGCCCTGGGATGGCGCGTCCCCCCCATCCAAGCCCCCGAAGGGGGCGTTTCACGCCCATTGAATCGCCCCGCTTCGGGGGCTCTACG
>VGYW01000218.1 GCA_016872875.1 Planctomycetota bacterium | reverse complement strand
GAATGTGGGAATGAGGGCGAAGGCGCCAGAGGAGGGCGCGATGGGCCTGGCCGTGGTCATTCTCACATTCTCAAGAATGTGAGAATGAGGGCGAAGGCGCCAGAGGAGGGCGCGATGGGCCTGGCCGCGGTCATTCTCACATTCTCAAGAATGTGGGAATGAGGGCAAAGGCGCCAGAGGAGGGCGCGATGGGCCTGGCCGTGGTCATTCTCACATTCTCAAGAATGTGAGAATGAGGGCGAAGGCGCCAGAGGACGGCGCGATGGGGCTGGCCGTGGTCATTCTCACATTCTCAAGAATGTGAGAATGAGGGCAAAGGCGCCGGAGGACGGCGCGATGGGCCTGGCCGTGGTCATTCTCACATTCTCAAGAATGTGGGAATGAGGGCGAAGGCGCCAGAGGAGGGCGCGATGGGCCTGGCCGTGGTCATTCTCACATTCTCAAGAATGTGAGAATGAGGGCGAAGGCGCCAGAGGAGGGCGCGATGGGCCTGGCCGTGGTCATTCTCACATTCTCAAGAATGTGAGAATGAGAGCAAGGGTTCCAGCGATGGTCGAAATGGCGGTGGGGACATCGATCGGGCTTCTCCTGACGCTCGTGGCCACTGGTGCCCTGGGCTGGTGCGGGCACCTGGCAGCGCGGCGCTTCTGGCCCGGTGCGCGGGCTTCGGTGCGGCTGGCGGCGAACGCCACGGTTTCACTTGCGCTGGTGATGGCCATCTTCTACCCGTTGGCGCTCGCAGGGGCGTTGAACCGGTGGGCGGCGGCGTTTGCTGCGGCGGCCTTCGCGGCGGCCGCCCATCTGGCCTGGGGCGGTCGCCGGGGCGATGGCGGCGATTGGCGGCGCTGCGCCGGTTGGCTCAGGCTCGTCGCGGCCTCGCGGGGCGGGGCGCTCCTGCTCGGCGTGGGCATCGTCGCGCTCTTCGCGCTCTACCGGGCCGCGGTGTGGCCGCCGCTCTCCTACGATTCGCTGAACTTCCACAACTACGTGGCGGGCACCTGGGTGCAGGCGGGCGGCCTGGTGGACCTGCCCTATCCCAAGGGGGTGAGCGACTACGCTTACTTCCCGACCAACTTCCACGCGCTCCTGGCCTGGGTGATGCTGCCGTTCCATAGCGACTTCCTGGTGAACTTCGTGAACCTGCCGCTGCTGGCTCTCGCAGCAGTGAGCGTGTACGGGCTATGCCGGGAGCTTGAGCTGGGGCTTGAGGACAGCTCGCTGGCGGCGGGCTTCGTCTGCCTGTCGCCCGCGATGTTGGCTTACGTTACGACGCAGTACGCGGACATCTTCGTGGCGGCGCTCCTGCTGGCCGGGGCGCTGTTCATGGCGAGGTGTCTGCGGGCGTGGAGCTGGCCCGACGCCACGATGGGGTTCCTGGCGTGCGCCCTGAGCGTGGGGGCGAAGCACTCGGCGCTCCTGCCGGCGGGACTCCTCTGCGTGCTCATGTTGGCTGCGGCCTGGCGCCAAAGCCGGAAATCTCTCCCTGCGACACTCGGGCTTTGCGCCGTTCTCATGGTAGCCTTCGGCGGCTACCGCCACATCCGCAACTGGGCAGAGACGGGCAACCCGCTCTATCCAATGAACGTGCGAGTCCTGGGGGCGAACGTCTTTCCTGGTTCCGCCTGGGCGTCCGAGGCCGAGCGCATCCTCGGCCGAGGGAGCTGGCGGGACGACGTGCGGCAGCTCGCCCGCTCCGCGACATACTCCTACGGGGAGGAGCCTGCGCCGCTCAGTTGGGGGCCGAAGATGCCTCTCCTGGCCGCGCTCGCACTCCTGGCTCTCGCCCGCGCCAGACATTCTCCGTCGCGCGGGCTCCTGCGGGCATTGGCGTTGTGCTGGATCGTGCCGCTCCTCGCCTTCTACCTCGATCCTTCGGCGAAGTCGGCGATCGTGAGGCGTTTCTGGCACTTGAGCTGTTGCCGGCTCCTCGGGCTGCCCGTGGGGCTGATGGCGGCGAGCGCGCTGGCCGGCGTGTCGCTCCTCTGGACAGCGCGAGCGGCGGCGGTCGTCCGCGCTGTCCTCTGCGGGTTCCTGCTCCTCGACCTCTGCGTGATGTGCGTCCTGCCAGATTCGCCGGATGTCCTCCTCCTTGTGGCGTGCGTCGTGCCGGTTGCGCTGGCTCTTGCCTTGCTCGTGAAACGCTTTCCTCGGTTTCTCGTTGTTGCACTGGCCACCGTCGGGCTGCTTGGCGGAGCCATCGCGCTGGCATGGGTTCGGGACGCGAAGCGTGGCCGTTTCTATGCCACGCGGACCGATCTGCACCCGATCCCTCGGCACTGGGTGGACGGCTGGGCGTTCTGCGACAAGCTGGAGCCGGGCCGGGTGGTTGCCCTCGCCAGCTTCTCGCCAGGCTTCGGCGACCACTGGTTCTTCTACCCGCTGATGGGCCGGCGGCTCCAGAACGTGGTGCGCTACGTCCCGGCGGGCGACGATTCGGCCACCTGGATGTCAAACCTTCGTGCGGCCGGGACCACTCACGTATTCGTTCAGCTCAACCCCGAGTTTCCCCTGGACGACCGGCGGCGGGAGCCGCAGGAGACGGACTGGATCCGCCTTCGCCCCGACGGCTTCAAGCTCGTCCACCAGGACGCCAACTGCCGCATCTACGAGTTGAGGCGGTAGTGACCGATTTCCACAGGCCATTACAGTCTTTTACATTCTCCCCCGCCATTTGGTAGTATAATCCAGGCAGTCGAGCCGGTCGGCCTCAGCGTCCGCGGCAAGGAGTTCCCCTATGAGTCTGCCGCTTCCAGCGTGTTCCACCGCATTGTTGGCCTCGTGGGCGCTGGCCGCGACGGCGGCCACGCTCACTGTGGACGAGAAGGCGAAGACGGCCGCCGCCACTGGGGCCTTCGCCAAGCAGGGCACCTACGACGTGCTCAAGGGCGCCATCGAGTACCTCGTGGTCGCCAAGGGCGGCAAGGAGTACGAAACGGTCCTCGTGGTGGACTGCACGCCCGACGAGCTGCACCAGGCCCTCCTGAAGATCGGCCTGGAGCCGGGCGAGCCGGCCAAGGAGGGCGACCCGCCGAAGGGCAAAGGCGTCCGCATCTTCGCCGAGTACGAGGCCGAGGGCAAGAAGGTGCGCCGCCCCGCCGACGAGCTCGTGGTCTCGAAGAAGACCGGCAAGGCGCTCGACGCCGGCCCGTGGGCCTTCACAGGCTCCATCAAGGGCTTCGACCCCGCCGCAAACAAGGAGGTCCTCCAGGTCAACACCTCCAAGAATCTTGTCGGCCTGCACTGGCAGGACGCCACGCCGCTCATCCAGAACCCGCGCGCCGAGTGCAAGGAGCAGAACATCTACGTTCCGAACGCGCGCGAGCTGCCGAAGCCGGGCACGCCCGCGGTCGTAGTCTTCGAGCGCGTGATGCCGAAGGCCGCCGAGGGGGCGAAGCGCGTCCACGTCTTCATCAGCGGCCGCGTCCAGGGCGTTGGCTTCCGGGCCTGGGCCGAGCGCGAGGCCCGCGTGCTCGGGCTCAAGGGCTGGGTGAAGAACCTGCCCGACGGCCGCGTGGAGGGCGTCATCGAGGGGGCGCCCGACAAGGTGGCCGCCCTCCTCGAAAAGCTCAAGGCCGGCCCACGCGCCGCCAAGGTCGAAAACCTCGAGGCCAAGGACGAGCCCGCCACGGGTGAGTTCGACGACTTCGGCATCCGCTACTGAGTCTCTGTTGAGGAGACCCGCCGATAGAGCAAGCCACGTTTGTAGTGCGGGCTTTAGCCCGTTCTCTGCTCCCTCCCCGGCCGTGGGGAGGGCCGGGGTGGGGGCTGGAGCCTCGACCCCCTCAATCCCCCCGTGAACGGGGGAAGGAAGAAACGGCCTGAAGGCCGCACTACGAACCGGTACTTCCCGTGGCAGGAGTTGCTGAGGAAACGACATGCTGCTGAGAGTTCACTGCGCATTGCTCGCGCTCCTCGTGGGCGGCGAGGCCATCGCCTACATCGAGGCGCTCTATCCCCTCCAACAGGTCCTCGACGAGTCCACCCACGTCGTCGCCGGCAAGATCGAGGCGGTCAACAAGGAGAAGCGAGCGGCCATCGCAATCGTGGACCGCGCGCTCAAGGGCCGCGTCGAAATCCCGCGGGTGCAACTGAACCTGGGGATCGCCGCGGCCGACCAGTCCGACTACACGCTCGCGCGCCTCCAGCCCGGCCAGCCCTTCCTCCTCTTCTATCGCCGCGAGGGCAACAACATCCTCTCCTGCGCGCACCTCGGCGACCACTGGGTGCAGTTCTACGCGACCGACGAGCCCGACAAGAGCCGCGTCTGGTGGCGCATGACCCACATCGAGATCAGGATGAACCGCACGTTCGACGGCACGACGGCGGAGCTGGTGAAGCTGACGGACGACGTGTTGGCCCGCCGCGTGGCGGCGCCGAGGCCGAACCCGAAGCTGCCGTCGCTCGACCCGCGCCGCCCCGGCCCGCCGCCGGTGCGCGCCCCGCGTGTCGAGGAGGCCGCGGCCGGCCTCGAGGCCATCCCAGGCTGGTACGTGGACGACTCCTGGGCTCGCCCCGCACGCCTCGCGGTCGAGGAGGCGGGCAAGCGCGGCAAGCTCCTGCGCGTTGATTGCGACGGGCAGCCCGAAAGAAAGCTGGCCGTCGCCATCCTCCACCACATTGACCTCTCGGGCGGCACACGGTTCGCGGCCGAGGTGGACAATGCGTCCGACCGCCCGCTCGCGGTCTCCGTGGCCTTCGGCGCCGCGCCCGAGTGGGCGATGCTCGAGTCGCCACCCGTCAGCGTCCCGCCGAGGGCCAGGGCCGCGCAGGTGAGCTTCCAGCTTGCGGGGCGCACCTTCAAGTCGCAGGCCTCCAACTGGGAGCACTCGCTCCCCCTCCCCAATGAAGGGCGGGTGGACAAGATAATGCTGATCGTGGAGGGCATGCCGAGGAGGGGGAGCGTAGCCTTCGGGCGCATCGGCCCGCGCAAGGGCGGCGGGTTCCGCCTCCTGGCCTCCGCCCCGCGCGCCGCGGGCGGCGAGGCAAGGGGCCTCTCGTGGGCGGACGTCAACGGCGACGAGCGGCTCGACCTCTACGCCTGCGCCTCGCAGGGCAACCTGCTCCTCATCAACGACGGCGGCCCATTCCGCGAGCTCGCCGCCCCATTCGGCGTCTCGAGCGGTTCCCGCGCCGCAGCCTGGGCCGACTACGACGGCGACGGCCACCCGGACCTCCTGACCGGCGCCTTCCGCCTCTTCACCCAGGCCTCCACCCCGTTCCGCGACGACGCCAGGCTCCTGCCCGCCCCGAAGGAGCGAAACCCCGAGGGAGCTGGCTGGATTGACTACAACGGCGATGGCCTGCCCGACGCCCTCATCACCAACGGCGAGCACGGCATCCGCCTCTTCGAGAACACCGGCAAGGGGCCGGCCCGCTTCCGGGACGTCAGCGACAAGGTTGGCCTCGGCCCAAAGGGGCTCGGGGTCGGCAACGGCGACTTCGTCGCCTTCGCCGACTACGACGGCGACGGCTACACCGACTTCCTCTACAACCTCGGCGACGGCGTGCTCGCCCACAACGAGGGCGGCAAGGGCTTCAAGCTCGACTCCCGCGCCGGCATCCGCTTCGGCACCTCCAACGAGGCCAAGCGCGGGCTCGTCTTCGCCGACTACGACAACGACGGCGACCTCGACCTCTTCGTGCCCGGCCCTGCCAGGCCCAAACTCTATCGCAATAACAACGACGGCACGTTCACCGACGTAGCCTCCGCCGCGGGCGACCTGGCGGGCGCGGCCGAGCCCTCCTTCTCCGCGGCCTGGGGCGACGTGAACAACGACGGCTTCCTCGACCTCCTGGTCTGCTATGTGAAGGCCCCGCCTCGCCTCTACCTGGGGGACGGCAAGGGCCGCTTCCGCGATGCCTCGGCGAACGCCGGCCTCGGGGGCCTCGGCCTCGCCTTCGCCGCCTCCTTCGCCGATGCCGACGACGATGGCGACCTCGACCTCGCCTTGAGCCAGGACGGCCGCGTGGCCATCCTGGCCAACGACATGGACCGTGCCCCCGACCGCGCCGCCCTCACCGTCCGCGTCCAGGCTCGCAAGGGGCTTGTGGGAGCCGTCGTCCGCGTGGCCGACGACAAGGGCCGCCCGCTCGGCCTCCGCGAGCTCAACGGCGGCGAGAGCTGCGGCGGCCAGGCCACGCCCGTCGCCCACTTCGGCCTCCCGCTTGGCAAGTGCCAGCTCTCCGTCTGCCTCACCGACGGCCGCGTCGCCCAGAAGACCCTCACCATCGAGCCCAAGGGCCTCAGGCTCGCGATACGCGAGGAGGACTTCAAGTGAGGCCGACCCGGCGTGGACGTTCGCAGCCAAAGGCGGTAGAATGCCAGAAGAGGGACGTCCGCCGTCCGCGTTGCAGGAGAGACCCAATGGGATTCACCCAGGTTACGGCAACATTGCGAGCCACGGCCAAGGCACGCCGGAAGTACGAGGCCCTGTTTGTGGTAGACGCAGGCGCCACGGACTGCATGGCCCCTGCCCGGGAGCTTCGCCGAATCGGGGTCACCAAGCGCGGCCGCAAGACGTATGAGCTGGCCGACGGCAGCCCGACGGAATACGATGTCGGTTTCGCCGAACTCGAGTTCATGGGCGAGATCGTGCCAGCCCGAATCATCTTCGGACCCGACCACTGCCAACCTATCCTGGGCGTCCTGGCCCTGGAATCGGTCGGCATCCTCGTTGACCCGGTCAGCCAGACCCTCACGCGCCTGCCGGCGCTGTGGCTGAAGTAGCGCCCACCTCTCGGAGACGCCGCCCTTGTCAAAGGGCTACGAAGCAAGACATCTGAGCGATGTGAAGCCGGTCCCCTGCCCCTGCGGCCAGAGCTGGCGCATCTTCACCCGCAAGGACGGCTCGCCTGCCAACATCCACGTGACCTCCATCCAGGACTCCCGCCGCCACTTCCACAAGCTCTGCACCGAGTTCTACTACATCCTGGAAGGCGAAGGCACGCTTGAGGTTGCCGACGACAAGCTGGCGCTTAGCCCCGGCCTCCTCGTGCGTATTGACCCCGGCACCCCCCACCGCGGCCACGGCGACTTCAAGGCCCTCATCATCGGCGTCCCTGCCTGGGACCCCGCCGACGAATGGTTCACCGAGGACTGAGCCATGAAGTCTCGCTCTCTTGCGTCCCTGTGGTCCCTGATGTCCCTGTGGTCCCTCTCTGTCCTCGCCGCCGACTGGCCCCAGCTCGGCAATGGCCCGCAGCACACGGGCTTCTCCGCCGAAAAGCTCAAGCCCCCCTTCAAGCTCAAGTGGAACGTCCAGTTCCAGCCCGAGCGGCTCTATCCCGCCATGCAGCCGGCCATCGCGGGCGGGCGCATCTACCTCGGCACCGAGAGCGGCAACCTCCACTGCCTGAGCGCCGCCGATGGCAAACGCCTCTGGAAGTTCCCCGCCGGGCCGATCCTCCACAGCGCGGGCGTCGAAGGAGGCAAAGTCTTCTTCGCCTCCATGGATGGCTGCGTCTACGCCCTCGATGCCGAATCGGGCAAGCTGGCCTGGAAGTTTGACTCCAAGCTCCGCACGGGCTTCTCGACCGCCGTGCTGCTGGCCGAGGGCAAGGTCTTCGCCCCCAACCGCGGCGGAACGCTCTTCGCCCTCAACCAGCCCGATGGCGGCCTGGCGTGGAAGGCCGACCTCGCCTGCCCGCTCCTTCAGTCGCCGGCCTACAACGATGGCCGCCTCTACGTCGCGGGAATGGACTGCCGCCTCTACGCCCTCGACGCCAAGGGCGGCAAAGAGCTGTGGAAGACCGAGCCGCTGAAGGGCGCTCTCGCCTTCAAGGACTACTGGCCCGTCGTCCACAAGGGAATGGTCATCGTCCGCCCCTTCGGCCCCTGGGAGGCTTCGGCCTTCGACGAGAAGACCGGCCAGCCCGTCGCCCTCACCATCCCCGGCGGCATCACGATGAACGGCGCGGTCGCCCCGCCCTGCGTGGATGGCGAGGGGCGCCTCGTCACCGCCAAGGGAGGCGGCTGGTGCCGAGTTGACCCCGCCTCGAAGCAGATCGAGGACATCTCCACAAAGGATGGCGGCCGGGGCAACAACGACGAGAACATGATCGCCAGTGCCGCGGGCGGCATCATCTTCGTCATGCACTGCCAGGAGGGCAACGCCCAGTTCACCGGCTGCTACGACCTCGCCGCGAGCACGTGGTCCCGCATCCCCGGCGGCCCGTGGCAGAACCTCGTCAGCAACACCCAGGGCGGCGGCGCCAGCCAGGCCCTCGTCGCCGACGGCCACCTCTACCACGCCAGCCTGCACGGCCTCCGCTGCTTCGCGGGAGGACAATAGCATGGCCCCTCATCGTCCTCGTCCTCGTCGTCGTCCTCGTCCTCGACTCCTCGTAGCCCGCGAATGCGGGCGACCCAGCCGTAGCCCAGGGCGACCGAAGGGAGCCCTGGGATCGCGGCATTCCCCAGTGTCAAGCCCCCGAAGGGGGCGCCTCGCGCGGGTTGAATCGCCCCCTTCGGGGGCTCTACGCCTGGGGCCGCCGTTTCCCAGGGCTCCCTTCGGTCGCCCTGGGCTACGGCTCAGACGCCCACTTCGTGGGCTAGGTTGGCTGGTTCTCCTTGGGGCCGCGCTGTGCGAGTTGCGTTTCGCCCAGGCCGGGGAGGATGCGGCCTGGCAGGCCAATGCCAAGGGCCTCTGCGAAGGCCCCCTCTGCTCGCTCGACCTGCGCGTACGGGTCGGGAAGACCCTCGACCTCTTCATCGCCGACGGCTCGATGGACACTGGCTGGAACACTCTCGGCCCGGTTGATGTGCCTCTGGGCAGCATCGGGGTCCCCTTCGCGCTCGCCGTGACGAACTTCGAGCGCACGGGCGACTGGTCGTACTCCAAGGCCGTCGTCACCCTGGAAGGCGGCGCAAGGCTCACCCTCTACGCCAGCCAGCTCTCGATGGCCGTGGTGGTTGAGACCTCGACCGATAGACTCCGCCTCTTCGCCGGCCAGCACGAGCGAATGGTCACACTCGATGACAAGGGCAAGATGCGCGTCCACGGCCACATGGGCGGGAACCTCGCTCCCAAGACCCCCGTCACCCCCGCCCACATCGCCGTGCCGCACGCCGATGGCGTGAGAGTCGTGGCGACAGGCGACGCCATCCCCGTCCCGCCGCCTGCGCAGCCCTGGGTCCTCATCTGGTGGGGCAAGTCGAGCCACTTCGTGGGCACCGACTGGCCGATCACCGCCCGCGGCACCCATCAGGATGCCTTCCTCGGCGACTACCCGCTGCACCTGATCTTCGACCAGCCGCCGACTTCGGTGGCGGCTGCGAAGGAGGGCGGCCTCGACTTTGCGTTCGCCCAACCGGGCAGGAGAGTGCTCATTCACCTGGGCTGCGCTGGCAGCGAGGCACGAGCATCGGTCACGCAAGCCTGGACTACCGGGCTGCCCGCCGAGATGGTCGAGCGATACAAGACTGTGCTCAAGTCCCTGCTCCCGTACCCGCTCTCGGCGCGTGAGAGCTTCCGGTACGACGCCGCGAAGGACGAGGCCACCTTCGTTGAGAAGGTGGCGTTCCTCAATGGCGGAGATGGCTCCTTCCTTCCAGCATTCATGCCCTGGGTCGCATCCGGCGCCGTGCAGGGCGGGTTCGCCATCGTTTCCCCAGGGGGCGAAGCGCCGGAGAGGACCGATACGCGTAGCTGGATGGTCACCGGCCTAGCGAAGTACGCCAGCTCGACCGCCACGCAGCCCGCCGCGAAGGCCCCTGCGGCCCTTTCGGATGAGCTGTCGGCCCACGTGGGGAGGATGATCGAGGCGGGCCGCCTCGCGCCGTGGGTGTATGCAGACAACATCCCCATCTCGGCGGCGCGAGGGGAATACTATTGGGGTGAGCCGGGGGAGGCGCTGTATCTGCTCGCTCAGCTCTATCCCATCGTGAAGAGGGAACAGCAGGCGGCGCTGCTGGAGCGCATGGCCGACATCCGCAAGGCGTTCCCGCCCGAGACGACGCCGCTCATTCCGCCCGACAAGGGGGCACGCCGCGGCGGCTACGACGTGGGGCCGTGCCACGTCTCGAAGACCATCGCCGAGGAACGCGGGAAGCGGGTCAGCCTCTTCGCCCTCTACGGACTGGAACGCTACTACGCCCTCAGCGGCACGAAGCCGACAGCGGAGGAGTGGGAGGCGTGTACAAAAGTCATCGCCGCCGCCTTCGAGGAGCAGGGCTGGGCGACGCTCTACCACCTCGGCCACCCCAACCGCTTCCTGCCCTGGATGGGCAAGCCCGAAGAACGCGAAGCGCTCCGCAAGGAGCACGGGGCGACCCAGAGCTGGCGCGGCGATAGGCCCGCCGCCGTGGTCAACGCCAATCGCCGCTTCAGCGGCGCAATCGGCGCCATCCGCCTCGCCCGCCTCATGGGCGACAAGGAGGCCGAGCAGAATGCCTGGTGGCTCTTCGCACGAGCCGCTGTCCTTCGCTTTGCGATGGGCAAGATGGCGCAATGGCGATACCAGGCGGGCCTCGTGAAGCTGCCGCCCAAGGCCGACTGGTTCTGGGCCTGGCGCGGCCGCGGCCCGCAGAACTGGTGCGGCGATCTTGAGACGATGGATTGGTCGAAGCCCGAGCACGACGTGCAGCAGGTCATCGAGCTGGCCCCCGACCGCGTCGAACTCGGCCACTGGGCGGGCGTGATGGGCGACAAGTGGCATCAACTGTGCACCGTGGAGCCAGTCGCCTTTCGCTACCTCACGCCCGAGCTGGCCGCCTTCCTCCGCGACCACCTGAAGGCCGAGTGCGCCGCCTACGCCGACCGCATCGCGTGGAACCAGCCCACCTGGTACGCCAGCTTCGCCCCGGCCATCCTGGGCTACGAGCACAACATGAACCACCCCTCCGACGCCTTCGAGCACTTCATGGCCCGCTCGTGGATTCTCGGCGAGAAGCCCGAACAGCTCGAAAAGTGGATCGACGTCCCCTGGCTCGAACGCGGCGACCTGTTCCACCTGAACAAGCTGGCCGAAACGATTCGGGCCTATCGCGCCGCCAAGCCGTGAGGAACTCTGCGAATGACGACATCGCTAGCCTTGTCCCTCTGCCTTTCGCTAGGCCTGCTGGCCGTCGTGGCCGCGGCCGAGCAGGCCGACCTCGTGGTTCACAACGGCAAGGTAGTGACGGTAGATGCCGAGTTCCGCATCGCACAGGCGCTCGCCGTGAAGGGGGAGCGGATCGTGGCCGTGGGGAGCGATGCCGAGGTCATCAAGCTCGCCGGCCCAGCCACGCAGCGGATAGACCTCCAGGGCAAGACAGTCCTGCCCGGCCTCATTGATTCCCACTCCCACCCCCTCGATGGCGCGATGTTCGAGTTCGACCACGAGGTGCCGAACATGGAGACCATCGCGGACGTGTTGGCCTACGTCAAGGCGCGGGCGGCGGTGGTGCCGGAGGGGGAGTGGATCGGCCTCTCGCAGGTCTTCATCACGCGGCTGCGCGAGCAGCGCTTCCCGACGCGTGCGGAGCTCGACGCCGCGGCGCCCAAGCACCCCGTGGCCTTCCGCACCGGGCCAGACGCCTCGGTGAACTCCCTCGCCCTCAAGCTCAGCGGCATCGACCGCGACTTCAAGGTCATTGACGGCAAGCCGGGCGTCGTCGAGCTCGACCCAAAGACGGGCGAGCCGACCGGCATCCTGCGCAGTTGCACCCGCTACCTCAAGCAGTCGGGCGGCGGCAAGCCGGCGACCGACGCCGACCGCGCCGCACGCCTCCGCGCCCTCCTGGCCGCCTACAACGCCGTCGGCATCACCAGCGTGACCGACCGCGAGGCGGGCGAGGCCGAGCTCGCCGCCTACCTGCGGCTCAAGGAGAAGGGCGAGCTCACCTGCCGCGTCTTCCTCACCCGCTACGTGGACGCCCAGGCGCCCATCGAGAAGGCCGAGGCCGCCATCCTCGCCGCCGCCAAGCACCCCCTCCACGCCTACGACAACCTTCTGTGGCTCCGCGGCATCAAGATATACCTCGACGGCGGGATGCTGACGGGGAGCGCCTACATGCTCAAGCCCTGGGGCGTAAGCGCCATCTACGGCATCACCGACCCGGCCTACCGCGGCATGCTCTTCGTCCCGCCCGACCGCCTCCACCAGATCGCCCGCACCACCCTGGCGAACGGCCTTCAACTGACCGCCCACTGCGTGGGCGACGGCGCCGTGACCGCCCTCGTGGACGCCTACGAAAAGGTCAATCGCGAGTTCCCGGTGCGTGACAAGCGCCCCTGCCTCTCCCACGCCAACTTCATGACCCCCGAGGCCATTGCGAAGATGAAGGAGATCGGCGTCGTGGCCGACCTCCAGCCCGCCTGGCTCTGGCTCGACGGCGCCACGCTGCGCAAGCACTTCGGGGACGAGCGCCTCGCCTTCTTCCAGCCCTACAAGACCCTCTTCGAGCAGGGCGTCGTCGTGGGCGGCGGCTCCGACCACATGCAGAAGCTCGCCCGGCGCCGCGCCATCAACCCCTACGACCCCTTCCTCGGCATCTGGACCGCCCTCACCCGCCAACCCCGCTGGACCGATCAGCCCCTCCACCCCGAGCAGCGCATCAGCCGCGAGCAGGCCATCCGCCTCTACACCATCAACAACGCCTTCCTCACCTTCGAGGAGAAGCAGAAGGGCTCCCTCGAGGCGGGCAAGCTCGCCGACTTCATCGTCCTCAAGCAGGACGTCCTCACCTGCCCCCTCGACGCGGTGAGGGACATCGAGGTCGAGTCCACCTGGCTCGGCGGCCGCCGCGTCCATCCGCGGCTGTGATAAGGCGTGATAGCGGGGCGAAGGAAGGGACCCAAGGGACCAGAGCGACCTGACCACAACGCCCCACAACTAAGGGGGCAAAACCGCAGGCACCTCGATCTCTTGCTCCCAAAGGGAGCATCATAGTGGGTAGCCGGCGGCTTCAGCCGCCGGACTCGTCGCCAGAAGCAGGGAAGTCCCGAAGGGACGGCAGACACACGCGCCGGGCCGTCTCCCGTGGGCTACTGCCGTCCCTTCGGGACTGGGGTTGTGTGTGCGCCCCAATCCGGCGGCTGAAGCCGCCGGCTACCTACTGCTGTCCCTTCGGGACTGCGCTCTTGCCCCCTCATCTGTGGGGCGTGGTGCCAAGGGAGGGGCGGAAAAGACTCCAGGAGTCTTTTCTCACATCCGCCTTCCCGACATCAGCAGTCTATCACCCGGCCAGAAGTCCCGTCAGGCGCGGTCACCCCGCAAAGAGCTGGGCGACTTCGCGGAGGCGGCGGGGCACGTCGAGCTTGGCGGGGCAGTGCTCAAGGCAGTGGCCGCACTCCTCGCAGTCGGCCGCGGTGCGCGCCTGGGCGGCGTAGAGCTCGCGGCCCATGTGCTTCAGGTTGTCGGGGTACTCCCTGAGCATGTCGGCGGCCTGGAAGATGGCGGGGATGTTGATGCCGTTGGTGCACGGCTGGCAGTAGCCGCACCTCAGACACGTCTGGCCGTAGCGGTAGGACTTCTTGAGGTCGCCGAGGAGCTCGATCAGCTCGGCGCGCTCGGCGTCGGAGAGCGGCCCCTTCTCGGCCGCGGCCACGTTGTCCTCGACCTGTTTCGCCGACACCATGCCAGGGATGATCGTGTCGAGGTGGGGATCGGAAATGAGCCAGCGGAGCGCCCCGCTGACCACGGGGTCGGGCGAGAGGGGGAGGCCGCCTGGCCCCGGCGGGCTGACCAGTTGGCCCCCGCTCAGCGGCTTCATGGCCGCGGTGCCGACCCCGTGCTGGGCGGCGAGCGGGAGGAGGGCAACGGCGCCCTCCTGGTCAATGGCCGAGCAGGCGAGCATGACGACCTCGAAGGCGCCGCTCTCGATGGCGCGGCGCACGGTGGCCAGGTCGCGGTGGATGGAGACGCCGACGTGGCCGACCTTCCCCTGCTGCCTGGCCTTGGCCGCGGCCTCGTAGCCGCCGCCGGGCGCCATCACCCGCTCGTAGGTCTCCGCGTCGCTCACCGTGTGGAGGAGTAGGACGTCGACGCGGTCGGTCTGGAGGCCGCGGAGGCTCGTCTC
>VGYW01000217.1 GCA_016872875.1 Planctomycetota bacterium | reverse complement strand
ATTTCCATGGCCCCCGTGAGTATGGAAACGTACCCAATACCACTCATGGGGGCCTATTCTATATGATTACACAACCCCTTGTCAATACTTGACTTACATCGAGTCGAAATCGTGAATACCTATTTAGTCGGCATCTCTCACGCGCCCACCAACGGGATTTGAATCGCTGGGGCAGTATCAGTATACTACTGATCTACCTTAAGGCCCCAGGAGAGAGGAAGAGCATGTCGAGAGTCTGCGAGCTTTGTGGGAAGCGCGTGGCGTTCGGGCGCATGATCGCGCGCCGCGGCCTGCCGAAGAGCAAGGGCGGCATCGGCCTGAAGACCACCGGCATCACCCGCCGCGTGTTCCGGCCAAACCTTCAGCGGGTGCGGGTCGTCGAGGCCGGGCGCGTGCGCCGAGCGCGCGTATGCACCGCCTGCATCCGCTCCGGCCGGATACGCAAGGCGCCCTGACCCGCGCTCCTCGCCAGGGACTGGCGAGGAACGCGGGAAACTCGAAATCCGAAGCACGAAATCCGAAAGAAACCAGAAATCCGAAATCCCAACGGTCAAAAAAAGAGCAACACGTCGCGCGAAGTTTCCTGGGTTGGGTTTTGAGAATTCGTGATTTGAGCTTTGGGATTCCTTCGGATTTCGGATTTGGGATTTCGGATTTTCCTCACTTGCCGCCCGGAGAAACTCCCGTGGACCAGCAGGCCGCCGTCGGCGAACGCAGGGCCGAGGATATCGAGGCCGTCGAAAAGCTCGGCAAAGCCCGCGACATCCTCCTCCGCGAAATCCACAAGATCATCGTGGGCCAGGACCAGGTCATCGAGCACCTGCTCGGCTGCCTCTTCGCGCGCGGACACTGCCTCATGATCGGCGTGCCCGGCCTCGCCAAGACCCTCATGATCAGCACCCTGGCCCGCGTGCTCAAGCTCAAGTTCAACCGCATCCAGTTCACCCCCGACCTCATGCCCTCCGACATCACGGGCACCGAGATCATCGAGGAGGACCACGCCACCGGCAAGCGTTCCTTCCGCTTCGTCAAAGGCCCGGTCTTCGCCAACATCATCCTGGCCGACGAGATCAACCGCACGCCGCCGAAGACCCAGGCCGCGCTCCTCCAATCCATGCAGGAGCACCAGGTCACTTGCGCCGGCGTGACCTACGACCTCGAACCCCCCTTCTTCGTCCTCGCCACCCAGAACCCCATCGAGCAAGAGGGCACCTACCCCCTGCCCGAGGCCCAGCTCGACCGCTTCATGTTCAACGTCATCATCGACTACCCGACCCGCGACGAGGAGCGGGAGATCGTCAAGACCACCACCTACGACACCGAGGCCGAGCTCTCCCCCGTCCTGCGCGGCAGCGACATCCTGGCCATCCAGAAGATCGTCCGCCGCGTCCCCGTCTCCGACCACGTGGTGGACTACGCGGTGAACCTGGCCCGCGCATCGCGGCCGAAGGACCCCACGGCGCCACAGTTCGTGAAGGACTGGCTCTCCTGGGGCGCCGGCCCGCGCGCCTGCCAGTACCTCGTCCTGGGCGCGAAGGCCCGCGCCATCATCGGCGGACGCTACAACGTCTCGTGCAGCGACATCCGCGCGCTCGCCATCCCCGTCATGCGCCACAGGATATTCACGAACTTCAACGCCGACGCCGAGGGGGTGGGCACGGAGGACATCATCAAGGAGCTCCTCCGCGTGGTGCCCGAGCCCGCCGAGGCCGACTACGCGAAGCGGCCCCATCCAGCCCCTGCCCCCAAGGAGGCCGCAGCAAAGGCGTGACCAGCGGAGGAGGGGATGAATGGATGACTGGATGGGTGGATGGTTGTCAGACAATCAGTCATCCATTCATCCACCCATCCAATCATCCCCTTCGGTTGCGGCCACAAGCCGCATTAGGAAGACAGGAGCGTCCCGTGCCCGACCTCACCTACGACGACTTCAAGAAGATGGACCTCCGCGTGGGCGTGGTGAGGGCCATCGAGGACCACCCGAACGCGAACAAGCTCTTCGTGATGAAGGTGGACATCGGCGGGGGGGAGGAGCGGCAGCTCGTGGCCGGCCTGCGGCCCTACTACCCCGACAAGGCGAAGCTCCTCGGCAAGCGCATCATCGTCGTCGCCAACCTCGCCCCCGCGGTCCTGCGCGGCATCGAGAGCCGCGGCATGCTCCTCGCCGCCCAGGACGCCGACCGCGTGATCATCCTCACCACCGATGACGAAATCCGCCCCGGCGCGAAGATCCTCTGAGGGCGGATGAGCCTGGCAGAAAGAGGTAAAGTAGACGTGGCAGGGGATGGCGACGAGAATCCTCGGGCGGCCGACAGATACCTCGGGGATCTCGAGGAAGAGGACGCGACGGAGGAGTTGCTGCGAATCCCCGGCTTCGCCGAGGAATTCGACGAGGCCCAACGCGACATTGCGGCCGGCCGCCTCACGCCCGCCGAGAAGCTCCGCCGGAAGTACTCGTTGGAAACCTGATGAGCACCCACCCTGACTCCCTCGGCCACTTCGGCCCCTACGGCGGGATGTTCGTGCCTGAGACGCTCATGCCCGCGCTCAAGGAGGTCGAGCAGGCGTACCTGGCAGCGAAGGGCGATGCGGCGTTCCAGGCGGAGCTGGCGTCCTACCTGGCCGACTACGCAGGCCGCCCGACCCCGCTCTACTTCGCGGAACGCCTCACGCGCCACCTCGGCGGAGCAAAGGTCTACCTCAAGCGCGAGGACCTCCTCCACACGGGCGCCCATAAGATCAACAACACGCTGGGCCAGGCGCTCCTGTGCCGCCGCATGGGCAAGCGCCGCGTCATTGCCGAGACCGGCGCCGGCCAGCACGGCGTGGCCACGGCCACCGCCGCGGCACTCTTCGGACTCGACTGCGTCATCTACATGGGCGCCGTGGACATGCGCCGCCAGGCCCTCAACGTCTTCCGCATGCGCCAGATGGGCGCGGAAGTCCGCGAGGTCACCAGCGGCTCGCAGACCCTCAAGGACGCCATCAACGAGGCCATGCGCGACTGGGTGACGAACGTCCGCTCCACCCACTACTGCTTCGGCTCGGTCTCCGGCGTCCACCCCTTCCCCATGATCGTCCGCGACTTCCAGGCGGTCATCGGGCGCGAGACGCGCCGCCAACTGCTCGAAAAAGAGGGCCGCCTGCCCGACCTCCTGGTCGCCTGCGTGGGCGGAGGCAGCAACTCCATCGGCCTCTGGTTCGAGTTCCTCGACGAGCCAACCGTGCAACTGGTCGGAGTCGAGGCCGGCGGCGAGGGCATCGCCACGGGCCGCCACGCCGCCCGCTTCGCCGAGCTAACGGTCGGCGTCCTCCACGGCTCCCGAAGCTACGTCCTCCAGGCCAACGAGGGGCAGATACGCGAGACCCACTCGGTGTCGGCGGGGCTCGACTACCCAGGCGTCGGCCCCGAGCACGCCCAGCTCCGCGACACCCGCCGCGCCCGCTACACCTACGCCACGGACGCCGAGGCCCTGGCCGCCTTCCAGTCCCTCAGCCGCCTCGAGGGCATCATCCCGGCCCTCGAGAGCGCCCACGCCGTGGCCGAGGCCATCAAGCTCGCCCCCACCCTCCCCGCCGAAAAGCTGCTGGTCATTGGCCTGTCTGGCCGGGGAGATAAGGATGTGGAGTCCGTAGCCAGGATTCTGGAGAAGGGGAACCTGACGCGTGACGCGTGACCCGTGATCTGGAGAGTAGCGGAATCTCTTTCCCTCTTCTCACGCGTCACGCGTCACGCATCACGCGTCATGAGTCTCGACCCTTTGGAACTGCGATGAACCGCATTGGCGCCCTCTACCAACGCCTTCGCCCCGCCCACGGCTTCGCGCTCAACGTGTATCTCTGCGCGGGAAACCCCTCCCTCACGGCCACACTTCCCCTCATCCTCGAAATGGAGCGGCGGGGGGTGGACGCCATCGAGCTCGGGATGCCGTTCTCTGACCCCGTGGCCGACGGCCCGGACCTCCAGCCGGCCCACGCCCGCGGCGTGGCCGCGGGGGTCACGCTCGGCCAACTGTTGGGCCTCGTGCGCGAGCTGCGCCAGCGGAGCCAGATTCCCATCGCCCTGATGTCCTACTACAACCCTATCCACCACCGCGGCCCGGGCCGCCTGGTGGCCGAGGCGGCCGACGCCGGCATTGACGCCCTGATCGTGCCCGACCTGCCGCCCGATGAGGCAAGCGAACTCATTGCCGCGGGCCGACAGCACGGCGTCGGCACCGTCTTCTTCGTCGCCCCCACCTCAACGCCCGACCGAGTTGCCCTCGTGAACCGCGCGGCCACGGGGTTCATCTACTGCATCTCGGTCACGGGCGTGACCGGGGCGCGCACCCTGCTGCCGCCCGAGCTGGCGACACAGCTCCGCGGCCTGCGCCAGGCCACGGACAAGCCGCTCGTCGTCGGCTTCGGTGTCTCCACCCCCGAGCAGGTCGCGGCCATGTCGGAGGTCGCCGACGGCTGCATTGTGGGGAGCGCCGTCGCCCGCGTCATCGAGGCCCACCTCGCCCAGCCGCTCGACGCGCTCCTCCGTACGGTCGGCGACTTCGTGGAGCCGCTCGCCCAGGCCGCCCATAAGGCACGGTGATGATTCGGCCACACTCAGTGTCCCACAGGCTAGAAGCCTGTGCCACCAGAACAACCCAAAGGGTGGCACAGGCATCTTGCCTGTGGCGCCACTGCTCCGCCAAGTGCTGCCGAAGAAGGCCAAGGAACAGAAGCCCCTGGCGCAGGCTCGTCGAGTGGCGGCCCGACCTCACCTGGCTCACCGGGCGCTCGCGGCGGGCGCAGCGCAACAGGTTCATCGTCCTCGGCGGCGTCGCGCTGGTCCTGGCCGTCGCTGTCGTCGTGTCCATCGTGCAGACGTCGCGTCGGGAGCAGCGCTGGCGCATCCTGGCGGCCCGGCACGCGGCGGCGAACGGCCTGGAGCCTGCCCTTGTCATTGCGGTCATCAGGGCCGAGAGCGCGGGGAACCGCTGGGCGGTCTCCCGCGCGGGCGCGCGCGGCCTCATGCAGCTCATGCCCGCCACTGCACGCGAGGTGGCCCAGAACAACCGCATCAGCTACAGCGGGCCGGACGACCTCTTCGACGCCGATCTGAACATCCAGCTCGGCACCCTCTACCTGGCCTGGCTGCGCAAGTTTTTCCGGGATGACCGCTGGCTCTACGTGGCGGCCTACAACGCCGGCCCGGGCGCGGTTGGCCGGCTGCGCAAGGCCAACCCCGAGCTATCGTCCGAGCAGCTCATCCGCCAGCGCGCGCCGGCCGAGACCCGCGCCTATGTGCCAACAGTGTTCCGCTATTGGCGCCAGGAGGCCCCTCAGCCATAGCGGTCAGTGATCGAGCGGACGAGTTTCACCCAGCGCCGCAGGTTGGCGGGCTTGCCCTGGACGGTTTCGACGTCCTTGAGCGTGATGTCCACGTGGCAGCCCTTGCTGGCCTCCATGCCGTCGCGGATGACCTTGCGGATGAGGGCCGGGTCGTAGCCGCAGCAGAGCATCTGGGCGGGGTTGGGACGCCAGGAGAGGACGCAGTCCGTGCCGATCTGCTCGGCGCACCTGGCAACGTCGGCCCGTGGCGTGACGGCGATGCGGCGGAGGTTGGGCACCTTGCGGAGCATGCTTATCTTCCGTGTGAGGTCCTCGCAGCAGCCATAGGCCGACAGGCCGAAGCGGGACATGATGGGCAGTTGGTACTGGAGCAGGAACTCGTCGTGCATGGCGGGGCTGATGAGGGTGTATTCCTGAGCGGCGACGAAGACCCAGAGCTTGTCGCGTGCGACCGGCGTAGGGCTGGGCGAGGGGTCGGGCAGCTCGGCGCCTAAAGTCACGGAACCCACCGCAACCAACAGCGCGATTGCATGCATGGCCGACAGCCTTCTGCAAGCGGTTCCCACCCGGGTCGGATGGGCAACTCAGACAGCCCCTTGATTCCGCCCCCAACGATCGCTATCATATGTGCGCCACTAGTGGTATGATGAAGTACAGATGACCGCCAAGACGTGTGGAGCGCCAAGGCAGGGTGACACTGGGCCACCCCAGTGAGAAAAGAGGGCAGCATGTTCCTTGAGCCGCGCGATTGGAGCGTTGTTGTGGTGGCGCGCTGGAACCCGGCGATACTCACGCCGGCTGGCATCGGCAAGTACGTTTTCGGGCTTCCGCCTGGCAGGGACATGGAGGTGTATGTACCAGTGGATGGGCTTTCACCCCACATTGTGCGCCATCCCGATGGCGGCATTCGGGTGATGCTGGAGCATAGTCGCCTTAAGATCGAATTGGAGGAGAGGAACTACGAGAACCTCGAGCGGGCGAAAGTGGCAGCGCAAACAGCCCTGCGGGAGCTACCGGTTACTCCGGCGATCGCTGCCGGCATAAACGTGTACTTCGCGTCGAAGGATCCTTTGCTCGATTGCGAGGGCCTTCTGTCTTCGCAATTGGACGATCGCCTCACGGACGCTGCGTTTGAGATTGTCGCCCGGAGTTCGGTCAGGACTCTCAGATTCCAAGACGGGAAGCTGAATCTCTCCATCATTGTGAACGAGGGTGGCAGCACAGTGATGTGCAACTTCCACCGTGAATCGCAGAACCATGACGATCTGATCGCCTGGCTGGGACTACCTGTGAACGACATCTCTTCAACGGTGGAGAAGCTCCTCGCTGCCCTGGAGCTGCCCTTGCAGGAGGCTACCGATGTTCTCGCCGCCCGATGACGAAGTGCTCACACACTCAACCAGTCTTGCTGAGGCAGGCAAGACTGTGCGGGGCAAGCCGGACCGACGCGTCGTCGCCCGACCTGATTCAGGCGCGCATCCGACGCCTTGGGCGCGAACCGTTGCTTCCGGGAAGACCGAGGGCAACGTCAGGCTCAGATACGCTCCGCGGGACCCCGGCGTTGGTTCATGTGAGTCGTCGACAGAGACATAGGGATGGCCGAGAGCTTCCTGAGACCATCTCACTTTGCCTACGCGCCGTTCACGACCGAGGATGATCTTCAGCAAGGGGACATCCTGCTCTCGGCCACTGCACTCGGCTCCCTGCTGGATGGCGTACACCCTCACTTCGTGGACCCGAAGTATACTGGCTTTCTGGTGCTTACCCAGACCTGCGACCTGGAGCGCAGGCCGGATAGAGGAGGGAGATGCCGCTCAAGCTACATCAACCTGGCCGTGATCCGCAAGCTCCAGGATGTCCTGCATGACCTGCTAGGCAAGGTCTGCACGCGCCTGAGCGAACGAGCCTACCACGCCGCCGACAAGAACAGGGCCAAGGAGTTGCTTGAGAGGGTCATCAATCAGAACGAGCAGGCACTGGGCCTCTTCTACCTCCACCCCGATGCCGCGATTGGCTTCGCCGAGCCTTGCGTTGCGCTGCTCCAGGTCAGCTTCGCGCTCAGGGCTCAACACTATGAGGCCCTGGTGGATGTGCGTCGCGGGCGACTGAAGGAGATATTCCAGGCGCGACTTGGTTGGCTAGTGGGGAACCTCTATTCCAGGGTGGCGGTGCAGGATGTCAATGAATCGGACCGCGATGCCGTGATAGCCGACATGCTTTCTCCCCAAGCCGCCCGGCCTGATGCGCCGCAATGGGTTGACAGGCGGAGGTTCATCTGGATGAGGCAACAAGCCGGTGGCCCGGTAGAGGGGTTGCCCAAAGACAAGTTCGACGAGCTGCTGGCACAGTATAGCCAACCCTCCCCAAGGGACGGCGCCATAGATCGGGTTCTGTCCGTTCTGGGTCAGGTGATCCCTGGGATGACCGAGGAGCAGAAGAACCGCCTCGTGGCCAAGCTGAAGAGCGACAGCCGATTCGACCGCGCGTTCAGGTAGGCCAATCTGGCGTTGGCCATAGCGGGGCCATGTCACACCGCAGAAGAGTCTGTGGCGCATCGCTCGCCTGATCACGTGTAGTGGTCAGTGATCGAGCGGACGAGTTTCACCCAGCGCCGCAGGTTGGCGGGCTTGCCCTGGACGGTTTCGACGTCCTTGAGCGTGATGTCCACGTGGCAGCCCCTGCTCGCCTCCATGCCGTCGCGGATGACCTTGCGGATGAGGGCCGGGTCGTAGCCGCAGCAGAGCATCTGGGCGGGGTTGGGACGCCAGGAGAGGACGTAGTCCGTGCCGATCTGCTCGGCGCACCTGGCAACGTCGGCCCGTGGCGTGACGGCGATGCGGCGGAGGTTGGGCACCTTGCGGAGCATGCTTATCTTCCGTGTGAGGTCCTCGCAGCAGCCGTAGGCCGAGAGGCCGAAGCGCGACATGATGGGGAGTTGGTACTGGAGCAGGAACTCGTCGTGCATGGCGGGACTGATGAGGGTGTATTCCTGAGCGGCGACGAAGACCCAGAGCTTGTCGCGTGCGACCGGCGTAGGGCCGGGCGAGGGGTCGGGCAGCTCGGCGGCGTAGGGCATGGCCTGGTTCGCATGGTTGCACAGCGTCCAGTAGCCCATCTCCTCGGCTTCGTCGTGGGTCGTGAGGATGGCATCGCTCATGAACTTGAGGACGCGGTGGAGCCAGGCCGGGTTGTCCATCATGTCCAGCATGAGCTGGTCGAGTCCGCGCAGTTGGGTGAGGAGGGTCGAGATGTCGCCGTTCCAGCCGGTGTAGGCGGGGGAGCGGTCAATGGCGATGGGGAGGACGTCGCCCACGGCGTCGTGGAGGCGTGCGGCGTTTCGGGCGGTGGCCTCCTCGTCAATGCGATGGTGGGCGAAGGTCAGCCGCTCGGCGTCGTCGAGGGTGGCGAGGGTGGGCTGGAACTTCCAGGAGCCACGCGGGGCGGTCCTGGCGCTGTGGCGGATGGGGAGGCCCCACAGACCTTCGGGCGGCGTCGCCACGCTTGCCCGCGCGGTGAGCCAGGGCTCGAGGACGTAGTCGTCCCCGATGGTGTCCTGAAAGAGCATCTGGCGGAGGTGGTTCTCGAAGGGGCGGAGGAAGGGGTCCTCGCAGGCGAGCCGCGATTCGGGCGCCTCGTGCCAGGCGGCGAGCCAGCGGACGTAGAGGAGTGGGCGGGTGCGCTGGAGCGAGTTGTGGCGCCGCCAGAGGCCGCGCCGCTCGTCGTAGGTCGGCTTGCGGCAGACCTCCGCGTAGCGCTTCGCAAGCTCGCGCAGAATGCTGGCATCGCGGCTGTGGGGCACGGCTGGCTCTCTCTTTCGTCCCTGTGGTCCCTGTGGTCGTTGTGGTCCCTTCTTCGATGAGGGACCACAGCGACCACAGGGACCTAAGGGACAAGGCTCAGCGTAAGCGCCTCGAGGACCGTGATCACATCGCCCTCTGTGAACTTGCGGGGATTGGCTTTCAGGGAGCCTGAGGGCAGGCTCTCGCGGGCGATGGCGGGGAAGTCCTCGCGGGGAATCGCCACGCCGTCGAGTGCGCGGCGCAGGCCGAAACGCTCGACGAGGGCCTCGAAGACCTCGATGATGTCGCCGCCCGCAACGGCGCAGAGGCGGTCATACTTGTCCCCCACGTGGCCGCGGTTGAGGCGCATCACGTGGGGCATCAGAAGGGCGCAGATGACGCCGTGCTCGATGCCGTAGCGCGCGCCGAGGGGATGGGCGATGCCGTGGACGGCGCCCAGGCGGGCGTTGGCGAGTGCCATGCCCGCCATCAGGCTGGCGTAGGCGCACTGCTCGCGGGCCCGAATGTCCTTCCCATCCTCCCAGGCCGCGGGCAGCCAACTGAGAAGGCGGCAGGCGGCGTCGAAGGCCAGGGCATCCGTGAGCGGCGTGGCGTGGACCGACGTGAAGCTCTCGATGGCCTGCACAAGGGCG
Source organism: Planctomycetota bacterium (assembly GCA_016872875.1). Next base: position 4,295 of record VGYW01000217.1, on the reverse strand, counting down.
TCCATCCCGGCCGCGGCCGTGACCTGCGGCGGGCACGACACCGTGAGCTCGGGGTCCACGACGGCCACGGCCGGCATCATGCACTCGGCCCGAATGCTCTGCTTGAGCCGCGCGGCACGGACGCTGATGACGGCGTTCTTAGTCACCTCCGCACCTGTGCCAGAGGTCGTGGGGATAGCGATGAAGGGGAGGCCGGGCTGCGCGATGGGCTTGCCGAGGACGAAGTCGGCGGCGGGCTCGGACTCGTTGGCGAGTGCGGCGATAGCCTTGGCGGCGTCGAGCGCGCTCCCGCCGCCGAGGCCGATGGCGAGGTCGCACCGCCCCTCGCGGCACGCCGCGCGGCCGGCGTCAACCGTCGTCGCGTCGGGGTCGTGCTCGACCTGCTCGAAGACGGCGGCTTCAACGCCAGCGGCCTTGAGGAGCGACGCGACGCGAGCGGTCGCCCCGCTTCTCCGCATGGCGGAGCGGCCGGTCACGATGAGTGCGTGGCGGCCCAGCGCCACCGCCTGCTTGCCAACACAACCGACGCAGCCGATGCCCGTGACGAGCTCGCGGGCGGTCGTGAACGAAGGCACCAGTGGTCCTCACTGCACGTACATTCGCTGGATGCGTGCCTCCCCCGAATCGTTCCAGCCGCCGCGGTCAACCACGAAGACCAATGTCCCCTCCTGGATATCGTAGTAGAGGTAGACGCACTTGTCGTCTTCCTCCTTGTGCCGCGGCGTCTTCATTTGGTTCATGAAGTCCACCTGCGAGACCTTGAAGCCCACGGGGAGGCCCGCGGCCGGGATGCCGAGCATGCTTCGCACCTCGGCCAGGCTCGGCACCCTGGGGCGGCTGGCGATCATGCCGACCACCAGGATGATGACCGCCAGCCCCCCGGCGACCAGCCCGACGATGAGGTGGACGGGCACCCCCGACGGCTTGTAGTGATGAACGTGTTCGTGTGCCGGCCTGCCGTGGCCCTCGTGAGCCACGGGGGGCGGCCCGGCGGCCCGCGCGAAGCACGCGAGGCGCCTCTGCGCCGACGCCCCCCACGAGATGGAGCGACCGGTGGACCCGACCCACATCATCTCGCACCCCCTTGCCCTCAAAGGGCGCACGCACCGTCAGAGAGGACAGAGGACAGACGACAGAGGACAGAGAAGAATCGTCGTCGTCCTCGTCGTCGTCGTCGTTCTCGAATGGTGGGCGGGGCGGGAGTCGAACCCGCATGGAGCTTTTTAGGCCCCCTTGGATTTTAAGTCCAATGTGTCTGCCATTCCACCACCCGCCCGGCAAGCAACACCTGCCGCCATTCTACTGTCTCAGAGGGGGTTCTTCAAGGGGTTTGGAGCCGGAACGCGCGTTTTCTCTTCCCAATCGTCCTCGTCCTCGTCCCTCGTCCTCGATTCCTCTCCGTCAGGCCAGGAAGACCGAGGACGAAGGACGAGGACGAGGGACGAGGACGATTGAGGAACAGACCAGTCTTCACTGGCGCCTCACTCAGCCTCCACGGGCGGCGTTTCAACGCCCGTGGCCTTGCGGATGATGGCCCGCAGCCTGCGGTCGAGCTCGTCGGAGATGCGGCTTGGGAGCGGCTCGCGGCCGAGGAGTTCCTGGACGGCCTGGCGCGCGACGTCAACGTCGCTCCTCGCCCCGTGGCGGAGCCAGCCTGTGAGCATCTCGCGTGCGAAGATGCGCGGCTCCCAGAGCTCGGAGCGGAAGTGGCGCACGGTGTGCTCGGTGCCGAGGAACTGGCCGCCCGGCCCTACCTCGCGGATGAGGTCGAAGGCGAGCGTCTCCTCGCTCACCTCGAAGCCGCGGGCGAACCGCGCGAGCGCGCTCACCACCTCGTCGTCTATCACCATCTGGACGGGCGAGAAGACCTCGTCAACCGAGAGCAGGCCGGCCGAGATGTAGGTGCGGCCGCAGGCCATGAGGGTGGGGACGGCGCCGAGGGCTTTCTGGAAGCCGGCCTCGGCGCTGGGGCGCTTGGCGTCGCTCAGCCCGCAGTGGCCCCAGAAGGGCACGCGGTAGCGGCGGGCCAGTTGCGCGAGCGCCACGTTGCAGAGCTGCTGCTCGGGCCGGCCGTAGCAGTACATGCCGGTCCGCATGTCGAGGGGCGAGACGCCGCAGCCGAGGCCGAAGCTCCGTCCGCCGAAGAAGGCCCGCTGGAGCATGCCGGTGAAGAGGTCTTGGGCGAGGTTGAGGGCCAGCGCCCCAGCGATGGTCACGGGCGCGGTGCCGCCGAGGGAGAGCATGTGGCCGACGCCCGTGCGGATGCCGCGCTCGGCGAAGAAGGCGAACACCTCGGCCTCCTGGCGCCCGAGCTTGAGGGGCGAGACCATGTAGACCACGCCGCGGAAGAGGCGGGCGGCACCCGCATTTCGGATTTCGGATTTCGGATTTCGGATTTCTGCCTTCAATCCGCAATCCGCAATCCGCAATCCGCAATCGCCGAGCTCGCTCGCCGCCGCCTCGCACATCTCGAGGGCCAGGGGCGCCTGCCGAACGTCCGTCACCCCCGCGGCACTCGTCCCCTGGAGCTTCAGGGCCAGGTAGTGGAAGAATGGCTCGGTCGCCGCCTCGGGCACGCCGCGAATGCCGAAGTTCACGCTGATGAAGCCGCTCGTGTGCTCGAGGTGGTGGGCCACCTTGAGGTAGCGGAGAAGCGTCGGGAGCGTCCACGGCTCGTAGTGGCCCGTCTCGGGGTCGAGGTAGTAGCCGTGGTAGACGCCTGCGGAGCCGCGGACGGATGGGGTGACGCTCGGCCAGTCGAATCGGTCGGATTCTTCGAGGAAGCGCTCGACGAGGCCTGGGGGAAAGGTCGCCCGCATCGCCGCCTTGTCCACCCGCGCCCCGAAGGCCGCCAGGCGCTCGAGGATCGTCCCGCTCTCCACAAGCACCCCGACCTCATCGAGGATGCGCAGGGCGGTGGCGTGGACCGCGTCTTCCTCTCGCGGGTCGAAGGCTGAGATTGGCGACCAGATACGCATGATGTTGCCCGCGGAGCCTGACCCTCAAAGCGGCCATCGGCCGCAGGAATGGGGATGATTGGATGGGTGGATGAATGGATGATTGTCTTGCATCCATCCATCCACCCATCCATCCATTCATCCATCCCCGCTGCCACGCGCGACACAGCACCATTCCGTCGAATGCCGCCGGAACCCGGCCCTTCTCCCGGCTTTGGCTGCATAATACCCGCCGGGCCGCCGGACTGTCAAACGTGCTCCAAACCAGTTGCAGCCCCAGCACCCGGCCGCTAGAATGTGCGAGCCAGGGTCATTCCTCGCTGCGTCTTGAGGGAGCACAAAGGTGAAGAACACCGCCAGAGCTCGGAACCCCGCGCCGCCTGTGAGAGCGAAGGCCGTCGCACCCCGTGAAACCACTCGCCTGCTCGGCGACATCCGTGCCCTGATCGAGTCCGCCCGCCAGCACACCGCGCAGGCGGTCAACGCCGGCCTTGTCACCCTCTACTGGTCCATCGGCGCCCGCATCCGCAAGGACATCCTGAAAGAGAAGCGTGCCGACTATGGCGAGCAGATTGTCGCAACACTGTCACGACAATTGACCGCCGAATATGGCCGCGGTTTCACGAGAACCAACCTCTTCTACATGGTCCAGTTCGCCGAGGCATTCCCTGACCAGAGAATTGTCCACGCACTGAGTGGACAATTGAGCTGGACGCACTTCCGCCAGATCATCTCCATCGAGGATCCGCTCAAGCGGGACTTCTATGCAGAGATGTGCCGCATCGAGCGATGGAGCACGCGAGCCCTCCGACGCAAGATCGGCACCATGCTCTTCGAGCGCACGGCTCTGGCGAAGAAACCAGAGGAAGTCGTGAAGCAGGAGATCAAGGCGCTCCGCGACGAAGACAAGGTGACGCCCGACCTCGTGTTTCGCGACCCCTACGAGCACGTCGAGCTCCTCCAGCTCGCCCCGAGTGGCATCCGCGTGGCCGAGTACCTCACCGAGCTTCCTCCCCGCGACCTCCTCGAGAGGAAGCTCCACGACGCCCTTCGCAACGCCCGCGCCGCTCTGGCCGCCCGGCGCGCGCCGAACAGCTTGCCGAAAGAGATAGGGACAGGGAGATGACCGCCTCGCACGCCCACCTGGTCGGCGTGGCGGGCGTGGGGATGAACCCGCTCGCCCAGGCACTCCTTGCCGCCGGCTGGGAGGTCTCGGGCTCCGACCGCTATCTCGACGCGGGGGAGGACCTGGAGGTGCTCCCGAAGCTCCGCAGGGCCGGCGTCCGCCTCGTGCCCCAGGACGGCTCAGGGGTCACTGCCCAGACCCAGGCGGTGGTG
>VGYW01000216.1 GCA_016872875.1 Planctomycetota bacterium | reverse complement strand
CGAGCACGTTGTGCTGGGTCTTCACGCCCTTCTGCGTCTCGATGATGTCGGGCGCGATGGTGCCCTGGAGGAGGAAGCGTGCGCCCGAATCGCGCACGGCGTCGCCGAACACCTTGTAGAAGGTGTCGCGGAACGCCTTCCGCTTCTCCTCGGGGTCGGTGAGGCCCTTGAATGCCTGGAAGAAGCGTTCGGCCTCGTCGAGTACCTGCACCTTGATGCCGAGCTTGGCGAAGACGCTCTTCACCTGCTTCGGCTCGTCCTGGCGCATCAGGCCGTCGTCAATGAAGATAACAGTCATCTGCTTGCCGATGGCCAGGTGGCCGAGGACGGTGACGACCGAGCTGTCCACGCCGCCTGAGAGCGCGCTGATGGCCGTCGCATCGCCCACCGTGCGGCGGATGTCCTCCACCTGTTCCGCTATGAAAGCCTCACAGTCCACCCTGTTCTCCTCTGATCGAATGCTGGATTGACGCGCCCAGGGCATGAATTGCCGAGCTAGGATAGTGGAAGCGGGCGGAAAATGCAAGAGAAGATTCTGTTGACTCCCCGCCTCCCGGTTGGTATAAACGCCTTCTGGGTGGGAAGGGGCGAAGGAGGTGCGGATGAGGCAGGCGAGCCAGAGGCTTCTGTTGGCCGCGGCCGCGGGCTTCGGCCTGTGCGCGGCAACGGGGTGCACGAGTCTGGGGCGGCGCGCGAGGAGCTTCCCCCACGGCGTCGGGCTGTACCTCCAGGACAGGTTCGAGGATGTCATGGAGACAATGGACGTTGGTTTCACGCTGACGTGGAAGCCGAGCTTCGCGCTCTACACTGACGCGGCGTCGGTCGCGCCCGTGGGCGGGGGCTACGTCCAGGGCTGGTTCATCGGCTTGGGGGGCGGACAGCTCTTCGGGATCGGCCACAGCCGCTTCCCCGCCACACGCTGCTACTTCCTCGGCGGCGGCGTCGGCGTCTGGGGCTACGAGGAGATCGGCTGGGACACCTTCGACACCGAGGACCTCTCGACGTTCCACTGCCAGGACGTCGGGGCGCCGCTGTTCCTCCAGCCGACGGGGCGCCCCGGGCCGTTCCCCAGCTTCCGAAGCTACGCGCACGCGGGCAACCTCGGCCTGATGGCCAATGCCCACCTCTACGAGGCCCTCGACCTGTTGTTCGGCTTCATCTTCTTCGACCTCTGCGGCGACGATGGCGTGCGCCTCGGCAAGTGGCCATGGCAGACCGCCGAGGAGGCCGACGTCAACTCCTTCGAGTTCGCCGACTACCACATGGGCTTCCAGGACTACTGAGGGTTCCGCGTGCAGGTTCCCGCCGAGCCGCGAGCCACGAGCCACGAGCTACGAGCCTTGAGAGGACCTGGCGGAAGCTCGCCGCTCGTGGCTCGCGGCTCGAAGCTGTTGTCGTGGGCGGCGCTTTGTGTTGTGTGCCTGGGCGCGCTGGCCGGCTGCACGTCGCTCCTCGAACGCGCGAAGAACCCCTTCCTCTTCGCGGGCCTCTATCTGCTCGACCGCGTGGAGGACGCGCTGGAGGTGGTGGACGTCGGGGTGACGGTGAGCGAGGAGCCGGGCGTGGCCTTCTACGGCTCCTTCGCATCGCTCACGCCGGTGGGGGTTGGGTACGTGGACGGGCACTTCGTCGGGCTGGGCGGCGGGCAGCTCTTGGGGCTGGGCACGCGGACGCCTGGGCGGACGCGGTTCTACCTGTCGGCCGTCGGCATGCTGGCATGGGGCTACGAGGAGCTCGGCTGGCAGACCTTCGACCCCAAGAACCTCGCCTCGCTCCACTGCCAGGACGTCGGCCTGCCGGGCATGCTCACCCCGCCACATGGGCGGCCAGGGCCGGCTCCGTCATGACGCCACTACCTCCACGTGGTCCACGTGGGCTTCGTTGGGAACGCCAACTACTTCGAGATGCTCGACTTCGCGCTCGGCTTTGCCGGGATTGACCTCTGCGGGGACGACGGGGCGCTCCTCGGCCACTGGCCCGGCCAGAGCCCCCAGGAGGCCGACGATGCGGCCTGGGAGTTCGAGGACATCCGCCGCCAGCTCATGCCCCAGGCCCCAGCCGAGCGGCAATAGCCGGGGAACAGGGGGCCCCCGAAAGGAGATCCGATCGATTCAATCGATTCAATCGATTCAATCGATTCAGTCGATTCAATCGATTCAATCGATCCTGTCAACCATCCGCCCCAAAGGGCCGCCCCAATCAGGAGACACCCAACGAAGACCATCGGAACCGCGCTGTTGTTTGCCGCCCTCAACGGCTGCGTCTACCTCCAGCACCGCGGGGACGACGCGGTGGACATGGCGGACATCGGCCTCACCTGGTCGCTCGACCCCGCCTTCGCCCTCTACTCCAACACGCCGGTCCTCGTGCCGATCGGCTGGAGCGAGGTGGACGGCTACGTGGCCGGCATCGGCGGCGGGGAGATTGGGATGACCTCCCACTACGAGAAGTGCATCGGCCTCATCCTCTGGGGCCAGGAGGAGATCGGCTGGCACCACTACGACCTCAAGGACCCCCGGACGATCAACCTCCAAGGCGTCGGCCCCATCGCCCCAATGGTCGGGCCGTTCGGCGACGCCGCCTTCGTCCCCGCCTGGACCAACTACATCCACCTCGGCTGGGGCGGCATCATCTTCAACGCCCGCTACGTGGAGATGCTCGACTTCCTCCTCGGTTGGTTCGGGGCCGACATCGCGCGCGACGACGGCAAGGCCACCGGCCAGTGGCCCTGGGAGGACAGGCCCCGCCCCCGAAACCCCCTGGCACCCGCACCACCGAAGTAGCTTCTACGGAGCCCCCCATGGGACGAAGGCACCTGCCCTTCGCAATCGCCTCTGCCCTCCTGCTCCTGCCCCAGGCCGCAGCCCTTGCCGCCGCGGCCAAGGCTCCGAAGGCCGAGGCATTCAAGTGTGCTCAATGCCGCGACACGATGCGCGTGCCCTGCCCCACCCACGACCGCGCGAGCGCCAGGTATCAGCCCTTCTGCTCCGCCTGCCCGGAGCCCGCCTGTTGTAGGGGGGTGGGCTGGACGCCTTGCCCGCGCTGCGCGGACGAGGCGACCAAGAAGCGAGCCGAGGCCATCGCCGCACTCTACGCCAAGGAGCGCGCCGGCGGCGGCTTCTATCCCTACGGCACCGGCCTCTTCTGCGGCGCGAGCGCGCACTACCGCTTCAAGGCCGCTGCAACCCACAAGGAGTGCCACGAATACCAGGCCGTGGCCGAGAAGGCCTTCTCTCTCTTCAGCAAGACCTTCGGCGAGAAAGGCGTGGACGAGATCAAGTGGGACGACAAGGGCCACATGCTCCTCCTCCCCTCCCGCGAGGAGTACCACAGGTTCCTCGACTGGTACTACGAGCGGCACCCGACCGCGAACCCGAACGAGAAGGACTTCCTCAAGGGCGGCAAGGGGGTGCACATGGTCACGGAGCGGCTCGAGGTGCTCATCGTGGGCCAGAGCCAGGGGGAGCGCGAGGACAAGGCGCGCACCCTCCACCGCATCGCCCACGGCGCCGCACACCTCGCCATCGAGAACTACAAGACCCACGGCAGAACTCCCGACTGGCTCGGCGAGGGCTGGGCGGCGCGTTCGGAGATCGAGGCGCTCCGCGAGCCGATGATATACTGCGCCCAATACGCCCCCGGCGGCGCCGCCGAACGCAAGCCGCAGGAGTGGCGCCAGGTCGTCCGCGACGCCATCCGCAAGAAGTCCGCTCCGCCGTTCCCGAAGCTCTTCGACATGAAGGTCGGCGAAATGCAGGCCACCGAGTGGGCAGTCGCCCTCAGCCTCGTCTCCTGGCTCCTCGAACAGTCCCCCGCCAAGTTCGTCCGCATCGTGGACGCCGTCAAGGAAGGCAAGAGCTCGAAGGAGGCGCTTGAGGCGGTCCTTGAAATGGACCTCGCGAAGATCGAAAAGGCCTGGCAGCGCTGGGCGCTGTTCCATTAGCACAGCCCTTGGCCGCACCTGAGAGGATGAATGGATGAATGGATGGGTGGATGGGTGCCAGACAATCATCCATTCATCCCCTTCGATTGCCGCCGATAGCTGCCTCAACAGGAAGGCTCATGCCCCCAACTCTCGACATCTATCTCGGGGACAACCTGGCAGTCATGCGCGCCTTGCCCTCGGAGGGGTTCGACCTCATCTACATTGACCCGCCCTTCAACACCGGCAAGGTGCAGCGGCGGACGCGCATCAGGACCGTGCGTGACGAGGGCGGCGACCGCACGGGCTTCCAGGGCCGCCGCTACGCCACCGTGAGGCTCGGCACCCTGGCCTTCGCCGACGCCTTCGACGACTTCCTGGAAATGCTCGAGCCTCGTCTGGCCGAAGCCCGAAGGCTCGTCAAGCCCCACGGCAGCTTCTTCCTCCATATTGACTACCGCGAGGTCCACTACGCCAAGGTGCTCCTCGACGGCATCTTCGGCCGGGACAGCTTCATGAACGAGATCGTCTGGGCCTACGACTACGGCGGGCGCCCCAAGACCCGGTGGCCCGCCAAGCACGACAACATCCTCTGGTACGCCAAAGACCCGAAGAGCTACACGTTCAACTACGACGCCGTCGAGCGGATTCCCTACATGGCTCCCGGCCTCGTCGGCCCCGAGAAGGCGGCCCGTGGGAAGACCCTCACCGACGTCTGGTGGCACACCATCGTCCCCACCGCGGGCAAGGAGCGCACCGGCTACCCCACCCAGAAGCCCCTCGGCATCCTCAACCGCATCGTCCTCGTCCACAGCAGGCCCGGCGACGTGCTCCTCGATTTCTTCGCTGGCAGCGGCACGCTCGGCGAGGCCGCCGTCCGCAACGGCCGCAGCGCCGTCCTCATTGACTCCAATCCCGACGCCCTGAAAATCATGGCCCGCCGCCTCGCCTTTGCCAACCCCACCTGGCACGGCTTCGACCCCGGCCACGCCGCAACTGGGGATCGGGCTTGACTGAATTAACGCCACTCGTTAAATTGGTCGGCATGAAGAAGCGCTCCCTCGAACAGCCAATCGAGCAGCTTGCCTTCTCGGACCACAAGATCGCCTTCGTGTCCGGGCCGCGCCAGGCCGGCAAGACCACGCTGGCCAGAATGATGCTCCAGCGGCGGGAAGTGGGGGTGTACCGCAACTGGGATGAGCTCAAGTTCCGCCGAGCCTGGGCGATGGACCCCTCCAGCGTCATCCCGGCCGCAAAGGGCGGGCGAACCCCTCTCGTCGTCCTGGACGAGATTCACAAGGACCGTCGCTGGAAGCGGAACCTCAAAGGGGTGTACGACACGCTGGATGCCCCCTGCGACATCCTTGTGACCGGGAGCGCGCGGCTCAGGGTCTACATGCGCGGCAGCGATAGCCTGCTGGGGCGCCATCTGAGCTTCCGCCTTCATCCCTTCTCGGCGCGCGAGCTTGAGCGGCCCGATGTGCTCGGCCCCGACGCGGCGCTGGGGGCGCTCTTCGAGCGGGCCGACCGCCCCGGCAATGCCACCCAGGGCGCCCTGGCCGCGCTCATGGCCTACGGCCCCTTCCCGGCGCCCCTTCTCGCCCAGGATGCGCGCAAGGCGCGCCTCTGGCGCCGCAACAGGGAACAGTTGGTCATCCGCGAGGACCTGCGCGACCTCAGCCGCCTGCCCGAGCTGGGACGCATCGAGATGATGACCGCCCTTCTCCCCGAACGGGTCGGCTCCCTCTTCAGCCTTTCCTCCCTCGCCCGCGACCTCGAGGCCAGCGCGCCCACCGTCAAGCGCTGGATGGCCTATCTCGACCAGCTCTACTACGTCTTCGAGGTGAAGCCCTACGCGAAGCGGATCGCGCGCTCCCTGCGGCGGGAAGGCAAGGTCTATCTCTGGGACTACGCCGCGGTGCGTGGCGAGGCGGCGCGCTTCGAGAACCTCGTGGCCTCACACCTTCTCAAGGCCTGCCACTACTGGACCGATACCGGCGAGGGCGACTTTGCCCTGTTCTTCCTTCGCAACAAGGAGAAGCAGGAGCTCGACTTCCTCATCGTGCGCGACGGCGAGCCGTGGCTGCCCGTCGAGGCCAAGCTCTCCGAAACCGCCCCCGCCGCCAGTTGGAGCAGATTCGCCCCCATGCTCCCATGCTCGCGGGGCCTCCAGTTGGTCCTCCAGCCGCACTGGGAGGTCCACCGCTTCGGCGGCTCCCAGGTCATCGTCGCAGGAGCAGCCGAGGCCCTTCGCTACTTCCCGTGAACTGCTCACATCTTTGATTGTCAATCTCTCCCGCGCTTCACCACGTCTCAAGGGCTCGGGCGCTACCTGCCCCGCATCTCCGCTCTGGCGCGCCCGACGTAGCTCTGAAGGCCCTGTGCCCACTGCCCTTCGATGATCTGGCGGTAGAGCTTCTCGGCCTCGGCGCGGCGGCCTATCTGGTCGAGCACCTGGGCGCGCTCGAAGAGCCATTGCGGGTTCGCCGTGTCGCACTCGAAGGCGCGGGCGAGCCAGCCCTGCGCCGCCTCGCGCTCGCCGCGGCCTCGGAACCACGCCGCCAGGAGCTGATACGTCGCGGCGTCCTTCGGCTTCTCATCCATCACCGACGACAGGTAGAGCCACGCGGCCTCCCTGCGGCCCGCGGCCATTTGGAGGTGGGCCATCGCCTCGACCATTTGCGGGTAATCGCGGTCCACCTGCCGCCAGTGGTTCCAGGTGCGCTCGGCGCCGGCCAGGGCGCGTTCGAGGCGCTTCTTGTCCTTCGCTGCAATCGCGGCCGTAGCCTCGGCGTGGTAGCGGCCCCAGAGCCACTCGTAACGCTGCCGGAAGGCGTGGACGTTGAGCTGGTCGGGCAGGTGGTCCTGCTCGGTTGCCAGGGCGCGCTGCTCAAGGTCGGCGGCGCGGTCGCTCTCGCCGGCCTGCTCGGCGACGCGTGCCGCGGACGCCAGCAGCGCGGGCGACGCCGCCACGCCGCGGCGCTCCAGCTCGGCCAGGAGCGCCTCGAAGAGCGGCAGAGCGTCAATCGGGGCACCGCCCGCCCACGTGGCCTGTGCGACCGCGAACTGCGCGAGGAGGGGGCAATCGTCGCGGGCCGACCCCACGCGGGCGAAGAGCGACCGCGCAGTCGCGGCGTCGCCCCTCAGCAGCGCGGCCTCGCCCAGCCGCAGGAGCGGGCCGGCCAGGCCGCTGGCCTCGGCAAGCCCCTCGGCGCTCCGCACCACCCGCGCCCAGGGCTTCCCTCCGTCGACCGACTTGAGGGACGTCGCCACGCTGGCGTCGAGGGGCAGCTCGATCCCCTTGGCCGACAGCTCCTCGTGGAGGCGGGCGAACGCTTCGGCCACGGGCTTCTGCTGCGCGGCGGTGTGCGCGCCCAGGGCCGCCATGCGCACCGCCGCCACGCCCCAGGTCGGGTGGCCGAAAAGCCTGGCCCATTTGCTCTCGCCATCGCTGTACCACACCGCGGCGAAGGCGAGGGGCGAGTCGCTGTAGTTCGCCAGGAACGTATCGAGTTCCTTACTCCTCCCGAAGCTGGGCAGGGCGGCGAGATAGGCGGCCACGTGCCCGACTAGGCTGGCCGGGTGGGCGTCGCGCACCTTAGCCAGCGCCACCTGGTCGAGGTAGTGGGTGTAGAAGGCCACGAGGGGCTGGCTCTCGGGCACGCCGAGCTTTCGCGCCCAGTCCGCCACGTCGCGGTGGTAGCCACACGAGCCGAGGAGCGCCAGGTCGCCCAGCTTGCCGCGCCCGCCGTCTTGCACGATGGCGTTCATCGCGGCGGCGATGCGGTCTCGCGCCACCTTGTCCTCGTCCGACGCGGAGTATGCCTGGAGGCGCGCGAGCGCGAAGTGACGCTCGTGGCGGGCGGCCTCCAGCGTGTCCTTGCGCGCCCAGGCCTCGCGCGCGTGGGGCTCATAGTCCGATGGCCGACGCAACGGCATGTCAATGACCGCGAAGGGCTCGAGGTCGGGGCGGAACGTCGTGGCGTCGGGCGTGAAAGGCTCGGCCTGGAAGGTGCCCTTCGCCAGCTCCTTCCCGTCGCCATCCAACCAGCGCGCCGTCACAGTCGGGCCGTCGTAGGCGAAGGCGAGCTTCAGGCTCACCTTGTCCCCCACCACGAGCGCCTTCTCGGCGATCCGCCCGTCGTTGCCGACAGTGAGGAGGATGTGCGCCGCCGCCCTCGGGGCCGGTGGCACAGGCATCTTGCCTGTGGGGGTCACAGGCCGGAGGCCTGTGCCACCAATCACTCCACCACCCTCCGGTGGCACAGGCGTCCCGCCTGTTGGCGACACAGGCCGGAGGCCTGTGCCACCAACCGGGGTGAGGCGCAGCGTGAAGCGGCCGGGCCGCCGCTCGGCCAGCGCCACGTCGTACCTGCGCGCCAGCCACTCGGCCGGCTCGACGAGGTGCGGGGCGAGCTGGCGGAGCTCCGCCCGCCAGCGCGGTGGCACAGGCGTCGGTGGCACAGGCGTCGGTGGCACAGGCGTCGGTGGCACAGGCGTCTCGCCTGTGGACCCGCGGCGGGCCGCCAGGCCCAGCTCGCCGTAGAGGTGATAGACGCTCTCGCCGTCGCAGACCACGCGCTCTTTCAGGCGCATGCTCGTCGCCCGCTCGAAGGCGAAGCGGTCGCCCGGCCCGACGAGGACCTCGGGCTTCCCCTTGCCGAGCCGCACCTTCACCGGGCGGACCGCCTCGCGGGCGCGGGCGATTGCCTCCTCGGCCTCGCGGCTCGCCTTGCCGGCCGGCGCGGTGTCCTTGTCGAGTAGCTCAAGGATGTCGAGCTGCGTGTTGTAGAGGCCGGGCGCGTAGGCGGCCAGGCAGTGCGACCATCTGTGGTACGGATACGGATAGGCCGTGACCTCGGGGGGCTGGAAGGCCCAGGGCTGCGGCCGCTGGTCCCAGCCCCCGCCCCAGAAGGCCGACGTGTCGTCGAGCAGCGGGTAGGCGGCCGCCAGCTTTGCGAGCGCCGACTTGATGGCTGCGAGCTCTTGCTCCTCGTCGTCCGTGCGCTCCCTGGCGAGAAGCTCGGCCTTCCGCCCCGCAAGGAGGTCGGCCGCGGCCACGGCACTCGTCCCCGCCACCGACCGCATCGCGTCAAAGAGCGCCGAGCGGACCGGCCGCGCGAGCGCCCCGCCCGGCTCCTTGCCGTAGACCTCCACCTCCGTGTAGTGGTTCATGTCGTTCGACGTGTTGCCGCGGCTGTAGAGGCGGACGTAGCGCCCCTCGGCCCCCTTGGCGTCAACCAGCCGGCCCTCGTAGGTCTCCAGGTACTCCAGGTCCCTGCCCACGCCGAGGCCCGACGAGTTGTCGTGGTCGTTGTTGAAGAGGGTCGAGACGCCCGTGATGAAGTCGCGGTCGTCGCTCACCTGCACGATGGCGTCGTGGTAGAAGCGTGCCTCGCCGTGGAAGCGCCAGGCGACGATTGCGTGGAGTGCGAAGGAGCGCCCGAGGTCAATCTGCACCCACTGGCGGCCCGGGCCGAGCTCCACGTAGGAGCCGTCGCTGCCCCGCTTGTCGCCGTCAGTCACCTGGGCGAGCTCGCCGATGATCGGCGCATCGTCGCTGCTCGCCACGGGCTTGCCGCGGCTGAGGAGGCGTGTGCCGGCCGGCGCCACGAAGGGCGGGCGCGGCCTGGCCGACGGCTTCTCCATCTGCGGCGTGAGCTGGATGTTCTTTGCGGTGCCCCGGAACATCGGCAGCGGCAGCACGAGCTTCAGCGGCGCCATCGTCCCTACCGGCAGGGCGGGCACGCCACCGCCACTGGTGGACCACGGGAGACCCACTGGAGGCTCCGCCACCAGCCCGCTGTCCGTCACCACCAAGGAGCCGCCAGAATCCATTATCTGCCCCGCTTGGCCGTGCCACAGCACAGGGACGCGCAGCGTGCCATTGGCGCGCTCCCAGCGGACCGAGAACGGTTCGAACGCCTCGGGGTCCCTCAGCCGAAGGCTGAAGCTATCGCCATCCACATCGAACCAGTCGTAGCTCCCCCCTGTCGTTCCCCACAAATCGCCGCCGGGGGATACCCCATTGACCGTCGGGGTTCCTCCCCACAGCCAGGTGTCCCCGTCCTCAAACCGGGACATGCTCCGTGACTTGTCAACTAGCAGGGTTAACATGGACCAGTTGTCAACGATCAGATTGGCCGGGTCGAACATCCGTAGGACGGGGCGCTCGGCGGCGCTCCAGTTGATGCCTCGCTGGACCTCTAGCGCGATCGAGCGCTGGCGGGCGTAGTCGGCGGCCAGGTCGGCGAACCGGGGCCGCGTGACGCCGAGCAAGCTCTCTGCTTTTCGCCGGCCCTCTTCCGCCGCCTTGTTCCCCAGGTCGAGCTGGAGGGCGCGCTCGTACTGCCGAAGAGCGTCGTCGTACGCCCCGTTCTGAAGGTGGGCGTCGCCCGCCTTCGCGTGCTGCTCGGCGATGAAGCGGTTCTGGTCCGCCTGCACCCTCCACTGCATCTGGTAGCGCTTGAGGAGGTCGAGGGCGGCGGCCTCCTCGAGGGTCGCCGGCACCATGTCCTCCACGGGCACTATCTCCCCACTGGAGCGCACCAGGTCAATCCGCTCTGGCGGGAGGCGTCGCGCCCTGGGCTGGGCGCCGCGCGGGGCCTTCGATGCGCCTTCGATCAGGCCAGCGAGCAGGCCGGCCGGTGCCCGTCCGCTGTCCAGGAGCTCGTAGAGCGCGTAGCGGGCCAGGCCATGCGTCTGCGTGCGCCAGCGGTAGAAGCGCGGGGCAGCGCCGAACTGGAGCTTGCCGACGATCTCTCTGAGCTTGCTCGGCTTCTCGTCCGGCGGCGGGGCGGTGCTCAACGCCGGCCGCTCGCCCCCGCCCAGCGGCTCCGTGACCACGGGGATGGTCTTCGGGGCGGGGTAGAGCGCCCAGTGGTCCTTCCGCCCGCGCTCGACGTTGTACTGTGAGTACATCGCGTCGTTCTCGAGCACGATCAGGCTCGTGTAGGGGGTCATCACGTAGTACTGCTTGGAGAGGGCGACGATTTCGGGCTTGTGCTTCTCGCCGCCCTTGAGCAACTCGTCAATGTGCCGCTTGGCCCAGAGGCGGGGGATGAACTCCCCGTCGGACGATGCCCCGGCCAGCGGGTAGCGCCGCTCGAAGGGCTTGCCGCCGAGCCTGCCCCGAAGCAGCATCGTGGCGGGCAGTGCGCCAGCCGTCCGCCCGACGACGCAGAGCGTCTCGCCATCGGCCAGCGCCCGCGCGCTCGGATAGGCCGCGACATCGCACGGCTTGCCCGAAGCGTCCAGAAACTCTACACTTACGTCCGCCAGCCTCGGCGTGTTCAGCGACGCCACGAGGTCGAATGCCCGCCAGTCAATGTCCTCGTCGGGGTTGATGTGGGTGAACAGGCCGCCGGTCTGGTCGCCGGCGGCCTGGAGGAACGTAGCGTCTGCCTTCTTCCCCACGCCGATGCCGATGAAAGTCGCGCCGCTCGGCAGGAGCTTGAGGAGTTCCTCGATGCTGGTCTGGCCATCGGTCGCGACGCCGTCGCCGAGATAGAGGATGTGGGGGTTGGTCGCTTTCGCCGTAACCATAGCCTCTGCTGCCACTTGTAGCGCCGCGGCCAGATTGGTCGCGCCAAGCGGCAGGTCCACCCGCGCCGCCTCGACAAGCCTCCTGGCGGCGGGGTCGTGGACCCCCACGAACCCGGGCTCAACCACCGCCGCCCCAGTGTTGGTGTTGATCAGGGCCACACGGTCGAAGTCGTCCGCCTCCCGCAACAGCCGGTCGAGTATGTATGCCTGCGCCTGGATGTCGAGCTTTGTGCGGGAGCCCGAGACATCGTTGATCACAACCCATTGGCGCGGCTTCACTTGCATTCGGCCGGGCAGGCTCGGCGCCACGCGGGCGAAGACGTATCGCAGCCCGTCCTTCCCAGTGGTTGCGAAGCCCTCGCGAGAGGCCGCCTTCCCAGGCACCAAGTGGAGCAGGAAATCCTGGTCGGGCTTCACATCCGACGCCTTGTAGTCCAGCACGATGTCGTCCCTATCTTCAGTGACCGCAAGGGGATGCGTGCTGGAGCGTGGCTCGAACTTGTGCGCCCCGCCTTTGATTCGCGTGTGGATGGTCAGCTCGCGGGCCTTGTCGTGGGTGTGGTCCATCGGGAACCAGTAGCGGAGGGTGCCGTAGAGTTCGGGGAGTTGTTGGGTGTAGCTCAGGAAGATGCGCTTCTCCTGGCGCCCCTCGATGGGGAAGATGCGCATCTTGAAGACGTTGCCCTCCATCATCTCCAGGAGCGCGGGGTCTCGGCGCTGGAGCTTGATCTCGGTGTAAATCTGCTGCCCACGGCTCCGCTCGACCATCCCGCCCTCATTTAGTGAACCACTTACATACATGGCCAGCCGGCTCACCGAGGCGTCGGGCGGCAGCGGGAAGTAGAACGTCCCCTCGATCTGCCACGGCACGTGGTTGAAGAAGGTCTGGTCCACCGTCGTGCGGGCGATGCCGTTCTCTATGTGTATATCCACGTGGTACTTACGGAGGGTCAGGCGCATCTCCTGCCCCCACGGGTCAATGGCGATGAGCTCGCCGGTCTCGTGCCTCTCGCGGCTAACCAACCGCTCCTTCTGGCTCAATGCCTCCCGCGCCCAGCTCACCAGGTGGGAGAGCCGCGGCGCCGGCCCGCGACGCGGACTCTCGCCCGTCCGCACCACGCCTTCCTCGCCGGCGGACACCTCCACCTCGCCACGCTCGCTCGACAGCTTCACCACCCCCTGCGCCACGGCGACACGTGTCCCCTCATCCGTGGCCACGGCGAAGCGTGTGCCCATCGCCTCCGCCCTGCCCTGGGGGGTGGCGACGACGAAGGGCGTAGGTGCTTTGGCCACAATGAGATACAGCTCGCCAGAATCGAGCCGGAGCCTCCGCTGGCCCTCCTCCGCGAACCTCGCGCCCCGCCGCACGATGAGCACCGAGCCGTCGGGCAGAGCCTTTATCATCGCCTCCCCGAACACCCCCTCGCCGGTGGGAGCGGTCGCCCAGTTGGTCGGCGTGACCACCCGCACGGGTGCCGGCTTGCTCCCGAAGAGCAGCCAGCCTCCGAGAGCCAAAGCCATCGCAGCCGCCGCCGCGACTGCCAGACGGACCAGGCGGCGCATCGGGGCCTTCGCCTGCCTGGCCTTGAGGGCAACGAGCATCGCGGCCCGGCGCTGCGGGTCGAGCTTCGGCAGCGCCCCGCCCCTGCGAAGGAGGCGGGAGAGGTTCTCCTCGAATGCCTTCTCGTTCAGTTCGTCAGACATCAGATAGCTCCCGACTTGGCGATGGCGAGCATCGTCTCGCGGAAGGCGGCCCGCGCCCTGCGCAGCATCGCCTTCACGGAGTCCACGGTCGCCGACCGCATCCTTGCGATGGCCTCCAGGGGGTGGCCGTCCATGTACTTCGCCTCCAGGACCTCGCGGTATTGGGGCGGCAGGTTCGCCAGAGCCATGCCCACGAGCTCGCGGGTCTCCTCGCGTTCCAGGGCCGCGTCCGGCAGGGGCTCGCGGTCAATCCGCTCGAAGACGCGGGCGAGCGAGGCGTCCACATTGTCCCACGCCTCCTGGAGCTGGGCGGCCCTTCGGTGGTGTAAGAGCAAGTCGCGTATGATGTTACGCGATAGGAGCCGGAGCCATGTCGCCATCGAGCCGCGGCTGGGGTCGAAGTCACCCAGGCGTTCGAGCGCCAGGGCGAAGGTCGCCTGCGTCGCATCCGCCGCAAGGTCGGGGTCGCTCCCAACTCGGTAGAAGGCGAAGGCGTAGAGCGAATCCACGTTCCCCTCGAACCACGCCGCGAGCGCGGCGGGGTCGCCCCTGGCGAGATGCCTCAGCGTGCCTGACTCGGATTCGGAGGAGCCGCTCAAGCTCGCCCCCTGCTCTTGACGCCCTTCATGACGCCAGGCCCCTGCTGGCTCGCCTTATCATAATATGTCACTGGCCGGATTGGAAGTGTCGCCTCGGCCCCCTTGTTCCTTTTCGCTCAGGGTGCAGAGCGACCCGACCCCGGGGTCAGGTTGGCTCCCCGACGAGGGCTCGAAGTCCTCGTGGTCCGGGACCGCACGCAACGTCGCGCCCTACTCTGTGGCCGCGCGCTTCGCCCAAGGACCGGGCGCTGCCCAAGCTGCCTCGAAGCCCCGACCTGCGCGAATCGCTTCCACAACCGGCA